>JAHZKD010000264.1 GCA_022600605.1 Actinomycetes bacterium
CTGCAGCATCGGGGCCATATCGTCGGGATGACCGGCGACGGTGTCAACGACGCGCCCGCGTTGAAGCAGGCCGACTGCGGTATCGCGGTGTCCGGCGCCAACGATGCGGCCCGGGCCGCCGCCGACATCGTGCTACTGACTCCCGGTCTGTCGGTGATCATCGACGCGATCCGCGAAAGCCGACGGATCTTCCAACGAATGAACAGCTATGCGATCTACCGCATCGCCGAAACGCTGCGCGTGCTGCTGTTCATCACGCTGACCATCCTCGTGTTCAACTTTTACCCCCTGACCGCAGTCATGATCGTGATTCTCGCGCTGCTCAACGACGGTGCGATCCTGTCCATCGCCTACGACCGTGTCCGCTACCGGGACCGGCCCGAAGTCTGGGACATGCGGACCGTGCTCGGGATCGCCAGCGTCCTGGGTGTGGTCGGGCCGGTCGCCGCCTTCGGGCTGTTCTTTCTAGGCGATCGAGTCTTCGAACTGGGCCGTCCGCAGCTGCAGACGATGATGTATCTCATGTTGTCGGTGGCCGGGCACCTGACGATTTTCCTGACCCGCACCCGAGGCCCGTTCTGGTCGATCCAGCCGGCCCCCGTCCTATGGATCGCCGTGCTGGGCACCCAGTGCATCGCCACTGTCATCGCCGTCTACGGACTGTTCATGACCCCCCTGGGCTGGGGTTGGGCCCTATTCGTCTGGGGTTACGCCCTGGTATGGGCACTGGTCACCGACCGGGTGAAACTTCTGGCCTACCGTGTCCTCGACCGGACGGGAGAGCAGAGCGGCAGCGGCGCGGTACCTGCCGGCGAGAACTGACCAAAGGCCCTCCGCAAGGTGTCTTTGTTCTGCTGCCGTCCGGCCCGCGCAAGCCCGACGATTGAAGAGACGTCCACGAGCGAGGAGCAGAGATGATCGACTATGAACTGGACACCGCACACTCCGTCCTGAGGGTTAGGCCGGAGTCATCGCTGGACAAGAACGACTTTGCCGAACTGGCCAAAGTTGTTGACCCCCAAATCGAAGCCGGCGGCGATCTCGCCGGCCTCATCATCGACGCGCCCCACTTTCCCGGCTGGGACAGTTTCGGGGCCCTGGTGACTCACATACGATTTGTGCGCGATCACCAAAAGCATGTCAAGAAGGTTGCCGTCGTCACCGACTCGCACCTCGGCGATTTCGCCGAGCACCTGGCGTCCCACTTCATCACTGCGGAGATTCGCTCGTTCCCGGCGGATCAGATCGAGCAGGCCAGGGGCTGGATCATCGGTGCGGCGTAGTTCGCCCTAGGACAGCAATCCCTCTTTGATCAGCCAGGACCGCGCTACCAACGCGGGATCTTCGCCGTCGTTATCGACCCTGGCGTTGAGGGCCAACATCACGTCGTTGGTGAGTTTCGGGTTCAGCTGCCCGAAGATCTCTGCCAGCTCCGGGTGCTTTGCGAGCAGATCGGAATTGACCACTTCGGTGAGGTTGTAAAGCGGGAAAAACTGTTTGTCGTCCTCGAGCACTCGCAGGTCCAACGCCGGAATTCGACCGTCGGTGGTGAACACCTCACCAAAGTTGCATTCGCCCTGAGCAGTTGCCGTATAGATGACACCGGTGTCGAGCGTTATCACATCACCCAGGTCGGCTTTGGACAGACCGTAGGTCTCCAGCATCGGCACGAATCCGTCGTTGCGGCTGGCGAACTCGCTCTCTACGCAGAAGGTCAACTCCGACCGGGGTAGCTTGGCGAGATCTGAGAGCTTGGTGACCCCGAGTCGCTCAGCGGCTGACTCCCGAATAGCGAAGGCGTAGGTGTTGTTCATCGGCGCAGGTGGAAGCCAGGTCAGCCCGTTGGCCTGGTCCTCCTCGTTGACCGCGCGCCACTGCGCTTCCGAGCCCTTGATGGGGTCTTCGTGACCCAGGTAGTTGATCCACCCGGTGCCGGTGTACTCCGGCACCACGTCGGCGTCGCCACTGATCAGGGCTTGTCGGACGCCGAAGCTGCCCGGGGTGTTGGTCATGTTAGTGACATCCGCGCCGGCGGCGTTGAGGATGATCGACAGCATGTTGCCGAGGATCAACTGCTCGGTGAAATCCTTTGCCGCCACGGTGATTTTGACGCCGTCGAGTGAGTCATAGTGCTGGATCGACCCCGGCTCCGCCTGGAGCACCGTCCCACTCGCGGACTCCAGCCCACAGCCGACCAGCGCCACAGCCGCGGCGACGCTCCCGATGAGCATCCTCAGGCCACGGCGGTGCCGACGGTGAGGCGATCCCACGACGGAAGCCTGCATGCTGATCACAGCCCTTTCGGCGCGGCAAGCATTTCGACGACGCGCGCCAGCCAATCGATGAAAAGCGCTAGCGCGGCAACAAGAACGGCGCCCACGATCAGCGTGACGGTCTGTTGCAGCTTGATGCCGGTGGTGATCAGTTGACCCAATCCGCCAGATCCGGTGAACGACGCCAGCGCGGCGGTACCGACGATCAGCACCAGCGCAGTGCGGACCCCGGCGATTATCACCGGCATCGACAGCGGTAGTTCCACCCGCAGCAGCGTTGCTGTACTTGACATTCCCATTCCACGTCCGGCCTCCACCAGGCGCGGATCGACGCCATCAAGACCGGTGACGGTGTTGGCCACAATCGGAAGGGCGCCGTAAACGACGAGGGCGACGACGGCGCCCAGCGGACCGATGCCGAAGATCACGGCGCCGAGTGCGATCAGTCCGATCGCCGGCGCGGCCTGTCCGAAGCCAGCGACGGTGATGATCGGCTTGGAATAACGCCGCATGCCACCGCGTGTCAGGGCTATCCCCAGCGGTATCGCGATCACGCACGTCAGCACAGTGGCCGCCAGGCTGACCGTCAGGTGTTCCTGCAGCAGGGTCAGCAGGTTCGGCACCCCGAGCGACCGCTGCTCTGATACGGAGACGTCGGCGAGCTGAACGTAGATGAGGCAACCGGCCACCGCCGCAACGCACGCCAGCGGCTGCAGAATCCAGCGGCCGAGGCCGAGCCGTCGGGCTCCACCGTCGGCCGCGGCGCGGTCGAGCTCAGCGCCGTCGCGGTCCGTCACCGCTGTGGTCACCGGGTCGGCTCCCCCGCCCGCACGGCGCTACGCCCGCCGGAGATCGCATCCATGATGGTCTCCACCCGGATCACGCCCTGGTAGGCGTTTCGCCGGCCGGTGACCACGACAACGCCGTGCGACGACGTCAGCATCTCGTCGAGCGCATCGTTGAGAGTCGAAGCGAGATTTACGCACTCGAGGTCCTCATCACGCGACACCTTGGTCAGCGATCCGGGGTTGCCAAGCTCCTCCAACGGCACCCATCGTTGCGGACGCTCCTGTGCATCCAGCACGATCACGTGCTCCCGGTCGATCGCTCGTGCGGAGCGCGCTGCCGCGGCCGGATCGTCACCGATGTGAGCCACGGCCGCCTCGTGCAGTTCGACATCGCGGATCCGACTGAGGGTCAGCTGCTTGAGGGCCGCCCCGGCCCCCACGAAATCGCGGACGAAGTCGTTGGCGGGATTGGTGAGGATTGCTTCCGGGGTGTCGTATTGGACGATCTTGGAGCCGGCCTGCAGGATCGCGATTCGGTCACCCAGCTTGACCGCCTCGTCGAAGTCGTGGGTGACGAAGACGATGGTCTTGCGAAGTTCGTCCTGC
>JAHZKD010000265.1 GCA_022600605.1 Actinomycetes bacterium
GCTGCACCCGTGAGAGTGCTTTCGACGCCGCCGTGGGACACCGCACCCTCAGCGAGCGCTACGACTGCGAGGGGTGCCAGCGCCCACCGCGGCCGGCTCGACGTCAACAGTGCGATCGCCAGGGCGAACCCGGCGGCCTCGGCCGTGACAGCCAGGCCAGGGCGGGACTGCCACAGCGCACTCACACCGCCAAGGTCGATTACCAGGACAGCAGCGCTGGTCGCCGCGGCGGCCAGCCCCAGCATCGCTGCGTACCGCGACACTTGACGCACCGGTGGCAGCGTGGGGTTCTCGCTACGAGCGACGACAACGAATCGTTCGGCGATGACGCCACCGAAGGCCAGTGCGAACCCGATCAGTAGTCCCCACTTGCGCAGGGCGGCACACCAATCGGCGAACGGTTCGTCCGAATTCGCCGCCTCGCCGGCCAGCTGAGCGCCGACGGCGAACCGGAATTCGTCCTCGACCGCGTGACCATCAACCCCGACCGCGGCCCAGTGCACCCGGTAGGTGCCCGGCGCAAGCTTTTCGGGCAGCTCCGCGCTGAGCACGGTGCCTGCCTTGAAGGCGCGAGACTCGGCCACCGGTACAGGTTCGCCCCGCAGGGTGGTAATCGTGATCCCGTGCGGCTCCACGGTGAGGCCCTGATTGAACACCAGCACGATCGAGTCCGGCGCCTCCGCAACGGCACTGTCCAGCCCCGGAGTGGTGAACAACAGATAAGGGTGTGCATTGGCTAGCGGGGCGATGGCCACCAGAGCCAGCGATGCGGCGACCAGCGCCAGCACCACCCGGGCCAGCAGCCGCATACTCCAGACGCCCGCGAGCGCGTTTCCCATGAGGGTCAGCGTCGCGGTGGCGGGAGCGGCTCGGCGCCGCGTTCGGTCAGCATCGCTGTCATCGTCGTGATTTCGGCGGTTTGCGCATCAAGCATTTGTTCGGCGAGGTTGGTGACCTCGCCGACGGCCGCGCCGTCGATCGCGGCGCGCATCATCGGTCCACCGCCCTGATGGTGGCGGATCATCAGCTGCAGGAAGTAGACGTCGAGATCCGTACCCGAGAGAGTGCGCAGCCGTTCGAGCTCAGCGACCGTGGCCATCCCCGGCATCAACTGGCCCGGCTCGGTCCAGTGCTGTGTGTGCTCGTCCCCGGCCATCCAGGTCATGGGTGGGCCCTCGGCGCGGGAGGGGCGCGACCATAGCCCGAGCCAGCCCTGCATACGACCAATCTGGTCGGATTGGCCGATCTCGATGTCACCGGCGAGCCGCCGGATCGCGGCATCTTCGCTGTGATCGCGGGCCCAGCTCGCCAGGGTGACGGCCTGCTGGTGGTGCACGGTCATGTCCTGGGAGAACCCGACGTCGACGCCGTTGGGATCGGCACCGCCGCGCGGAGTCTCCAGTGATTCGGCCAACAGCAGGCCTCCCGCACCGCCGAGCAGGGCGGCCGCGGCCAACACCGCGGCCGCGATCAGCGCGGTCAGCCAGCGCCGGCGCGGCCGCGCCGACCGATCAACGGCCGCGTCGTCGGCCGTCATTTCGAACCGTCAACAGGCACGGCGTCGGCCCCCGGCGGAGTCGGATCGAACGGGGGCGGGTTGTCCGGGTCGAACCTGCCCGGTCCCAGCGGGGCGCATGTGGCGCCAACCTCGGGATGGGTGAATCGGTTGGTGCGCAACGCGCTGATGAACTCGTCGATGCGTTCGTCGTCTCCGACCTCGAGCGTGAGCTGATGTCCCCACGATTGCAGTGCGATGGGTGAATCCATGGTCGGCACTGGCGACATGAACAGGTAGTTCTCGCCGACGACGAGGCTGCGCAGGGCGTCCAGGTCGGCGGCAGCGATCTTGTCCGGATTGTAGGCGATCCAGACCGCGCCGTGCTCGAGTGAATGCACTGCGTTCTCTACCCGTATCGCCTTGGAGTACACGACACCGTCACAGGCGGCCCAGGACGCGTCGTGGGGACCTCCGAAGGGTGGGTTACCGTCGTAGGCGACCCGATCAGTGGGACCGACGTGGTCGGCTCCCTTGTAGTTTTTCACGACGACCCCGGGTATCTGCAGCGACGGATCCTGGTTGGCCCCGCTCGGCTCGAAGGGTGCCAGCGCGGCCTCGCGCTCCCGCTGATCGGCACTGCCGGTGTAGATGTAGCCGAACACGGCACCAGCGAACACCAGGATCGCAACCACCCCGACGATGGTGCCCCACGGCCAGCCGGCGTTCATGCGCGACAACTGCGGCGGCCGCTTCGGGCCACGCGTTCTTGACCCCTTGCCCATGCCATTCTCCTTCGTCGGCAACCTCGCCTACACCTAAGCTACTAGGTAGATTAGTATATGATGGGCTTCGGGACGCGGCGGGGCTACTACGATCAGAGGGTTCTGTCGGACGCAGCGAGAACCGGGAGCCGCATGCGCAGTTTCGGCGATTTGGAAGCCGCCATCATGGACGTTGCCTGGCGGTCGACCGATGCGGTCGCTGTCCGCGACGTCGTGGATGCGCTGTGCGACTCCCGCAACCCCGCGTACACGACGGTGCAGACGGTCATGGAAATCCTGCACCACAAGGGATGGTTGGAACGCGAGAAACGCGGACGGGCCTACCATTACCGGCCGACCAGTAGCCGAGAGGAGTACGCGGCCAAGCTCATTGGCGACGTCCTCGCCGACACGCCGGACCGGGCAGGAGTGTTGGCCATGTTCGTCACAGAACTCGATACCGGCGAAGTGGACAAACTCCGGGCAGCGTTGGGCAAAGCCAAGGCGAAACGCGGTACCACGTGATTCCACCTACCCCATCCCTACCTACGGGCTCCGTACCGAGACAGTAGAACTGTCTATAGTGGAACCACTATCCGCAGATGCCCGCGATGTTGCCCAAAAGTGGCACAGGGAGTCTGCGAGAACTGCTGAGAGAGCCAATGATGACGTGGGGCATGTGGTTGTGGATGATCTTCGGTGCGCTCGTTCTGGTGGGCGCGGTGACGGCACTCGTCCTCGGCGTGACATCTGACCATCCCCAGTTGACGGCGCGCGCTGCGCTAGCCGTGCCGGGCACCGACGGCGCACTGTTCAGCGTGGGGGTATGCGTACCGACTTGAGTACATGGAGATGTTCAACCGACACTGTGAGTTGCGACCTCGCGTCTAGAGCATCCCCGAAGGGGTGCGCACCACAACCGAATCACACTCCCCGGAGCTCATTTGGTGCCCAGCTGCAGGAGCAGGTGGCGACGAGTTACTTCCGTCTCGGCGAGGGAGCCATAAGGTCACCCCATGAGTTAGAGCCTTCCGGCTTTGGTTTGCCTTGCTCCCGACCATCAGAGCCGTATCACCTTCATCGCGGCGGGCGTCGTCGCGGTGAAGCCATCGGCGGCCCCCGGTCCGACGCAAGCCCACCTGAGCGCATGCAAGCGAAGTCAGTGGATTCGTCACCGAGGGCATGCCGACGCCAGGTGTGTCAGACGATGGACGTGGGCAGCTGGCGCGGCTGGCCGCTGGCGTGTATCGCCCTCTGAGAGTCGGGCGCACTGTGGCTGCCCATACTCGCCGGCCGTCTTCTTGTCTCGGTACCGAGGCAGTAGAGTAGGGCCGTGCTGTGTTGAAGCTGTACACGGAACGGGTGATGTCGATGCGGGTGTTCGGTGAGCTGGAGACCGTGGTGATGGCTCAACTGTGGGAGATGGGCGGTGACGGCACCGTCCGGGAAGTGTTCGACCGGCTTCGCGCCGAACGCGAGATCGCCTACACCACGGTCCTTTCGACGATGGAGAATCTGCTCCGCAAGGGCCATCTCAATCGGGATCAGGAGGGCAGGGCCTACCGCTATCGCACCACGCTGACTCATGCAGAACACACCGCCGGACTGATGAGGGAGGCGCTGGCCATCGGAGAGAAGGACACGGCAGCGGTTTTGACACACTTCGTGGGGGAGATGAGTTCCGAGGAGTTGGAGCGACTCAAGACGGTGATCCGCCGCCGCGGCAGGTCGAGACGATGAATCTGGCTGTGTGTCTTCTCGCCTACACGACGATCGTGGCGGTGTTGGGTCCGGCATTGCTACACCGGGCGACGCTCGACGGCGCAGCGCCGCGGCTCGCGGTCACCGCCTGGCTCGCGGCGATGGCCAGCGTCCTGGTGGCTTGGATGGCTGCGTTAGCCCTGTTCGCTATCCAGAGCATCCAGTCATGGGGCCAACTTGGTCGCGTGCTGACGGGCTGCTTGGCCGGTCTGCGCATGGTCGTACTCGGCGGCTACGGCGACGCCCTGCAGATCACCGTCGTGATGCTGGCGGCGCTGGCAAGCCTCGCCGTGCTGATACTCGGCGCCCGGGCGGCGATCGGGCTGCGCCTCTCGCGCCGGGGCACCAACGACCACCTCCGAGCGGCCAGGATCGCCGCCAGCGATTGTCCACCCGGGCCCGGTGGCGCCCTGGTCATCGAGAGCCGGCGCCGCGCGGTGTACTGCCTGGCTGGGCGGCCACCGACCATCGTGATCACTCGCGCGGCGCTTCAGGCGCTCGATGACAGCCAGCTCGCAGCGGTGATCTCCCACGAGCAAGCCCACCTGAAGGGACGCCACCACATGGTGCTTGCCGTCACCAGCGTCCTGTCCCGTGTCCTGTCGCGGCTGCGGTTGTTTACCGACGGAGCGCGCGAGGTCGCCCGGTTGCTCGAAATGTGCGCCGATGACGCTGCCGCTCGCCGCCATAGCGCCGACGCCGTTGTCGACGCCCTATTGGCCCTAGCCCTTCCCAGCCCGATGCTGACCCCCGCAGTCGCGGTGCCAGCCCCGGCACTGAGCGCTGCCGGATCCGGTGTCGCTCAGCGGGTGGAGCGGCTGCTGTTTCCACCCGCAAAACTTCGGGCTCGAATCACGTTGTCCTTGGCCACGAGCGCAGTGCTGCTTGGCCCCGTTGTAGCCGCCAGCCTGCTCATCGCCGTACCGACATTGTGTATTTAGTAGCACGTCGTTAGGTGGCGAATCGGTGTTGGCGGTGTGGGCGGGTATCGATATAAATAGCCAGCGCGCGTCGGATTCCGGTTAAAATGCTGTTCTGCCCGTTGCCTTTTGAGGCACAAAGCTTCTCACGGGGTGATGGATAGGTGGGCAGCGATGACGAGGGTGGTGTGTTGGGTGTCAGCCGGACCAGGGCGGCCTTCGGAGTGGTCCACGCCCAGAACGGTTTACACAGTTCCCGACGGTCACGTTCGACGCTCCTGCGGAGCGTGACCAGACCCACGAGCTCCTTGAGGGGTACCTCAGGGTGGCGAGGTGGAGGTCCAGTGATCGGTGGCTTCTTGAGCGTTTGGTGGGCTTGTCTACGTACGGGCCAAGCGGTTCAAGGCGATGCCAGGCGACAAGGTCGGCGCGAGGTGCGCAACGTCGTTTGTCAGTACTGGTGTCGGCGCTGACGAGTACAGTGGGGTCAGGACGGAGATGATCGGATATGGCCACATTGACGAGGCGGGCGGCGCTCGCAATGCTCGCCACCGGGGGTGGCCTCCTCGGTCTGGGATACGTATTGCGCAACGTCATCGAACTGCCGGCGGGTCGCGCGAACGGCCCAGGGATGGGCGGTGTTGCGAGCGGCGAGATGAGCCAATACATGAACATGTTCAGCCGACACGGCGAACTCAGACGCAGCGTCGAGAACATTTCCGGTGGCGTGCGTACAACCACTGAATCGAGCGCCCCCGACCTCGTCGCAGAGTTGCAGGCTCATGTGTCGGCGATGTACTCCCACCTTGACCAGGGCGCCGAGGTAATGTGCATGAGTTCAAGTCTGCCCACACTGTTCCGCCGCGCTCCGGACTATCAGCGCCAGCTCATCTTCACCTCTAATGGCGTGGTTGCCGAGGAAACCGCGAGTGATCCGGATCTGACCCGCGCCATCCGCGAGCACGCGCGGGAAGTCACCGGTTTTGTCGTCGACGGCATGCCAGCCATGATGCGCGGGATGATGGGCGGCGGCGGGATGATGGGCGGCGGGATGATGGGCGGCGGACACTCCTAATTCGGCCGATGTGTGGATTGCCGAAGACGCGCTCTCAGAGCCGACCGATGGTGATGAGCGCAGTCGGGCGCCTGGTGGTGCCGACTAGGGTGTAACGGCTGATCGAGTACGGGCGCGAAGAAGTCGCGCAAACTGGTAACCAGAGCCGCGCGGCCAGCCAGCCAAGGGGTTAGCTCTCGTTCACCCCAAATCCGACAAAAGACACTAACTTACACTGTTTGAGGGTGACGTGCGAGAGCCGAAATTCTCGTAGGCTCCCCGCACACTTTTTTGCGAGTGACTATGCTCGGTACCTGATTTGAGCCGAAATCGGAATGTCTCCGGGGTCGGCCAAACTAACGTCACTACGAGGCCGGCTAGACATCCCAGGGTCGTAGTTTGTCAAGCTGCATCGGTTTTCGGGGTGGCTTGGCGGTGCGCCCAGGCTTTATGTTCGTCGTAGGGACTGTGGTGGCGTAGGCAGCCATCCAGGAACGCCGATACCGTTGCGTAGTGCTTGGTGATGTAGGTCGCCCGCGGCGCGGTGTTGGTCGTAGAAGGTGCTTTCGCCGGGACTGGTGGTCAGGGTGCAGAAGGCCCATTGGTCGATGGCGTCGTAGAGGCGGTGGTTGCGGACGCGGCGGGCCAGCACGCCGCATTTCTTGCCCGACGCGACGGTCAATGGTGATGTTCCGGCGTAATTTTTGCGAGACTTTGTGGTGGTGTAGCGCTTCGGGTCGTCCCCGGAACTCACCGAGCACCCGGGCGCCGAGGATGACACCGAGTCCTGGCAGGGAGGTAGATGTCGGCGTCCGGGTGTGCCTCAAAATGGGTCGACAGTTCGGCCTCGAGCTCGCCGATCTGGCGGTTCAATTCGGCGATGATCCCGACTGATGCGCGGGTGGTCGCACCGAACGTGGCGGTGACAGCTGCCGGGGCGGCGCGCTGCTCGGTGCGCAACGCCATCTGAATCTCCAGCGCCCTGGAATAAAGATTACGTTGTCGCCCAGCGGCTTTGAGCGCGGATCGGATCTTCGACAGACTCAGGTGAGCAGCCTTCACGGGGCTTGGAGCGCGGCCCAGGATGGCCAGGGCATCCCGGTCTGCCAGGCAGTCGAATGCCTCCAGCGCGCCGGGGTAGTACTCCCGCCGGGCACTGTGCAGCGCGTTGGTGTTTCGATTGCGACTCCAGACCAGATTCTGATGCGCCCGGGCCAGCACTTTGATCGCCTCCACCTGCGGGGTATCCCCGGCGATCGGGCGGTGATTGTGGCGGTCGGTGCGCACCAAGTCGGCGAGCAGTTTGGCGTCGGCTGCATCAGACTTCGCCCCCGACACATAGTGGCGATCGCGGTAGCGGGCCACCGCCAGCGGATTGACCGCGAACACCTCGTAACCTGCCGCAGCCAGCGCCGCGACCCACAGAACGCGGTCGGTTCCGATGCCAATGACTACCTGCGCCGGCTCCTCGGCGTAGCCGCCCACCAGTTCATGGAACCCGCGAATGCCGGCCAGCCCTTCCGGTAGCCGACGAGATGCCAGCCTGGTCCCGTCGGCGTCCATCAGATGAACGTCGTGATGATCTTCAGTCCAGTCGTCTCCAACGAATATCGTCAGCTCGCCTCCCTGCTCGATGTAGTGAAACCGATTCGAGCCGAAGGACACCCGGCGGCAACCTAATGGATCAGTGCTCGAGGCACGACACCCCATCAGCGCTACAGGCGACCTCACCAACTAGCCGGGGCACGATCTAGCCTTAGGTAGTCAAACCACTCCAGGGCACAGCAGTGCTGACCAGCCAGCGGCTCGCTGATCAGCATCCTCGGTCAAACCGCTACCCGATCGAAGGCTCGCTGATCAGGTCCTATTAGGGCCCGATCGTCGCGGTTCAAAGCGTCTGCGAAGTGCACATGCGTACTGTCGGCCTGCATCAGGCTCACATCGGTGCCGTGAAGTTCTTGAGCTGGCTGCGCAGCGAAGTGCGCATCGCGAGACAGTGCCCGAATACCGCAGAAGCGTCTGCTGTACCGGCACTATGGACAGATGGACTCCACTGCAGCTCATCCCGGGACCGGCGCGGGGTATCGGGCGCTTGTCGTCGAGGATGAAGTGCCGCTGGCTCAGATCCTGGCCAGCTATTTGCAGCGCGAGCAGTTCGAGGTGACCGTCTGCCATAGCGGGTCGGACGCGGTAACGCTGGCGCGGGAGGTCGACCCGGATGTCGTGGTGTTGGATCTGGCGTTGCCGGGCATTGACGGGATCGAGGTGTGCCGGCAGCTACGCGGGTTTTCCGATGCGTATGTGGTGATGTTGACCGCCCGTGACACCGAGATCGACACCGTGGTTGGGCTGTCGGTAGGCGCCGACGACTATGTCACCAAGCCATTTAGCCCACGCGAACTGGTAGCCCGTATTCGGGCGATGCTGCGCCGGCCTCGTACCGTCAGCTCACCAGCGGGTCGGCATGGCGGGCCGCCGGTCGCATCGCCACCGCTGCGGGTGTTTGGGCCGCTGTCGATCGATGTGGCCGGGCGCCAGGTTCTCCTTGACGGAGAGCCGGTGGCCCTCACGCGCACCGAATTCGACGTCCTGTCTGCTTTGTCGGGGCGGCCCGGTGTGGTGTTCAGTCGTCGCCAATTGTTGGACGCGATCTGGGGCGAGCCGTGGGTGGGCAATGACCACCTCATCGATGTCCATGTGGGTCATCTACGCCGGAAACTCCGCGACGACCCGGCGGATCCGACCTTTGTGTTTACCGTGCGGGGTGTGGGATATCGGATGGCGAGTGGGTCGTGAACACCGGTGAGAGCGATGTTCGCGCAGGCGTGAACTCGCCGCGGCAACGGTTCGGCCTCGGTGCGCGCCTGCTTGTCGCCCAAGCCCTCGTCCTCGTCGCCGGTGGGGCGACGACCGGGGTGGTGGCCGCCGTGGTCGGCCCGCCGTTGTTTCGGGAGCATTTACTTCAGGCCGGGGTCACCCATGACTCTGGTGAGCGGTTCCACGCCGAGCAGGCCTACCGCTATGCCACCACGATCTCGATATCAGTGGCGGTCGGGGTGGCGGCATTGACCGCGCTGATGGTCACGGCCTACCTCAGCCGACGGCTGCAACGCTCGGTTGCCGAGGTGTCCGCGGCCGCGACGGCGGTCGCCGACGGCCGCTACGGGATACGAGTCTCACCGCTGCACTTAGGCGAGGACTTCGGCAATCTTTCCCGAGCGTTCAACGAGATGGCCCAGCGGCTGGAGTCGGTTGAGGCCACCCGTCGTCAGCTCTTCGGGGACTTGGCGCACGAAATCCGGACGCCGGTCTCGGTGCTCGAGGCGTATATGGAGGCCGTTGAGGACGGGGTGAAGACCCTTGACTCCGAAACCATCGCGATGCTGCGCGACCAGACTCTGCGCCTGGTGCGGTTCGCCGAGGACGTCGCCGCCCTGGCCGAAGCCGAAGAAGCACGTGCAACGGTCATCCGACAGCGGATCGACCCCGCGGCGGTGATCGCACAAACAGCCCAGGCCGCCGCCGACAGGTACGCAGCCAAACAGGTCAGCCTGTCCACGACCGCGGGTCCGCTTCCACCGGTGTGGGCCGACCCACACCGACTCGCGCAGGTGCTGGCGAACCTTCTCGACAACGCTCTGCGGCACACCCCGCCCGGCGGCAACGTCGAGATCTGTGCATCAGCTGACCACGATGGACTCACCATCGCCGTGACCGACGACGGAGAGGGGATCGACACCGCCCATTTGCCCCATGTGTTCGAGCGTTTCTACCGTGCCGACACCGCCCGCAACCGCAACCGCGGCGGTGCAGGCATCGGGCTGGCCATCGTCAAAGCACTGGCCGAGGCCCACGGCGGGCACGTCACCGCCGATAGCTGCGGACTCGGTACCGGCAGCGTCTTCACCGTAACCGTGCCAATGCGTCCTGCCGCCGACGACGGCACCGCACGTCATGGCGGGCAATCGAAACCGGCACGCACATCGCAGCTGCGCGATGACCCACCACGTACCTTCGGCGGGTATTGGTCGCGGTGGTGTTAGGGTGGCGGGCGTGTCGGTTCGTGGTCGTCGCGGTGCCGGGGGCGGACGTGCCCGCACTGATGCTGCACACGGACGCTGGATCTGGTCGCGGACGTGGTTGATCGGGGTTCTGGTGGTGCTGGGCGCCTGTGTCCCGGCGCTGAGTTTTGTGTCTGGCGGTGACGCGCACGGTAGCCGTGCCGGTGCATCGCACCACGCTCCTGATCACGATCACGGCCAGATCGTTGCCCAGGCGGCCCCGTTCGGGGGGGACACGTCGGCAGGTCATGTCGTTATCGCTGACCACTCCCATGTGGGTGCACTGCACCAGCTGGTCTACCCGGGTATCGATGGGGTAGTCGCGGCGCTCCGCAGCGTGAACCCGTTGCGGGTGTTGGCGGCTGTCGCGGTCATCGCGATGGCAATGGTGATGTCAGCTGTTGCCGCTTCGAACCGGTCGAGGGCTCCGCCGAGATCGGGTGTGTGGCTTGGTCCGGCAAGGCCGGGTCGGGCTGTTATTGCTGATCTCTGTGTGATTCGTCGCTGACATTCCCGCGTGCGGGTGGCGGCGGGTTGTTTGGCCGTGCCTGCAGGAGGCATGTCAGCAACTCCTGGCCGCCACGTGCGCGCCCCTCACATGGGAATCAGCTTCATGGACAGCACTATCCTTTCGGCCTCACTCACCGCAGAATCGGCGGCCGGCGGCGGACCTCAGTCGATGGTGGGTCGCACGCCGTTGTTATGGGTGCCTGAGTCGTCGGCCGATGATGCCAGCGGGTATTGGGCCAAGCTCGAAGGTCACAACCCTAATGGGATGAAGGACAGACCCGCCCTGCATATGGTTGAGCGGGCACGCTATCGCGGTGACCTGCAACCTGGCGCGATGATCGTGGAATCAACGAGCGGCACAATGGGTTTGGGACTCGCGCTAGCCGGGATCATGTATCGGCATCCGGTGACGGTTGTTACTGATACGGGGCTTGAGCCGATTGTGCATCAGATGTTGCGAGCGTACGGCGCGGTGGTCGATGTGGTCACCGAGCCGCACCCCGAAGGTGGCTGGCAGCAGGCCCGCAAGGACCGGGTCGCTGAAATCGTTGCCTCCCAGCCTGGCTCGTGGTGTCCAGACCAGTACGCCAACCCCGATAACGTCGCGGCCTACCGCAGTCTGGCCGGCGAGTTGATCGACCAGCTCGGGGGCGCGGATGTCTTGGTGTGTTCGGTGGGAACCGGCGGTCATTCAGTTGGGGTGTCCCAGGTGTTGCGCCAATATAATCCGCGGATGCGGCTGATCGGTGTCGATACGATCGGGTCCACGATTTTCGGTCAGCCCGCAGCGCCCCGGCTGATGCGAGGTCTGGGTTCGAGCATCTATCCGACGAATGTTGACTACTCGGCGTTTGACGAGGTTCATTGGGTGGCTCCCGCCGAGGCGGTGGCTTCGTGTCGCGCCCTAGCGGCGAAGCATCACGCCAGCGGCGGTTGGAGTGTCGGCGCGGTCGGGTTGGTCGCCGGGTGGGTGGCGCGCACATCAGCGCCCGGAGAGCGGGTCGTGGCGATCTTTCCTGACGGGCCGATGCGCTACCACGGCAGCATCTACGACGACGATTACTGCCGCCGGCACGGACTGCTAGGGCATGCTCCCCAAGCACATCCCGATGTCATCGAAACCTCCGCGGATCGGGTGGTCAGCCGCTGGACCCGGTGCACCACGGTGGCCGACCCGATCGGGCGGTCGGCATGATCGCCACAATCGGTCAGTTCCGAACTTTTGATCGGGCCTCTCAGGTTCTGATGGTCAATCAGTTTGGCATCAATGTCGGGTTCTACATGCTGATGCCTTACCTGGCCGGTTATCTCGCCGGGCCGCTGGGTCTGGCCGCATGGACAGTCGGGCTGATTCTGGGGGTGCGGAACTTCTCCCAGCAGGGCATGTTCCTGGTCGGCGGCACTCTGGCCGATCGGTGGGGCTACAAGCCGCTGATCGTGGCCGGTTGTGTTCTGCGCACCGGCGGGTTCCTGACGCTGGCACTCGTAGATACTTTGCCGGCATTGCTGATCGCCTCAGCAGCAACAGGGTTCGCGGGAGCACTGTTCAACCCGGCCGTGCGGGCCTACCTGGCCGCCGATGCCGGCGCCCGGCGGGTTGAGGCGTTCGCCGTGTTCAATGTGTTCTACCAAGCCGGAATCCTCTGCGGCCCACTGGTCGGACTGGCATTGATGGGTTTCGATTTCCGAACCACCTGCGCAGTAGCAGCGGGAGTGTTCGCGATCCTGACCGTGATTCAGCTCGCCGCATTGCCTTCTGACCGCACTGAAACTCGCAGCGATACTCGGCCGGTACTCACTCAATGGCGCGCGGTCATTGCCAACCGCCCGTTCTTGCTGTTTGCAGCAGCCATGATCGGTTCCTACGTGCTGACCTTCCAGGTGTATCTGGCGCTCCCGTTGCAGGCCGGGCTGATAACCGGCACACCACAAACCGAGACCTTGTTAGTGGCAGCTATTTTCGTGGTGTCGGGGGTGATCGCAATTGGCGGGCAAGTGCGCTTGACGACCTGGCTGGGCATCCGGTTGGGTTCCGGGCGCAGTCTGGTTGCAGGAATGAGCGTCGTGGCGGCGGCCTTCTTGCCCCTAGTCATACTGCCGACTGCATCCACAGCGGGAGCCGTCCCAGCGGTGGTTTCGCTGCTGCTGTCGGCGGCGTTGTTGGCCATCGGAACCATCGCGATGTTCCCGTTCGAGATGAATACGGTGGTCAGTCTGGCCAAGGATCAACTCGTGGCGACGCACTACGGTCTGTACAACACCATCGTGGGTATCGGAATTCTGGCTGGAAATCTCTTGACCGGAGCCATTTTCGGATACGCACACCAGCACGACATACCGCAATTGCTGTGGGGGCTTCTCGTGGGCCTTGGGCTGGCCTGTGCGGCAGCGCTGCTTGCCCTGCACCGCGCGGGGCTCCTTGACACCACGACCCAGCCGACCCCGGCGTCACCGACAGAAACCAAGTCAGCGTGAACACCCCAAACCAGGCCACGACAACAGCCTTGCGCCGCAAGCTCCCACTGAATGGCCGACAGAAAGGAAAGAAACGACCATGACTGCACAGCTGAGGATCGCCGTCGGCTCAGAATCGAGATGGGGGTGGCCGGTGCTGAGGAATTTTCTGCGTGCGACCGGAGTTCTTCTGATCAGCGCCGTGGCGACGCTGCTGGTGAGCCCACTTGCTGCCGCACATATCAGCGCCGAGCTCGATGGTGCCGGACCGGGCGACTTCGGACTGATCACGTTGGGAGTACCGACAGAGTCGGGTAAGCCGGCTACCACCAAAGTGGAAGTGCGCATCCCCGATGACGTTCAGCTGAGGACCGTGCGGGCCGCACAGGTGGCGGGCTGGGGCATCGACATCACGAAGAGAACGATCCCCCCGATCTACAAAGATGACGGAACGCCCGTCACCGAGGTGGTCGACTCGGTGACCTGGACTGCGCAGGGTCCAGGCATTCCGTCCGGGCAGTTCGGCCAGTTCGCCCTTTATGTCGGGCCGCTGCCCGATGCCGCCACCCTTGCACTGCCCACCGTGCAGACCTTTTCCGACGGCACCACTGAGGATTGGGCTCAAGAAGCGAATGGGGGCGAGGAACCGGAGTTTCCGGCGCCGACGGTGACCATCGGGGCAACGGCGGGCGCCGAAAACAGCTCTAGCGCTGTGGCTTCGGTGATTCCTTGGGCCGCGCTGGGGTTTTCCGTGATTGCAGTGGCGCTGGGAATATTCGCGATCGACCGCGCCGCGGCTGCGCGTCGATCGACGGATGCGGCCGCCGATGAGTGAGCCGATCCGCAAGGTTGCACTGTACGTGGCTGCTGCCGGGGTCATGGTTGCGATATCAGCGTGCCAGTCAGCGCAGTCACCCCAAGAGCCGACTTCGGCACACAGTTCTGCGTCGCCTTCAGCTTCGACGACGGAGGTAGGGGCTTCTGAGGCTACTCAGTCGACTGCAACGCTGATCGATATCACCATTGCCGATGGGGCGGTGGCCCCCACCAACGCGACTGTCAAAGCAGTGGTCGGGGAACCGATAGTCCTGGTAGTGAGCAGTGATGCGGTCGACAGCCTTCATGTCCATTCGGTGCCCGAACACGTCTTCGCCGTGACAGACGGGCCAGATCAGCGGTTCGAGTTCACGGTCAGCATCCCCGGTCGGGTAGATGTGGAACTGCACAACCTGCATCGCACGGTCGTCACCATCGAAGTCGCGCCTTGACAACCGGTTTCGCTGGGTCTGTCCTTGCGCACGGCGTGGGCGGATCCACCGATCTTCCGGTGCCCCTGTCATATGCGCTGATAGGTGCCGCGTGGGCGTTGGCTGTGACGTTCGCGGTGGTAGCCGTCGCGTGGCGGACGCCGCGTTTTGATCCGGACAAGCCGGGGATCCCGTTACCGAAGTGCGTATCAGACGTCGTTGACTCGCCGGTCATCCGCTGGATCCTCGCCTGTGCAGTCTTGGTTTTCACGGCCTGGGTTGGCGTTGCGGCGATGTGGGGGCCGCAAGGCGCCAGCAACGCTCTACCCGGTGTGTTCTATGTCCTGTTGTGGGTGGGACTAGCGGCGGTATCGGTTGTTGTTGGCCCGGTATGGCGTGCGGTTTCACCGGTGCGCACGATTTTCCGGCTCGTGGGCGTCTCGCGCGGCGGCCAGGATGCCCAGAACGCGAAGCGCGAGTATCCGAATAGTTTCGGGTATTGGCCGGCCGTGGTGGGCCTGTTTGCCTTCGTGTGGTTGGAACTGGCGAGCCCGGATCCAGGGTCGCTCGACGCGATCCAGATCTGGATCCTCGGTTACGTCGTCGCGATGTTCCTGGGTGCATTGGTGTTCGGGTCAACCTGGTTCGCGCGAGCTGACCCCTTTGAGGTGTACAGCGTGACCGTGTCGCGGCTGGCACCGTTTCGGCGAAACAAGGCGACCGGGCGCATCGTTGTGGGCAATCCGCTCGATCATCTGCCCACCATGCCGGTGCGTCCGGGTACGGTCGCGGTGATGGCGGTGCTGCTCGGCTCGACTGCGTTCGACAGCTTCTCTCAGTCGAGGACGTTCAGGGATTTCGTTGATGGAAATGCCGCCGGTGTTCCTCTCGTCGGGGATCACGGGGGCGCAACCATATTGCGCAGCGCGGTCCTTTTGCTGTTCGTCACCGTTGTGGGAGCGACGTTTTCGATGGCAGCGCGGGCCACCGGCGGGGTAAGCCGCGAGCAACGACGCGAACTACCTGGCCGCCTGGCGCATTGCCTCATTCCGATTGTTGTGGGCTACATCTTTGCGCACTACCTTTCCTACCTGGTGGAACGAGGCCAGGAGACAATCGTGCGGCTGGCCGACCCGCTGGGCAGGGGCTGGCAGCTCCTGGCACTGGATCCCGGCGACGTACAGTATTTCCTTTCGCAGAATCCGACATTGCTGTGGACGATCAAAGTGGCATGCGTTGTCGTCGGCCACCTTGTCGGCGTGGTCGCCGCCCACGATCAGGCGCTGCGGTTGCTCGCAGTTGGCCACCAACTCGTCGGACAGCTAGCCATGATGGTGACCATGGTCGCCTACACCCTGACCGGCCTCTACCTGCTATTTGGCGGCTGACGGCGTGAGACTAGCGTAATCGTCATGGCAATGAACTTCTGTCACCGACTGTGCTGCAGCTCAAATTACTGGGCTAAGACTGTTGCACGGGATCTGCTGCCATGGGCCCTCAATGACGTCGAGCTCGGTGATCGCACTTTGGAGATAGGCCCCGGCTATGGCGCTAGCCTGCGTGTCCTGGTCGAGAAGTCGCCAAGCCTGACAAGCCTGGAAGTCGACGGCCCCATGGCAGCTCGGCTACAGCGCCGCTACGGTGACCGTGCCCGCGTCATCAACGGGGACGGAACTGCGACCGGCCTACCCGATGCGGACTTCAGTTCGGTGGTGTGTTTCACTATGCTGCACCACATTCCGACGCCACCGCTGCAAGACGATCTGTTCGCCGAGGCGTTCCGGGTCCTGACCCCCGGTGGCGTGTTCGCCGGCAGCGACGGCATGCACTCGTTACCGTTCCGGCTTGTCCACCTCGGCGACACCTACAATCCGGTTTCTCCCGACACGCTGCCGGAACGGCTACGCCAGGCCGGATTCAGCGAAATCCACGTCGACACCAAAGGCCGCGACCAACGCTGGCGAGCCCTCAAACCCGTTTGAGCCGACCCGCTACGGGCATGTGCGCGGCGATGGGTGGACGAGGCCCATCTGCTGAGGACTTAGTGACGGGCATGCTCGCCATCCTTGGGGCGGCCGAGTCGGCGCAGGCAGAGGGGTCGCCGATACATATCGAGTGGCAGCGCTTCGCGCAAAAACGGAATGTTGCGCTGCGGTGTTCGGCGATCGCCGATGCCGCTGTCGGATCGATGACCATTCCACAAACCGGACCAGTGACCTGCGCCGCGTTCAGGGGTCTGCCGTCGGCGACGGTCTGAATTGCCGGTTCAGAAGCGTTGGGAATCTATTTGGTATCCAAAGGCTTCGGTTCTCGACGGGGCACGCGGTCGGCCGTCATGCGGGTCAACATGCGCGCGCGAGACCTCGCATTCATGGAAACGGAGATGTGTGTGCGCCCGGGACAACCTGGGTCGCGACCCGGTAAGCTAGGGCTTAGCTGAAACGTCCTAGCTAGTTCGTCGCGGCGGCTGGCAGTGTAAGGTTCCTAGCCTTCCTGGCGAAAGGAAGTGCGTTGAAACTCAACGCTATTGAGCGAGTGCTGATGAACAACCCTGTTCGCGCGGCACACCAGCATCGCCGTGAGGCAGCGTGGTTTCGAAGATTGGCCGGAGGCGCGCTGTCGGGCCAGCGCGTGCTTGAGGTGGGGTGCGGACGGGGGGTCGGCGCCGAGGTGATCTTGGACCGCCTTGGTGCTGCGGAGGTCACCGCTTTTGATCTCGACGAGTCTATGGTGGAGTTGGCGAGCAAGCGGCTAAGTGGGCGTCCCGTGTCGTTGTCGGTGGGCGACGTATGCGATATCACCGAAGCTGCGGCCGCAGTCGATACCGTCGTGGACTTTGGGATCATCCATCATGTCCCCGATTGGCAGCAGGCCGTCGCCGAGATCGCCCGCGTACTCAGCCCGGGTGGGCTACTACTTTTTGAAGAGGTGCCGCGGCGGATGCTGGAGAGCTGGGCTTTCCGCACATTCACTGTGCATCCGAGCGAAAACCGCTTTGAGTCAGACGAGTTTGCCGCTGAACTAGCCCGCAACGGGCTACACGGGACTGGGCGAATCGAAAAGCATCTCGGTAGCATGGTGTTCGTTGGCGCCGCACGCAAAATTTGAACGCGTGCAACGTGATTTACCGTGAATTGGCGACGCCATCGGTTATGGACGTGTGTGGCTGAGAATGACCGCCATGCGTTGGCGATATTCGGTTTCGTCGATGTCACCGCGGGCAAACCGGTTCGCGAGCACTTCTTCGGCTGAGGGTGAGTGCGTGGTTGGCAGCGTGGGGGCCGAGTTGTTGGTGTTGGCTGTACGGAAGCTGAGCCGGATCAGTGCGACGATGCCGACAATGATCAGTGTCCAGAACAGCAGCATGCCGATACCCATGCCGGCGTAGCCCCACCAGCCCATGTCGTGGTCATACCAGAACATCATGATCGTTCCTCCTATGTGTGACTCCAGTGTGAGTGCCAGAGAAGGACATCGACAGGGCCGAAAGGACTTTCTTTCCAAGGTCTTGCGTAGTCCTGCGGCGGCGATGTGAAGATTGCGCTGGGGTTCTGCACGTCAACTCCGGTAGTTGAGGCTGGTCATCATGCCAGCCTCTTGGTGATAGGTGTTGTGGCAGTGCAGCATCCAGATGCCTGGGTTGTCGGCGACGAACCGGACGGTTACTGATTCCATCGGAAGGACGTTCACCGTGTCTTTCCGGGGGCCCGGACTGCCGTCGGGCTTGACGACCTGGAATGTGTGGCCGTGCAGGTGTATCGGATGCCACATCATCGTGGAATTGGCGAACGTCAATGTCGCGTGCTGACCCTGTTGGATCGTCAGGGGGGCGGTGTCGTTGTAGGGGCGGCCGTTGATCATCCAGTTGTAGTCCATCATGGTGCCCGATAGCTGCGCGGTGAGCGCGGCATCGATCTTGCCGGATTCCAGCACTACCTCCGGGGCTGCGGTGAACGTATCGACGGTGCCCACCCGCCCCTGCAGCTCTGACGGAAGGAACGCCGGGTCCGGCGCGCTACCCGCGCCGGTCGACAGCAGTGCTCGGGCCAGCGCGTTCTTGCCTTCAGCGGCGGCCACCAGGGGAAACACCCCATCTCCTGCGGTGACCACCACGTCGTAGCGTTCCCCCATCCCCAGCAGCACCGCATCGACCTCGGTGGGCACCACGGGAAAGCCATCGGTGTGGGTGACCGTCATCCGGTGCCCGGCCAGCGCAACCCGAAAGGCGGTGTCGGAGCCGGCATTGATGATACGGATGCGTACCCGCTGGCCCGGTTTGGCCGCGAACGTCGTCGCTGCGCCGGGTATCCGCCCGTTTATCAGGTAGTACGGGTAGCTGACATCACCGGCGTCCCCGCCCAAGAGGTCGCTCACTCCGGCGCCGCCGACACCGGGCACCTCAGACATTCCCTCCGCGCCATGGGCTCCCATGCCAGGCATTGCAGGCATCGATGATCCATGCCCGGCCCCGCCCATCGACTGCAGTCCGCCGTAAATCTGCTGCGGGCTGCTGCCTACGCCGGCAGTCCAGTCGTCGAGCATCACGATCCACTCGGCGTCGTAGCGGCCCGGCTCTGCGGGATCGTCGATGATCACCGGCACGTAGAGCCCGTAGTCGGCATCCAATCCGGTGTGCGGGTGCGCCCAGTAGGTACCCGGGTACGGGGAGGTGAAGCGATACGTGAACCGGTCGGCGGGGTTGATGTTCGGTGTGGCCGGCGACGCACCATCCATGTCGTTACGCAACGCGAGGCCGTGCCAATGCATCGACGAGGGATGCTTGAGTCCGTTGGCGACGTTGACCACCAACTCATCGCCGACTCCCGCGCGGATCAAAGGCCCGGGAACCTGGTCGTTGTAGGCCAGTGTGCGCGCCAGCGGGCCACCCAGATCGATATCCGACTGAGCAGCAGTCAGGTTCGCCGATACGGACTTGCCGGTGTGCGGCCGAGCAGCCTCAGCTGCAGCGACGGCGTCAGGGCTGGTGGTACCGGCTACGGGAGGGCTGCTTGGCCGTTGGCAGGCGGCCAATGTGACACCACTGGCCAGGGCGGCCGCCAGGAAACTCCTGCGGCTCAACGGACTTGCGCTCAGAAGCTGTTCACCCATGGCCTACCTCGCACTGGCTCATCTGAAGTAACCTGCCCGATCGGTCCGCGTACTCGCTATACGTACCGGCGGTTTCTCGCCGGCAATCCTGCTCGTATTGGCTGGGGTGATCGAATGACCTGACCTGAATAAGGCGAGCACGCCCACGACGACACCAATCCACAGCACGAGCAAACCCGCAGCTGCCAAAAAGGCGGACTCCGAACCGATTGCCGACCACTCTAGGACCACTGACGTTCCGTTTCTCTCGTCTTCCCAGGATGGACCGGGCTATCCACGAAATCGATGATGGTTGTGTGAAGATTTACTCAAGACTTCGCCGGGTCCTGGCGGGCCATATACACCGCGAACAGTTCGAGGACGACGTTCTGCCACAACGGGACAGAAGCAGCCCTGTCGACCCGAACAGGTGCCGGAGTAGTGGCCGATCCGGGTGCCCAAGGAATACTATTGACAGTGATGTCAGTATTGATTCAAACTGTGGTTGTGGCTGGTCGAAGCCGGCGTCGTCTGGCGCCCGAGACTCGGCGTCAGGAGTTGCTGGACGCGTTGGCTGCCGAGCTCGCGGAGACGCAGTGGCATCGGATCAGCGTGCCGATGGTCGTACGCCGCGCGGGCGCGTCCCAGGGGCTCTTCTACCGTTACTTCGGAGATCTGGACGAGGCGTTCATTGCCTTGGTCGATGACCGGATTGTGCCGCGATTGTCCGACATAGGGGGTCGTCTGCGCCTCGACGTCGGGTCGCCCGAGGCGGTCGAGGCGATGTTGACGGGCTGGTTCGAGGGCCTGGCCGAGCTGATGGTCGATGAGCCCCACGTAATCAAGGCGACGTTGTTGGCCGCGCCGACGGGAGCGGGCGCTGCCGCGGACTACTGCCGTGGCCTCCTCGATGAACTTCGGCAGTGGGGTCAGGGATTGCTCGAGCAGGTGAACGGGACGGGTCCCTACCGAAAGGTCGATGCCGCGTTGGTCGCCCACATGGTCGTGGGGATGACGGTGCAGTGCGTGTCGACGGGGATGGGCGCCATCGATCCTGCTCGCTGGGCGAGCGAGATGGCGCGCTTCGAGGCTTTCGGGTTGCTGCGCCGTGATGAGGTAGGACGGGAGATTTCATGAGCATCGAACACCGTGGCGAGCCCAAGTCGGGGACGAATCCGGCGAGCACTTCGGGACAGGTGCTGACTGCTGCCGGGGTGTGGAAGGCGTATCGGCGGGGTTGGTGGCCGCGGCGCCGGACGTTGCCGGTGCTCAAGGGCGCCGATGTGGCGCTGCAATCCGGCGAGGTGGTCGGGCTGGTCGGGGAGAATGGTTCGGGCAAGAGCACGTTGATGAAGGTCTTGGTGGGTGATTTGGTCGCCGATGCGGGCACGGTGGAAAGAACTCCAAGCTTCGGGTATTGCCCACAGGTGCCGGTGCTGTACGAACGGCTGAGCTGTGATGAACATCTTGAGCTGTTCGGTGCCGCGTACGACCTGGACGCCGGTGAACTGGCGCGATCGCGCGAGCAGCTGTACGAGGAACTGGACTTTGCTCGGTTCGCCGAGACCAGGGTCGAGGAACTTTCAGGGGGGACGCGGTCGAAGCTGAATCTGTCGCTGGCGATGCTGCACGATCCGGCGCTGCTGTTCCTGGACGAGCCCTACGCCGGATTCGATTGGGATACCTACCAGCGGTTCTGGCAGCTCACCGCCGAGCGACGTGACGCCGGGGCGAGCCTGTTGATCATCACCCATTTCATCGCCGATGAGGAGCGCTTCGACCGGATCTATGACCTGATCGACGGGCGTACGGTGCCGCGATGAGCGCGGCGCTGAGCTTCACTGGCCAGTGGCTGGTTGGGTACTGGCGGCGCCCGCTCAACGTTGTGCTGTTGGTCGCGGTCCCGGTGGTCTTCGTGATCTTGTCCGCCGGCGCCTTGGCCGACTTTGCCGACATCCTGGGTGGCGCAGCCGATGTGGGGGACGTGGAGGCGGCCACCGCGGGGTGGGCCGCTGCAGTCCTGGCCGGGGTGGCCGGGTTCTTCCACGTGTCCCAATCCCGTGAGGCCGATCGGCGTCTGGCCGCAGCCGGGGCTGGTGCGGGCCCGGTGGTCGTGTCGAGACTGGTGTCGACGCTGGCGCTGGCTGTGGTGGCCTCGGCAGGGGCGTTGGTGGCGCTGGCCGTTCGCACCGATGTGGCCGGGACGTGGAGGGTGATCGGGGCCACGGTGTTGTCTGCATTGATCTATGCGGGGTTCGGGGTCTTGGTGGGGGCGCTGGTGCGCTCGGAGATGAACGGGTCGCTGATCGTGGTGTTCGCCTGGATTTTCGACGTGTTCTTCGGTCCGGCCATGGGGGGTACTGCTCCGGCACTCCGGCTGTTCCCGCTGCATTTCCCGACTTTGGTGGTGACCGATGTGGCCTCCGGGCACAGCGGTGCCCTCGGCGATCTTGGTCTGTCGCTGATGTGGGCGGCCGGCAGTGTCGTGGCGGCGTCGGTGGCGCTGGTGGTGACGACGCGCCCTCACAAGCATGGGTCCCGAGATGTGAGCCCCGCTCGACGACGGGTGACAGTCGCACTCGTTGCGGCTGGTCGTCAACTGCGCCGGATGCCGGTGATGTGGATTCTCATTATCGGGCTACCGGTCGCGTTCATCTCGGCATCGATCGTGGTCACCCCGGATAACCCGACCCTGGTGGAACTAGTGGACGACGGCGGACGGGGACTCTCGATGATCTCCATGGCCGATGTCCATGGGGCGATCATGGTGCCCATCACCATCGGGTTCCTGGCCTCTCTCGCCGGGCTTTTCGTGATCCTGGACTCGGCCCAGGCCGACCGGCGCCTGTCGCTCACTCAGTTCCGACGGGGTGAGATCCTGGCTGTGCATATGACGGTGATCGCCGCGGCAGCACTAATCGCAACGGCGGTCTCGATAGGAGTCACCGCGGTCAGCTTCGATGCGGTGAACTGGCCGATTTTTGTGGGAGCAAACGTACTGGTCGCACTGACCTATGCCACGATCGGTGTCATCGTCGGCCCGATCTTCGGTCGCCTCGGGGGCCTGTACTTGTTGTTGGTGATCCCGTTCATCGACATCGGCCTAGCCCAGAACGCGATGTTCGACGCCGCCCCACCCGCATGGGGCAAGTTCATGCCCGCCCACGGCGCAGTCCGGGTGATGATGGACGGCGCCTTCACGTCAAGCTTCGATGAGACCGGCGCCCTGCTCCTAGCGCTCGGATGGCTGGCCGCGCTCACCGCAACCGCCGCGGTGGTGTTCCGCCGCGTCACGGTGAGATGACCATACACACGCGGCCGAATCCATGACCCGACACTCGTAGCGGCTAGGGGTCCGTCTAGCCGGGATGGCTCGACCTCATCAAGCACGACGACCACCGGATCAACCATGACGACCACCGGTGCCCAGCCGACTGGCGCGCATCGGTGGGGGGCGGCGCCCGGTACCGCCGTGCGGGTGCAGCTGACTGAAATGCGTCTCGAATGAGGCCTTTCACCAGGTAGGTATACGTTTGCCTTGAGCAACGAGGGCACGCTGCTGCATACCCTAGAAATTGAGGGTGGTGGTCTCGAACAGGCCACCGACACGTTGAGTGCCGGGGTGTACGCCCGGTTGGCAACCACGACGGGCAGGGCATGAACACAACGATCACGTTGTCCGGGTACGACTTTGACCGCCGCATCTGGGCGCCCACTGAGCGTGAGTGTCAGCGGCGGGCGCCGACGGCTCGAGCCAGGGAATTCGCGCATGGCCAGTTGGTGTGCGCAACGTATTCGGGCTTGGCGCGGCCATGAGGCTGTGTTGCGCTATCGCGGGGATGAGCACCGACTTCGCGCAATCGGATTCGATCGCACCGATGGTGCGCGACCGTACTTCCACGGGCCTCGGGACATTCTCCTCGATGGATCAGTCACGATCTCTCTCCACAGAGACGTTTAGCGGTGATCCTGGGTGGGTATAGGAGTCCACTTGAGGCACAACAGGATAGTTCAGTCGAGAAGAGCCCAGGAGCGGCAGACCGCGATGAAGGCGTACACCGACGCCCATCCAGACGTGGCGGCCGCGTTCCAGAGCATCCGCCAACCGGTCAAGGATCTGAACGTGAGCTGCGGCCCGGCCCCAAGGCATGATGCCCGGCGGCATGGCGGCCCAGGACGGCATGATGCCCGGACTGTGAATCGGCTGCGACAGTTGTGGTCGATGACCGTTGATCACGCTGTTGGGCGACAACCACTTTGCCCACACCACTAGGTTCTGCCCTCGTGCAGGGCAAGGCCTGCGGTCGTTGTGGTCGACACCTCGGCCTGGTTGCTCGGTGATTGGGCGCAGACGTGCGGTACGGCGAACTGCGCTGCCGTCGTTGCCTACGGGGATCGCGGTCACGATCACTGCCGCCAACGGGGACGCGTACTGTGCCTCAGTGCGCTGGGCGGCACTCATCGAATCCGGCCCATGGTGCTCAACCTGAATGCCCTCGAACAAACACTGCCTGAACGGCTTCAAGGCCTTGTGAGGCTTCAGTTATAGGAGAGGTACCGGTAAGAATGGAACGTATAGCCCGAACTCGCTTCCAGGCCCCCGCGAGTGTCGCGGGCAAGTGTCCTGTTTTGTAACGGTCCTCAGTGCCCACAGTCATCCGCTGCCATCCACGCATTGCTGAAAGCCGGCCATCCCACTTCCTCCCTGGCCTATTACCGGGGCGGACTGCACGACTGGGTTACCCTGGCGATGCCTACAAGAGCAATTCGGTAAACCTGCGTTTCGCCCGAATCCGGGCAACCAGGACACCCGATCCATCCAGGGTTTGATGCGCCCACTTGCGCGCAGTCTGGACTATGCTGGCACCGGCAGTCAGGCAACTTCACGCCCTCGGCGAACCACCTGAGATGACCCGCCATTGCGAGGAAGTTGAATCCCCTTACCTTTCAGGCGATTCAAAGCGGCGACTTTCGTCGCGTCAGTCTCCACCATGCCGTCCGCGCGCCATCCATCAGGCTAACGGCAGAAGGAGCAGCACCGCGCCGCCCGCGATGATCCAGGCGGCAGCACCGCCCCAGCCAGACCCTGCGCCGGATAGGCCACCCGGGCCCGCGAACACATTCGCGGCTTCGGCGCTATCAGTCACGAGTACATCCTTCAATCGGTCAGTATCGGTCATAAGGGCGTACCCCCGGTGGAGGGGTTCAACCCCATCGTCTACGTGGAGTTTTCGTCTCTGATTAGCCCTTGCGTTGCGAGAAGGGCTTGTCCATGGGCTCTCCTGGTGTGGCGCCGCTGTCCATCCCGCCGCGGTCTTGGTCGCCGCCCAGGCCGCGCATCATGAAAAACATCATCGCCGCGCAGCCACCCAGCAGAGCAAACAGCACCCAGCTGCCGCCATACCCGGTAATCAACAGCAGCGCCGCGATTGGGACAACCCCGACCATCAGGTAGAGGTGCGTCTTGTGGTTCATCAGGGTTCTCCTCGGCGTTCTCGTCGGACGGGGGTGCCACCCTCGCTACGGCAATCATCCGGCGTCGATCAACCCGGCGGTAGAGGCTTATTGCCCGAGTGCGCACGGCTTACGTCACTTCTTCCTTCGGCTGCAACGCACAGGCCACCAGTGATTCGGCATGTTGACCGCGGGGAGTGAGAGTGCTGTCGCCCAGGAGGTCGAAACCGATACGCGGACAGCAACCCATGCGGCGGCGGGCGCGCTGCTGCATGCAGGCGCTGTCGGGTGGGTCCCAGTGCCGAATCCCGGAGCAGCCGGATCAGCCCGCGCTCGTCCAGCGCGGTCCACCGGGCCGCGGGAAGGCGGCTATTGCACGGACCTGGCCCAGCCTCATTTTTTTCCGCGTGTTCCTGGATGGCGCTCGGTGTGGTCGGTACCGGCAGGCCGCATTGGGCGTTGCAGCACAAGTAGTTTCGCGCATCTACGCGCATCACTTGATTTCCGTGCAAAATCGAGGCTAACGGTAATTTAACCTCCCATTGAGGATCGAGGGGATTCGGTGTTCAGAGCGCCTGTTGTGCCGACTGGACGCAAGCCTCGAACGGTCTAACCTCCTTATACCCTAGGGGGGTATATACTGACGGGTGACGCTCCCAGAAAGGTGAATACGATGACGGTCACTACTTACAAGGTCGACGGGATGACGTGCGGGCACTGCGTGTCGACGGTGAAGGGTGCTGTGGGTGCGGTTCGGGGAGCGAAGGAAGTGGAGGTGGACCTAGCGGCGGGCACCGTGACTATCACTGGTGCTCCTTCCGATCACGCTGTCGTGCAGGCTATCTCGCAAGCCGGATATGCGGTGGTACCGGTGGGGTCCAGCCCCCCGGCCGGTAGGGATCTGCCGTTGGCCGCCGGTGCCGGCGGCTGTTGCTGCGGCTGACCTGCTCAACGTCGGTGGGTGGTGGAATCATCCACCGACGACGCCATTGTCGAACTCTGGATCGCCTGAGAATCGCAACAACATGCGCGATTCCCGAGTCGCAAGGGCTCCCTCGCGACGGCTCACATCACCGCACTCCACGGCCGACAACGCGATGTGAACTTGCGATTGCTGGGATGGCCTGTACATCGTGCGCGGTGCGAATCGACGAGAAAGGGCACCCGGATTGTCGGGGTTATCGCCGGGTCACCTTCGCCGACACATGGCAGCCGCGCTCTCCGCGCGCCGGTCGCCGGCCCGCATGGTCTCTGGTTCTACGGAATCCCGCCGTAGAGCTCGGCCAGGGGTAAGTGAGGGGTGCGCTACATGTCCATGGTTCCGTCGGATCTGGTGTGGGAGCGCATGAAGAGGTGCTGCCCGAGGACGATGAGGGCGATACCGCCGGCGGAGACGTAGAGACTCAGCGGATCCGAGGTGGCCTGGACCCACACGAAAGCGCCCAGAATGATGACGTCGAGGACGATGGCAGCTACGACGATGATCGGCTGGAATTCGATGCGGGTGCGGAGGCGGTGCAGCAGGCCCCAATGGATGGCGATGTCCATGATCAGGTAGTAGATGGCGCCCAGGGCGGCGATCCGGCTCAGGTCGAGGGTGGCTGCGAGCGCCATGGCGAAGACGACGGTGTAGACGGTGGTGTGGGTACGGACCGTGCCGGGCATCCGGAAGTGTCGGTGGGGTACCTGGTTCATCCGGGTGAGCATCGCCAGCATCCGAGACGCGGCGAACACGCTGGCCATCACGCCCGAGGCGGTGGCGATGACAGCCAGGATGACGGTGAACCACACCCCGGCACCGCCGAATACGGGGCGGGCTGCCTCGGCCAGGGAGAAGTTCTCGGCGGCGATGATCTCGGGCACACTCAGATTGCCGGCCACCGCCGCCGCGATCGCCAGATAGACCGCCGTGCAGATGACAAGGGCGATCACGATCGCCCTGCCGGTATTGCGGTGCGGATCGACGATCTCGCCGCCGCTGTTAGTGATGGTGGTGAATCCCTTGTAGGCAAGGACGGCCAGGGCAACCGCAGCAAGGAAGCCCAGGGGAGAGGCACTGCTGCCGAAGGTATCGGCCGCGGCGGTGAAGTTGGCGGCCTCGGCGAACCACAGCCCGACAACAGCGAAGAGGCCTAGACCAACGATCTTCGCCACCGCCATCGCCCGCTGGGAGGCCTGCATTGCCTTGGTACCGGCGATGTTCACAGCGAAGGCCACCGCCAGGAGTGCCACAGCGAGGACCGGCACCCAGAACGAGGCGGGCTTCAGGTCGACGATCTGCAAAACGTAGGAGCCGAACGTGCGGGCAACCAAGCTCTCGTTGATAACCATCGACACGTACATGAAAATGGCGAACACCCCGGTCGCCATACCGGGGCCGTACTGCTCCCGCAGAAACATCGCGACACCACCCGAAGAAGGGAAGGCGTTGGACAACTTGACGTAGGAGTACGCGCTGAACGCCACGACGGCCGCCGCGGCGAGAAAAGCTAGCGGGAACAGGCCGCCCGTCAAGCGAGCGGTCTGTCCGGTCAATGCGAAGATACCGGCGCCGATCATCACCCCGGTTCCCAACGCCACGGCCCCTGACAGAGTCAGGCTGCCAGGAACATCCTCAGGAACTTGATCGTCGCTCCCGCTTCGCATGCCGTCCACGCCAGTCGCTTTCTCTCGAAGAGTTGTGTGATCGCGGTGAAGCCCTGATCGTGACCGACTTTCTGTGTGTTCAGTGGTGGGCGCGCTGGTTACCGACACCGGCGCTGGGTTGGCTGGTGTAGGCGGTGGGGTTGGCGGTGAAGGTGTCGTGGCAGTGTTGGGAGCAGAAGTGGACGGTGTCTCCGGCGTGTGTTGCGGTCGCAGCCGCTGCAGCGGGGTCGATGGTCATGCCGCACACCGGATCGGTAACTTTCTGGTCTTGGTTGGGCGGTGTGCTGTCTGCGCCGGTTTCGACGGTGGGCGGCTGGGCGGCAGCGACTTTGGTGGTGTCGATAGGCCGTGGGTGCCAGCGGCGCAGGCGGCTGGCGTTGCCGACCACGGACAGGCTTGAGGCGGCCATCGCGGCAGCGGCGATCATTGGGCTGAGCTGAATCCCGATGACGGGGTAGAGCACGCCGGCGGCGATGGGGATGCCGATGCCGTTGTAGATGAACGCCAGGAACAGGTTCTGGCGGATGTTGCGCATGGTGGCCCGGCTCAAGGTGATGGCGGTGACCACGCCGTCGAGCGCACCTGAGATCAGGGTGATGTCGGAGGATTCGATAGCGACGTCGGTGCCGGTTCCGATCGCGAACCCGACATCGGCTTGGGCGAGCGCGGGGGCGTCGTTGATGCCGTCGCCGACCATGGCCACGATGCCGCCTTCGCTTTGAAGGCGGCGCACTTCGAGGGCTTTATGCTCGGGCAGCACTTCGGCGAGGACCCGCTCGATTCCGACCTGGCGGGCGATCGCTGCGGCGGTGCGGGCGTTGTCGCCGGTGATCATCGCCACCCTGATTCCCAGGGCACGTAGTGCGGCGATGGCTGCCGCGGAGTCTTCCTTAACGGTGTCGGCGACTGCGACCACTCCTGCAGGGGCGCCGTCGATGGCGATCAGCATCGGAGTGCGGCCGGCTTCGGCGAGTCGGTCCATCTCTGCGGCCAGGGCAGTGGTGTCGATGCCGGCGTCGGCGAGCAGGCGTCGATTGCCGATCAGGATCTCGCGGCCCTCAACGACGGCTTGGACGCCCTTGCCGGTGATGGAGTCGAACTCGGTGGCCGCGGTCAGGTCGAGGCCACGGTCGCGGGCACCGGTGACGATCGCCTGGGCCAGGGGGTGCTCGGAGGACTGTTCAGCGGAGGCCACCAACCGCAGCAATTCGTCTTCAGCCATAGCGCCGACGGCGCGGACGTCGGTGAGGGCAGGTTCACCGCGGGTAATGGTGCCGGTCTTGTCCAACACGATGGTGTCGATCTTGTGGGCGGTTTCGAGTGCTTCGGCCGAGCGGATCAAGATGCCGTGCTCGGCTCCTTTTCCGGTGGAAACCATGATCGACAGCGGTGTCGCCAACCCGAGGGCGCACGGGCAGGCGATGATCAACACCGCGACGGCGGCCACCAACGCCAACGTGAGGGCGGGCTCGGGGCCGACGGTGAACCAGACGGCGAACGCCACGACGGCGATAGCCATCACCGCGGGCACGAAGTAGGACGACACCAGATCAGCGAGGCGCTGGATAGGTGCTTTCGAGCCTTGGGCCTGTTCCACCAGTGTGATGATCTGAGACAACATGGTGTCGGAGCCGACCTTGGTGGCCTCGAATCGGAAGGCGCCGGTCTGGTTGATCGTGGCCCCGATGACGGTGTCGCCGGTTTCCTTGGTCACCGGTATCGATTCGCCGGTGACCATGGACTCATCCAGGGTGGAGCGTCCCACGACGATCACCCCGTCGACGGGAACCTTCTCACCGGGCCGGACCAGGACGATATCGCCGGGCAGGACGTCGTCGACCGGGACCTCGACCTCGGTGCCGTTGCGGATCAAGGTGGCGGTCTTGGCCTGCAGCCCGATGAGTTTGCGGATGGCCTCTCCGGTGCCGGCCTTAGCCCGTACTTCCAGCAGGCGCCCGAGCAGGATCAAGGTGATGATGACCCCGACGGCTTCGTAGTAGACCTCGCGAACGTCTTCGGGCACCGCTGTGGGTATCAGCGTGACCAGCAGGCTGTAGCCGAAGGCGGCGCTCGTGCCGATCGTGATCAGGCTGTTCATGTCGGCCGCGCGGTGCCGCAATGTCAGCCAGCCAGTTCGGTGGATCGGCCAGCCGCAATAGAACATCACCGGAGCGATCAGGGCCAGCTGGAACCACGGGTTCAACATGAACTCCGGAACCCAGCCGGCGCCGAACAGGTCTGCGGCCATGACCGCCAACATCACCGGTGCGGCAAGGATCGCGCCTACCGCCACCCGCCGGGATAGGTCGGCGATCTCGGCGTGGCGTTCAGCGCCTTCGGTGTCCTCGGTATCGGCCGACGCCCGTGGGGTCCGGGGTGTCAACCGGTAGCCGGCGCTGCCGGCCGCGTCTTGGATCTCGGTTGCGCTGATCTGGGTGGGGTCGAAATCAACCGTGGCCTTTTCAGTCCCGAGGCTCACATCCACCCTGTCCACGCCAGCAAGCTGGCCGAGGACTGACTCGATGTTCACCACGCATGACGCGCATGACATGTTTGAGACTCCGAACTGGACCCGTTCGGTGGCGACCGTGGCCTCGGTGGACGGTCCGACACCGACAGCAGCCGCGATGTCGCGGCCGCCGGAATCGGTTGTCGCGGTGGACCCGTCGGCGGATTCGACGATCAGGGTGCCGTGGATCATGTTCATCCCGCATGCGAAGTCGAACTCGCCGACCTTGTCTGGGGTGAACTCCAGGGTCGCGGTACCGAACGCCGGCAGCGTCTTCGAAGCTCCGAAATCGGCGAACACGACCCGCGACGTGCAGTCACCAGACTCTTGGCGATCGAACCGCAACCGCAGTGGGACTCCCTCGCGGACCCGGATCACTGACGGTGAATAGCCGCCCTTGACCGTGACGTTCACTTCCTGGACTCCGCCCACCAACCGCGCCTGGCGAGCAGTCTTGGGTCCGAAGAAGAACCACCCCAAAAACCCCATGACCGCCACCGCGCCGACGATCACGATGACCTCGGAAATCCCCATCTCAGCACCTCCCTGCAACGCCGTCCACGACCCATCATATACCCATAGGGGGTATGTGATGGGTCGCGGAGAACGTGTGGTTGATGAGGATCAGCCCAGCGAGGACAGGATCTGGTTCATCGTGTCGATTTCCTCTTGCTGACTCGCCACGATCGACTCCGACATGGCGATCGCCGCAGGAAACTGACCACTTTCGATCTCTTTCTGCGCCATGGTGATCGCACCCTCATGATGGGCAATCATCTGAGTCAAGAACAGCTTGCTGGCCTCAAGGCCCTGCGCATTGTTCAACGCATCCATGTCTGCCGGCGACATCATTCCCGCCATCCCCTCCATGCCCGGCATCATCGAACCGCTGGGCATCATCGAGCCGCCAGGCATCGCGCTTGTGGTGGGCGCAGCACCGTGATGTGGCTCTGGGCTTTCGCCGGGGGCAGTGGGCGCTTGACTACCCGTTGCGTCCATGCCGGGCATCTCCATTCCCGGCATTCCCATACCCGGTGTCATTGACATGGTCGGCATGCCCCACTGGGTCAACCATTCCTGCAGCTGCTTGATCTCGGGCCCCTGTGCCGCCTTGATCTGGGTGGCAAGCTCGCTCACCTGTGGGTCGATTCCCGTCTTGGCCAAGATCATGTCGCTCATCTCGATCGCCTGCTGGTGATGCGGAATCATGTGCCGGACGAACTTGACGTCAGCGGCGTTGTGTGTCGCCTCGTTGCCGATGGTCGCGGGCGCCGAGCTCGACGTTGCCGCGCTCGGCGATGAAGCTTCTTGCTCAGTGCCCGAATTGCTACAAGCGGTCGCCGTGACGAGCGCGGCCACCGCAGCCACCCCCACTAGCAGGGTCCTTCTTGCTTGCACCACAACGTTCCTTCCTTCGATTTTCCGCGGCGGAGCCTGCTGGCAGCACGCCGACCTCGTCCAGCCTTCCCGCGGCCGGTATGGCTGCACTAGTCGTTGTGTGAAGATTCGATAAAGAAGAGCAGCGCTTGGGGTGGCTGACCCGCCGTGCGCCACGGCCGCCTGTCCACATGGCTGCACGATGCGCTGTCGGGTGCCCACGGGGATACTTTGGTGGGGAATTGATTTGGTGCGGCCAGGCTACTGCGCTGTCGCGACGCGGTCACAGCTGTGCGTCAAGTAGATCTTTGACCCATCGTGTCCAGATCTGCTGCTACAGTCGGGCGCACTGTGAATATCCGTGACACTGCCCGATGGATGCCGGCGCGCGTTGTGATCGCGCTGGCGGCGGTGTTCTGCGTGCTCGCCGCCGGTGGACAGTGGGCCCAGTCCGGTTCAGAAGTCGCTGCGCCGCATGGGCCGCACGCTCTGGATGCGGGTTGGCATGGCGAGTTCGCCGCGGTGATCGACCATCAGCATCCCGTCGTTGAGCACCCGCATGCTCAGGACGCGTCGAACCACATCGCGCCCGATAGTTTCGCCGCGGCGGCGGTGCCGCGCCGAGCCAGCACCACCGCACTGGCCGCGCTGGGTTTGGCCGTCGCGATGGTGGCGTTGGTGGCGTTGTGGTCCTACATGCCGCCCACAGCCGTGCGCGGCCCGCCGCGGGTTGCCGCACTGATTCTTTCCAACCGGGCCCTTTTGACCCGGTTGTGCATAGCGCGACGCTGATCGGTTAGCGCCAGACCACGGCAGCTTCTGGCTGCCTGGTCGGTGGCCGCTACCCCTTCCATCAGCAGCCGCGCGTTCATCGCGGCGTGAACAGAAACGACCGCAAACCATGACTCAAGTCCTATCGATGCGCAATCCAAGCGTAAGCACCTGCACGCAACACCGTCTCGGCCGCAACGAGTGGCCCGGCGCAATGGTCGGGCACACCCCGGTGCTGCGCATCGCCGCGCCGCTGACAACAGACGAGCGCGGCTTCTGGGCCAAACTCGAGGGATTCAACCCCGGCGGGATGAAAGACCGCCCGGCGATGCACATGGTGGAACGCGCCCGCGCCACCGGCGCGCTGCGCCCGGGTGCCCGGATCGTCGAATCAACCAGCGGAACACTAGGTTTAGGCCTAGCACTCGCCGGTACTGTCTACGGGCACCCGGTGACTTTGGTCACCGATCCCGGGTTGGAACCCATCATCTGCCGAATGTTGTCGGCCTTCGGGGCTCAGGTCGATGTGGTCAGCGACCCGCACCCGCAAGGGGGTTGGCAGCAGGCCCGCCGAGACCGGGTAGAGGAACTCCTGGCCACCGAGAAACACGCCTGGAATCCCGATCAATACAACAACCCCGACAACGTTGACGCCTATCGAGGGCTGGCGCGTGAACTCCAAGACCAGCTCGGCAACATCGACGTACTTGTGTGTTCAGTGGGTACCGGCGGCCACTCCGCCGGGGTGGCGCGGGTGCTACGTGAGTACAACCCCGACTTGAAATTAATCGGTGTCGACACCGTCGGATCCACGATCTTCGGCCAACCCGCCGGCACTCGGTTGATGCGCGGCCTAGGGTCCAGCATTTACCCGGGCAACGTGGACTACGACGCCTTCAGCGAGGTGCACTGGGTAGCACCGGCTGAGGCGGTGTGGGCGTGTCGCACGTTGGCGGCCACCCACTACGCCACCGGTGGATGGAGTGTTGGCGCGGTCGCACTCGTCGCCGGATGGGCGGCACGTCAGCAGCCTTCAGGTACGACGATCGCCGCGGTGTTCCCCGACGGACCGCAACGCTACTTCGACACCGTCTTCAACGACGACTACTGCCGCCAACACGGACTGCTCGGCATCCCAGCGCCGACCCAGCCATCGGTCATCGAAAACCCCGCACACCAAGTGGTGACCTCGTGGACGCGTTGTCGTAGCGTGCCCGACCCGATAAAACTCACCCGTTGATGAATTGCGATCAACCGATCCCGCGGTGCCGGCCGGTCGCCAGTACGGATCATCAACCCCCCTAGCTCCCCGCTAACACCTCGTACTCCGACACCAACTCGAGCTCATGACCAGCCCCTGGCAGCACAATGAGCTCTCATCCGAACCAACGACAGCAGCTGCGCTGCAATCATTTCGATGCGCATACTGGATGTCGGCACGGGCTGACGGCAACGGTGTCGAAATGACACCCGCTCACATACAAGCGATTTCGCTCACATCCAATGATTACCTGCATTGCCCCGGTACCCCGTCCTGGATAGGAGATATGCATGAAGAACATCGCATTTGGCGCACTTTGCGCCGTCGTTCTGGCCGCAACCACGATCGCGACCGCTACCGCCGATGACGCCGCACCGTCAGGATCGAGCGTAGAGGACAC
>JAHZKD010000266.1 GCA_022600605.1 Actinomycetes bacterium
CGCCGACGACGGTGATTGCGCTCTTGTCGGTAAATGTGGACTCGAGATCGGTGACCATGGCCTGCCCAACGATCTCCACAGCCTGGGCGGCCAGACCGTGCTTATCGACGAATGCCTCACTGGCCACGATGACCGCCCCGGACCCGTCGGACGTCGGCGAACACTGCAGCCTGGTGAGTTCGGCCGGCGGGTAGATCATCTTCGCGGCCTTGACCTCGTCGAGGGTGTATTCAACCTGGAACTGTGCGTATGGATTGTTGACTGAATGCCTATGGTTCTTCTCGCCGATCTTGGCGAACTGGTCGGTGGTGGTGCCGTAACGCTGCATGTGCTCCACCCCCGCCGCGCCGAACATCCAAGGCGCAACAGGAAAGGCGAACTCGAACAGCTCCGCCTCAGCCCGGATGTGACGTCCCAATGGCTGCTCGCGGTCGCTGAGCCCGCCCTGCAGCGAGCCAGGTTGCATCTTCTCGAAGCCGAGCGCCAGCGCGCAGTCGGCGAGTCCGCCGCGCACCGACTGCGTAGCCAGGAACAGCGCGGTGGATCCGGTGGAGCAATTGTTGTTGACGTTGGTGATCGGGATCCCGGTCATGCCGAGTTCGTAGACTGCCCGCTGTCCACAGGTCGAGTCGCCGTATACGTAGCCCACGTGCGCCTGCTCGATCGCCTCGAACGGTATCCCGGCGTCTTCGAGGGCTCTCGTCCCGGACTCCTTGGCCATGGCCGGATAGTCCCAGCCCTCGCCGGGGGCCTGGCCCGCTTCGTCGGCTCCGTTCCTACGCCCCGGTTTCTCGAACTTCGTCATCCCGACACCGATCACGAACGCTTTGTTTCCGCTCATCAGTTTCATGCTCCTTCGTCCGAATCGAGGTTGTTAATTGATGATCGCCCGCCCTGCTGTCACCGTGTTGGGCGGATCGCCATGGGTGTGTTCGTCGGTGGTCTACGCTTGTGTCGTTGCGAGGGGGAGCACGTCGGATCGGAGGGCGCGGTGTTTACGGTGACGAAGGCGGTGGTCCTCGCTGTCGGCGCTGGCGCCCTGACGCTTGGAGTAGCTGCCCCGGCAGGTGCCAACCCGGGGGATCCGTGCCCGCTCGCAGTCAGCTTCCTGTGTAATTTCGTGCCTATCGCACCCGATCTCGATCAGAACATCGACCTCACGCAGAACTCGGGCGTCATAGCCGGCGAACCGGTTCCCCAGATGCCCAGCGGACCGGAGACCGTCTACGGCCCCCCTGCCGACGTCTGCGCGAACGGCTGCATCTGACGAGTCTCGAACAGGCGTCCCGGTCAAGGCAGCAGTCGGTCTCGCATCGGCGCCTCCGCTGAGCGAGGCGCGCCCCGCTCGATGAACCACTCGGTCCCCATCGCCATGGCGAATGCTGCCGGAGGCATGGCCAGCATGAAGTGATCCGGTCCGATCTGACTTGCGTGCGCTGACATGGACATCCGCTTCTGCTCCAAATAACGCGAACAGTCCACCGCAGTGGTGATTGCCGACTCAGGGGAGCCGAAGTCCGGGTCCGTGCCCACATCGGGGAGGCTGTCGGTGTCGATGCCGAACTCCCCGGCGTACTCGGTCAGGCGTGCAAAATGGTCGCGGTTCATGGTGGCCTCGAACACTCGGTCCACCGCCGCCCGTTCAGCGGCCAAGACCCCCACCCGGTGGACCTGGATATGGTCCGGGTGGCCGTACCCGCCATGGCTGTCGTAGATGGTCAGCACGTCGGCGCCCACGTCAGTCAGGATTGCGGACAAAGCGCCGGCCGCAATGTCGGGGTCCGCTCGCCAGAAGCTACCTTCAGCGTCGTTCGAGTCCTCACCCATCATCCCGCTGTCGCGGTAGCCCAGAAACTCGACCCTGGCCGCGCCGAGGATCTCGGCGGACCGGTGGGACTCCTGCTCCCTGCGTCGCGCGAGGGGTTCATCGGCGGCGAGCACGCCGTCGTCGACCTCACCCACCTCGCCTCTGGTGGCGAAGACAAGCACAGTTCGGTGACCTTCGGCGGCAGCTCTGGCCATGGTCCCGCCCGTGGCGATGGACTCGTCGTCAGGATGGGCGTGAAAGAACACGATCGTCGCCATCAAAGCGCCTCTGAATTAGCCGTCAGCGTCCGGGATTCCCTCAAGTTAGTAACGACGTGCAGTTCAGCGGCGTCGTAGGTCCATAGCTTCACCAGCACACCGTAGTTGAATTCGTCAGATGAGCCCGGCGATCTGAAGGCATGTTGGATCGAGTCCGCCATGCACGTTCCCGAAATCCGATACTTTGCCGAGGCGTACCTCGACGCCGTCGCCGACTCAGTGGAGCGGGCTCTGCAACGTGCGCGGGATCGGGCAGACGTCTGTTGTCGGCCGTCACAGCTCACCCTTGTACCTACCAGAGCCAACCGGTAACGTTTCCTGTCAGAATGGTCATTCTGAAAGGCCTGTGCTGGACGGGCCACGCCGATGCTTCCTGATGTGATGCGACTCTTCTGGGAGAAGGGCTACGACAAGGTCTCCATGGAGGAGATCGTCCAGTTGAGCGGTCTCAGCAGGTACGCCATCTACCAGAACTGGGGCGGCAAGGCCGACCTTTACGCCGTTTCCCTGCGGCTATACAGCGAGATGTTCGCCGATACTGCGCTCGCCCCCCTCGCCAACGGCACGGGTGGGCTCGACGACATCCAGTCGGCCTTTGATGCCAGCTTGACGTTGTTCGACACGGCCGACGCACTTCACGGATGCATGGCCTGCCGGGCCCTGATTGAGCCTGTTCGCGACATTCCGACGATCCGAGCGCAGGTCGAATCGCACTTCGCGGCACTTAAGGCGCTCTTCAAGAAGGCGCTTGGACGGGCTCGTGCCAGCGGCGAGATCGCAGGTGATGCCGACATCGACGCCCTAGCCGACTACCTGGTCGGCATTGTGCAGGGAGCGCAACTGTTCGGCCTGCGCGGCATGGACAGTGCTGCGGTCGATCGTTACTTCCGCCGAGCGATCGTGGCGCTACAGCACTGACCTATAGGAGCAAAGTAATCCAATGACAGACACCGAACTCAACGTGGTGCAGAACGCAGGCTCCTTTCCCAAAGCTGACCTGGTGGCACCGAACTCATTTGGCTACCTGGTGGCAGCGGCGGTCGTCGACCGAAGGCCACCGTTCGGGTACTTCGTCGAAAGCAGCACCAAGCGAGGGTTGCTGCGCGCATTGCGCGCCGCCGCCACCGACCTGAAGGCCGCGCCGGGAGTCCGGGAAGCTGTCGTGCTGAAGACATTGGTGCGACCACCCGGCGAGGGAGCGTTCCTAAGGAAGCGTCCCGCCGTGCACCGCGCCCGCTACGACGTCGCTATATGGGTCGAGACGGACACTCCCGCTGGCGCAGCGCTATTGCGGAACAGCGCGCCATGGCGCCGGATCGAAACGCTGCTGAAGACGGCGTCGACCGACATCCAGGTAATCATCAGCCACAATGCGCGGCGCATGGGCGATGTGGACCACACCCGCGACGGCGTCTTCCTCATCAACTATTTCTACGCCGACAGCACCGACGTGAACCTCGCGGTCTGGGAATACACAGCCGGCTGGTTCCAGGACCAGACTGGACTGCACAACTCGATCCTGCTCAGGCCAGACAGCGACACCGACTACACCGTGATCAACCATTGCCGCTGGGACAGACTGCGCGAAATCCTGCCCGCGATCGTCTTCAAACCGAGCTTCCGGAGTTACGTCCTGGCGCACTTTGAGGCGAACAACACTGCCGCCATGCCGATCCTCTACCACCTGGCTTGAATACCGTTCACGCCCAGCGCCTGCTTGACCAGTTGGCCCCCGCCTAGTTCGCGGGGGCCAACTGAATTTCGGCTATTTCCGACGGGCGGCCCTAGTGCTCGGCCGCTCGTCTGTTTGTCATGCGGCGTCTGCGTCGCCCTGGCCGGAATCCGCCCCCGAGTCGGTTTCGCTTTCAGTATCTGACACCCCGTGCTCACCGGATGATGAATCATCGGCAGCTTCGTCCACCTCGACTGCTTCTTCGGCCGGGGTCTCTTCGGCTGCGGTCTCTTCGGCTGCGGCCTCTTCAACTGCGGCCTCTGCTTCGGCCGCGGCTTCCGCGATCTCGACTGGTTCTTCGGCCGGGGTCTCTTCGGCTTCCGCGATCTCGACTGGTTCTTCGGCCGGGGTCTCTTCGGCTTCCGCGATCTCGACTGGTTCTTCGGCCGGGGTCTCTTCGGTTGCGGCTTCCGCCACTTCGACTGGTTCTTCGGCCGGGGTCTCTTCGGCTGGGGCCTCTTCCTCGACCGCGGACTCTTCCTCCCCTGGCAGCAGCGCGGTCACCGGGTTGCCCTCACCGCTCCAGCCGAGCGCCTCGGCTTGGACCTTGCCCTGCGCGATCCAGGAAGCAAGCGGTCCGACCTGAACTCCGGGGATAGGGATCGGGATAGGGCCTAGCTTTGCGGTTATGTCTGTGGCACCGAGGAGGCTGCCGGCAGGGCTGAACAGCCCACCCAGCTTTAAGCCGAGCTCGGAGATCGTCACGCCGCCCGGCAAGGGCGGCAATACGTCGATCAGGAAGTCGAGGTTGACCAAGCCGTCGTATCCGTTGAAGAATCCGTTCAGCCAATCGGCGGGAATGTTGAGGAAGGTGTTCAACGCCTTCCCAATGTCCGGCTCGACGAAGAGGTAGTTGACGATGTCATCGACGCTGTCGCCGAACGCCAGCCATGGGCTCAGAAACGTGCCGATGGCACCCATCAGGATGCCGCTGGAGTACGTGGTGGTGTAGTCGATCAGCGGCTTCAGCTCAGGGAGTGCCTGCGTTAAACCCAAGTACACCACATCGTGGCCTGCGAGAGCGTCCTCGTTGAACGCAAACAACGCGTCGGCCGCGGCAGTGCCGTTCGCCACTATCTGGTCGAGGATTTCGCCGACGTTGGGCAGCTCTTCGACGTAACCGGCCCAGTTGACCAGTAGTTGCTGGAGCACCGGCACCGGTGCGTCGTTCCACTCGTTGACAATCGCTGCGTAGTTGATCTGCGTGGTGTTGAACAAATCAACCCAGGCGAGAAAGGGGTCGACCGCTGAGGTGAGTTTGAACGCGGGCGATACCGGAGTAGACGATGCCGGAGGGGGCGCGGCGGCGAGAAGCGCCGGTGGTGCGCTAGGAACGATTGTCAGCACGC
>JAHZKD010000267.1 GCA_022600605.1 Actinomycetes bacterium
AATGAGCCCGGCAATGCCGGGGACTGCGACCATCACCCGCCAGGCGTTGGTGTAGAGCTCCCGGATGCGCTGGTCCCAGGTGCCCTCGAGGGGGATTTCGATGCTGTCGAGCACGGAATCGGCGAGCAGGCCGAGTAGCGCAGCCTTGTCCTTGACGTGGTAGTACACCGACGGCGCCGAGGTGCCCGCTTCGGCAGCCAGATTGCGCATGGTGACGTTGTCCACTCCGACCCGACGCGCAAGCTCGAGCAGGTGCTTGACCAGGTGCCCGCGATCCAGCGCGCCGTAGGGGAGGGCCGATGCCGTTCGTCGGGTCCGTGCCACCGCTACCTGTCTTTCGAACGTTGTTCTGTTTCGAACATCGTTCAGATCAGATCATGTAGCCCCCGCCGGGTCAAGGGCGAGAATCCTCGCGCGCGACCCCGAAGCAGCGCTAGGGCACCGCCCAACCCTCAAACGCTGGGGCACCGCCCAACCCTCAAACTGGCAGGTCCCAAGTGTGAACCGGTTCGTTGGAATGCATCCGCTCGCAATACAACCGCAGCATCTCGGCGAGTGCTTCGGGTCTGTTGAGTCCGCGCTCCTGCAGAGCGTTGACCGCGGCTGACTGCCACGTCGCACCGTTGCGGCCGGTCTTGGCCCGTCCCTCGATCACGCCGAGGTAGCGGTCGCGAACATCGGCGGCGACCTCCCACCGGCGCAGGCCTTCCTCGGCCATAGGCAGTAATTGCCGCAGGACCAACTCGTCGGGTGTGACCTCGCCCAGCGCTGGCCAGTACAGGCTCGCCTCCATACCGCGTTGCGCGGCGCCCACAAAATTGGCCTCCGCCGCGGCGAAACTCATCTTCGTCCACACCGGTCGGTCGTCCTCGGACATCGCCCGCAGGACCCCGTAGTAGAAGGCGGAGTTGGCCATCATGTCGAGCACCGTGGGCCCTGCGGGCAGCACCCGGTTCTCGACGCGGAGATGAGGGCGGCCGACACCCCCGTGTTCGACAACGTCGTAGACCGGCCGGTTCCACCGATAGATGGTCCCGTTGTGCAGCCGCAGTTCCGACAGCTGGGGGGCGCGGCCCGCGGCCAGTTCGGCCGCCGGGTCCTCATCGGAGAGTTCGGGCAGTAGCGAGGGGAAGTAGCGCACGTTTTCTTCGAACAGGTCGAAGATCGAGGTGATCCAACGCTCGCCGAACCACACTCGGGGCCGCACCCCCTGGGCCTTGAGCTCGTCGGGGCGGGTATCGGTGGCCTGGGTGAAGAGCTCGATGCGCGTCTCCGACCACAGGTGGTGGCCGAAGAAATACGGTGAGTTGGCGCCCAGCGCCAGCTGCGGACCGGCCAGCGCCTGGGCGGCGTTCCAGTTGCTGGCGAATTGGGTGGGGGAGACCTGCAGGTGCAACTGCATGCTGGTGCAGGCGGATTCGGGTGCGATCGAGGCGGTCTGCAGGCTGAGATGTTCGGCGCCGCCGATGTCGATCATGATGTCTTCGCCGCGGGCGGTGAAGATCGAGTCGTTGAGTGCCTGGTACCGGGCGGACTCGCTCATCCAGCTCCCGGTGAGGTGTTCGGGCATCAGGGTCGGCAGGATGCCGATCATCACGATGTGGGCGCCGTCGTTGTTGGCTTTGACTTCAGCGGCGTTGAGGCTGGCGCGGATCTCGTCCTCAAGTTCCAGCGCGGCGCGCCCCGGTAGCCGGCGCGGCGGCACGTTGAATTCGATGTTGTAGGCGCCCAATTCGGTCTGGTAGGCCGGGTCGGCGATCGAGGCGAGGACATCGGAGTTGGTCATCGCGGGCTGGTAATCGGAGTCGACCAGATTGCATTCGATCTCCATGCCGGTCAGCGGTTTCTCGAAGTCGAAACTCGATTGCGCGAGCATGGTCTCGAATACGTCGAGCGACAGTTGCACCTTGCGTCGGTACTCGCGGCGGTGGGCGCGACTGAAGTCGGTCTGTTTCAATTCCTCGCCCACACCGCCATTGTCGGCGAGCCCGCCGGTTTGTGCGCGAACACGCCGCAATTCCCGTCGACTTGCGGGAGGTCGACGGCCGTTCAGTGCGGTCGGTAGGCCACAACCACCTGGGGGCTCACCGGTCCGCCGCGCAGCTCCACCTCGATTTCGGGGCTCGCGTGGGAGGCCAGCGCCCGCAGTGCCGACGGGCTGTACGCGCGCAGTGAGCTGATCACGCCGTCGTGCAGGAATGGCACCACCGGGGCCAGCGGCAGCATCGTGGCGAGTCGCAGGATATGCAGCGGTGCGGGAGGCCGCGGCAGGTCGATGATGAGCAACTTCCTCGCTACCCGGGTCCCTTCGGCGAATACCCGTGTGGCGGCGTCCGGGGGTAGGCGGTGCAGCGCCAGTGCGAATACCGCGAGGTCGAACTCTCCGTCTGCGGCGTCCACAGCTGTAGCGTCCATCTGCTGGACCCTGGCACGGGGATCAGCACCCAGCTCACCGGCCGCGATGGCGGACACCGCCGCGGGATCGATGTCGGTCACGGTCAACCTCGCCGTCGGATGCCACTCGAGCAGCTGGCGGGACAGACCGCCGCGCCCGGCGCCCAACTCCAGGATCCGAGGGTCGGCGACCTCGGCGACCTCGTCGAGCGCGATCACGGCGAACCGCTCGGGGTTGCCCAACAGTTCGCCCGTCCAGTCCAGCGCGCGCATCACGCTGAGCTTGCGCGCCTGGAGGTCGGCGTCTCCGTCAGAGTCGCGGTCCAGGTAATCCAGGCGATCGGTCTGCAACAGCCGGTCCAGGCAGCCCGCTTCCGGGCCGCCGCGTGGCATGCGGGCGATCCGGTAACTTTCGACTGATAACAAAGTTCGGGTAGCCACGTAGTCCATCATGGACGAATGGCCGACTTCGTTGCAGCAATCGACCAAGGAACCACCAGCACCCGCGCGATGATCTTCGACCACTCAGGTCGTGAGATCGGTCGCCACCAGCTGGAACACGAGCAGATCCTGCCCCGTGCGGGATGGGTGGAACACAATCCGGTCGAGATCTGGGAGCGCACCTCCTCGGTGCTGATGTCGGTCCTCAACTCGACGAAACTTCAAGCCGCCGACCTCGCCGCACTCGGCATTACCAACCAGCGTGAGACGGCAGTGGTCTGGAACAGGCGCACCGGGCGGCCGTATTACAACGCCATCGTGTGGCAGGACACTCGCACCGACCGTATTGCTGCCGCGCTGGACCGCGAGGGTCATGGTGACGTCATCCGTAGGAAGGCGGGTCTTCCGCCGGCGACGTACTTCTCGGCGGGCAAGGTGCAGTGGATTCTGGAGAATGTGGACGGCGTGCGAGAAGCCGCCGAAAAGGGTGATGCGATCTTCGGTACGGCCGATTCATGGGTCCTGTGGAACCTGACCGGTGGCCCGAAGGGGGGTGTCCACATCACCGACGTGACCAACGCAAGCCGCACCATGCTGATGGATCTGGAGACCTTGGACTGGGACGACGAGCTGTTGGCGCTTTTCGGAATTCCGCGCCAGATGCTTCCGCAGATCATGTCATCGTCGTCGCCCGAACCGTATGGTACGACGTTGGCGTCGGGTCCGCTCGGCGGCGAGGTGGCGCTGACGGCCAGCCTGGGCGACCAGCAGGCAGCCATGGTCGGGCAGGTCTGTCTGGCGGCGGGCGAGGCCAAGAACACCTACGGCACAGGTAATTTCCTGCTACTCAACACCGGTGACAAGATCGTGCGGTCGTCCAACGGACTGCTGACCACGGTGTGCTATCAGTTCGGGGACGCGAAACCTGTTTATGCACTTGAAGGTTCGATTGCAGTGACGGGTTCGGCCATCCAATGGTTGCGTGACCAACTGGGCATCATCAGTGGCGCGGCGCAGAGCGAGGCGCTGGCTCGGCAGGTCGCCGACAACGGTGGGGTGTACTTCGTGCCGGCATTCTCCGGTCTCTTTGCGCCGTACTGGCGCTCCGATGCGCGCGGCGCGATTGTGGGGCTGTCGCGCTTCAATACCAACGCGCACGTGGCACGCGCGGCCTTGGAGGCGATCTGCTACCAGAGCCGGGACGTCGTCGATGCGATGGAGGCCGACTCCGGAGTGCATCTGGAAGTGCTCAAGGTCGACGGCGGCATCACCGCCAATGATCTGTGCATGCAGATTCAATCCGACGTACTGGGCGTGGACGTTGTGAAACCCGTTGTGGCAGAGACGACTGCGCTTGGTGCGGCCTACGCGGCCGGCCTCGCAGTCGGCTTCTGGTCGGACCCCGACGAGTTACGGGCTAACTGGCATGAAGGTAAGCGGTGGACGTCAGCCTGGAGTGAGGATCAGCGCGCTGACGGGTACGCCGGCTGGAAGAAGGCCGTGCAGCGCACGCTCGACTGGGTAGACGTCGACTAGCTCGTACTTGTTCGAGCTTTCCCACTGCGCTCATCGATCGACGTCACCAACCAACGCGCCCACTGCTCCTCCATGGCGGCGTCGCGGAGGCCGAACTCGAGTGCCGCGCGACCATAGAAGTCAGCGTCAGTCTTTCCCCAATCGATCGAATCACGGAGTTGCTCGAGTCGTTTGAGTTCTGATGCCGCGAATTCGACGAAGGTCGAGGCGTATCTGCGCGCCTCGTCGGGGGGTAGTTCGCCGAGAAGGAAAATGCGCAGTACGTCCGGTCGGCGCATCGGCGGATCGTCCGGGGCATCACCGATCCAGCGGATGAGCTCGGCGCGCCCGGAGTCGGTGACGCGATACTCCTTGCGCCCGCGCGGGCCGATGTCGGCCACTTCGATGAGTCCTGCGTCGGCGAGCTTGTTGAGCTCCCCGTAGAGCTGGCTCTGGGTGGCCGGCCACACGTTGGCCATCGACTTCTCGAACCGCTTGAGCAGGTCGTAGCCACTGCCGGGGCGCTGGGCAAGCAGGCCAAGGGCGGCAAATCGAAGACTCATGGCGGAATAGTACGACCCCGATATTCCAGGAATGGAGTATCGCCGCGCGCGCGGCTTTGCCGCCGGTCCGAAAAATGTGAGCGACACCAACCGTCCACTATTGACATGTCATTAATGAAGTGTCAGTCTGTGAACCAGCCGATAGGAGGCCCCCCGCATGACCGATACCGCCGCAGACGAAACCGACACCTCAACGCTGTTCGGCGCCGGAGAGTTCTTCCAGTTGGGAAACTACGCGCCCGTCGCTGAGGAGTTGACTGCCTTCGATCTGCCGGTACAAGGCACGATCCCGGCAGAGTTGAATGGTTGGTATCTGCGCAACGGGCCCAACCCGCGCAAGCCGGCCGGACATTGGTTTCTCGGGGACGGCATGGTCCACGGCGTCCGCATCGAGGCCGGACGGGCCGCCTGGTACCGCAACCGATGGGTAAGCACCGACAGCTTCAAGGAAGAATTTCCGCTCTACAACGCCGACGGCACCCGTAATCTGCGGGCCAGCGTGGCCAATACGCACATCGTGAACCACGCCGGTAAAACGCTCGCGCTTGTCGAGTCGTCGCTGCCCTACGAGATCACCAACGACCTCGAGACTGTGGGCGCCTACGATTTCTGCGGCAAGCTCGACAATGCGATGACCGCCCATCCGAAAATCTGCCCGACTACCGGCGAGATGCATTTCTTCGGATACGGCAACATCTTCGCTCCGCACGTCAGCTACCACCGCGCCGACGCCGACGGCCAACTGGTAGTCACCAGGCCGCTGGAGGTAAAGGCCCTGACAATGATGCACGACTTCGCATTGACGGCGAACTACGTCGTGTTCATGGACCTGCCCATCGTGTTCAACCTTGACGTCGCGGTGAGCGGCTCCGGTGATATGCCCTACCGCTGGGACGACTCCTACGGCGCCCGGTTGGGTGTGCTGCGCCGCGACGATCCGCACGGCGAGGTGCGGTGGTTCGAGATCGACCCTTGTTACGTATTTCATGTCGCCAACGCCTACGATACGGGCGCGACGCCGGATGCGTCCTCCATCGTGATCCAGGCGGTCCGATATCCTGAATTGTGGAGGGAAAACGCCGGATTCGATGCCGAGGGGATGTTGTGGACGTGGACGGTGGACCTGAGGCACGGCACCGTCACTGAGCGTCAGCTCGACGACCGTGTGGTCGAATTCCCCCGGATCGATGATCGGCTCGCAACGCTTCAGGCCCGCTACGCGGTGTCCGTCGGCGACCATGCATTGGTCCGTCACGACCTGGCCAGCGGGGAGGCCATCGAGCACCGGTTCGGCACGCGCGATGCTCCGGGGGGCCCCGGCGAGGCGGTGTTCGTGCCGTCGACGTCGGGCCCCGCCGACGAGAGCAGCGGATGGTACCTGGGCTACGTCTACGATCCGGCCCGCGACGGCAGCGACCTGGTGATCATCGACGCATCTGATTTCACCGGGCCACCGGTCGCCAGAATCGCGCTACCGCAGCGCGTTCCGTACGGATTCCATGGGAACTGGATCGCCGGCTGAGTCCACCGCGTTGCCGCGTCGATCACGACGGCGGGGTGAACCCGCCGGGCGGATCCTGCGAAAGCGGAAGCGGCGGTGAATGCGGCCGCGGCAGAGTTGGCTGCGGGCCTTGTGGCAGCGAGGGATAGGTGAGCTGAGGCCCAGCCGGTCCGGGAGGGAGCCAGCCGGGTGACGGGGCGGCCACCTGCAGCCGGGCCAATTCCCTGCGGTGCCGCTCGGCGAGGACAGCGGCGAGTATCAGCAGCGCCGGCGTGCCCGGTGGTGGCGGCGGCGAGATGCGGGAGACCACCTCCGAGGTAATTCGATGCGACATCTGAGCACGCACTTCGGGATTCAATTGCTTTGCACGGGAAAGGAACTGACGAGCGATCTCAGCCTGATGGGCACCGAGCCCCGACAGTTGAAGCGAGGAAGCCCACGATGCAAGCTGCGGAGGCATGGGCGCTGGGGGCGGAAGCCTAGGTGCGCGTTCGGTGATGACCAAGGTGCCGGCGAAGACGTCGCCGATCCGCTTGCCTTTGGGTGAGATCAGGCTACAGACCACCGCCGGGCCTCCGGTGAACATCCAAATTTCGATAACTCCAGACAGGGCGCGGAAAAGTGCCTGCCGGAAGCGTTCAGGGCCGCCGTCGTCGGACACCACGCGCAAACCCATCGCCAGCTTGCCCAAGGACCGGCCGCGGGTGGCCATCTCGAAGATGAGTGGATATCCCACCAGAGCAAGGACTGTGAAGATGATCAGCACCGCGGCAGAGAACGCCGAATCGAGCTGCGACAGCGTCGCCGCCCACAGCACGAGGCCGATGACATAGCAGATGAACACCACGGTGATGTCGATCAGCGCCGCCAGCGCACGCACGGGAACCTGGGCGATCTGGACGTCCAGGATGACCGCATCCCCGGTCACGACGGGCTCATGCATGCCGACCATGTCCGCAACGCTACTAGGATCGGCCAGGTGGATGTCGATGCGTTCGTCGTGACGAATCGCGCGACGTGGGACCGACTGGAGCGGCTGGTCAAGAAACGGCGACAGCTCACCGGTGCGGAGGTCGACGAACTCGTCGACCTGTACCAGCGGGTTTCCACCCACCTGTCGATAGTGCGTTCGACGTCCTCGGACGCGGTTCTGATTGGAAAGTTGTCCGGCCTGGTGGCGCGGGCGCGATCGGTCGTCACTGGCGCCCACGCACCGCTCTGGAGTGAGTTCGTCCGCTTCTGGACAGTGTCCTTTCCCGTCGTTGCGTACCGTTCGTGGCGGTGGTGGTTGGGTTCGGCGATCGGTTTCTTCGTCGTTGCCGCAGTGATCGCCACGTGGATCGTCGGCAACACCGAAGTGCAGGCTGCCTTCGGCACTCCTGACGAAATCGACGAACTGGTCCACAATGACTTCGCGTCGTACTACAGCGAACACCCGGGGGAATCCTTCGCTCTGCGGGTGTGGGTGAACAATGCGTGGGTCGCCGCGCAGTGCATCGGTTACGCCGTTCTGCTCGGAATCCCGATCCCCTACGTCCTGTTCCAGAACGCGGCCAATCTCGGGATAACCGCCGGGTTGATGTTCGACGCAGGCAAGGGCGATATCTTCCTGGGCCTGATCACACCGCACGGGCTGATCGAGTTGACGGCGATATTCCTGGCTGCGGGTGCAGGGATGCGACTCGGCTGGTCAGTGGTGTCGCCGGGTAACCGGCCACGGGGGCAGGTACTGGCCGAACAGGGGCGGGCGGTGATCTCGGTCGCGATCGGCCTGGTTGTGGTGCTGCTGATCGCCGGAGTCATCGAGGCATTCGTCACGCCCTCGCCGCTCCCGACGTTTGCGCGCATCGCGATCGGCGTCGCGGCAGAGGTCGCGTTCCTCGGCTACGTCTTCCACTTCGGCCGCAAGGCGAGCAGGGCCGGGGAGACTGGTGACATCGACAACGCCCCCGACGTTGTGCCGACGGGCTGACACGCGCTCGCGGGTGTCGGCGAGCGTGCATTCCCGGTAGCTGATGGCACCTCGTAGCTACCGTAGATGCGGGCTCGCGGGAAACGAACAGGCCTCAGAGGCGGCCAGTGGCCTTCATCGCCAGATAGTGGTCGGCCAGTGTTGGCGCGAGTTCCTCGGGCGGGGCATCGACGACATCGACGCCGCAACGCCGGAGTCGGGAAGCGACGTCGCGCCGCTCATTTCGGGCGCGCTCTGCCGCGGCTGCGTCGTACACCGCCACGGCATCTTCGCGGCCGGCGGCGAGCGTGTCGACCCGCGGATCGGCGGTTGCTGCCAGCAGCACCTGGTGTTTGGCGGTCAACTGGGGCAGCACGGTGAGCAGCCCCTCGTCAATCGCGGAGGCGTTCAGGTCGGTCAGCAATACCACCAGCGCGCGGCGCCGGACACGTCGCTGTACCGCCGCCACCAGCGCACGCGGATCCGACTCGATGAGCGCGGGTTCCAGCGGGGCCATCGCATCGACCAGACGGGCCAACAGTTCGGTACGTGAGGCGTTGAACACGCCGGCGCGCGTGAGGCGGTCATGGGCCAAGAAGTCGACGTGATCGCCGGCCCGGGCGGCGAGGGCCGCGAGCAGCAGGGCGGCGTCCATCGACCAGTCCAGGCGCGGCCATCCACCCGGATCCGCCGCGGTCGGGTCGACGCCCACCCGACCGGCCGACGTTCGGCCGGTGTCGAGCACGATCACCACCCGCCGGTCACGTTCGGGTCGCCAGGTGCGCACGACCACGTCGGCGCGCCGAGCGGTCGCACGCCAGTCGATCGAGCGGACATCGTCGCCGACGACGTACTCCCGCAGCGAGTCGAATTCGGTGCCTTGGCCCCGGATCAGCACCGGAGTCGTACCTTCGAGTTCGCGCAGCTTGGCCAGTCGTGACGGCAGGTGCTTTCGCGACAGGAACGGTGGGAGGATTCGAATATTCCAGGGCACCCGGTGGGAGCCCTGCCGTCCGGCAAGTCCCAGCGGCCCTACCGATCTGGCGGTCACCAACGCCGACACCTGCTCTCCACGGCGCACCGGGCGCAACTGCGTCTCAAGCGTGATCCGGCGGCCTGCGGCGATACTCACAGGGTGGCTGCGGGGTTCGGCGCGCGCACTGGGGGCCCATGCATCGCGGATCACGCCTCGGAATCGGGACCGGCCACCGTTATCGATCGTCAGCACGGCGGCCACCGGCTGGCCCAGCCGGGCGGCGGTTTGACCGGTGCGCGTAAGCGAGAGGGCCCGCGGGCTGCCCGCCAGCACCACATCGACGACGACGGCCACGGCAAGCAGGGCCAGTAGTACGGCGAAGGCCAACGCGGGCCGGGCGGCGAACGCGATCGGCAACGCGCACAGCAGCGCGATCAGCCCTGTGCGTCCGGTGAGTATCACTGTCCGATGGCTATCGCGGCACCGGTACCGAGGCCAGGATGCCTTCGATCACCTCGTCGGGGTTGGCTCCTTCGAGCTCGGCCTCGGGGCGAAGCGCGATGCGGTGACGAAGCGTGGGCCGGGCCATCGCCTTGACGTCGTCGGGGGTGGCGTAGTTGCGGCCTGACAGCCAGGCCCACGACCTTGCGGTGGACAGCAGGGCCGTCGCACCGCGCGGGGACACGCCGAGTTGCAGCGACGGCGACTGCCGTGTCGCGCCGGCGATGTCGACGATGTATCCGAGCACCTCGTCGCCGACGAGCACCTGCCGGACAGCATCTCGTGCCGCGGCCAACTCGGCAGGACCGGCGACGGGCTGCACGCGGGACAGGTCGCGCGGGTCGAACCCGCGCGCGTGCCGGTCCAGGATCGCGATCTCCTGCTCGCGCGGAGGCAGTCCAACGTTGAGCTTCACCAGGAACCGGTCCAGTTGTGCTTCAGGCAACTGGTAGGTGCCTTCGTACTCGATGGGGTTCTGAGTGGCCGCGACGATGAACGGATCTGGCAGGGCGCGAGGTTTGCCGTCGACGCTGACCTGCCGCTCCTCCATTGCCTCCAGCAGCGCTGCCTGCGTTTTGGGTGGGGTCCGGTTGATCTCGTCGGCCAGCAGCAAGTTGGTGAAAACTGGGCCCGCGCGGAACTCAAACTCCGCGGTACGCGCGTCGTAGACCAGCGACCCGGTGACGTCGCCCGGCATCAGGTCGGGGGTGAACTGCACCCGCTTGAATTCCAGCTGCAAAGCCGCTGCAAGAGTGCGCACCCGCAGCGTCTTCGCCTCTCCTGGCACCCCTTCCAGCAGTACGTGGCCGCGGCACAGCAGCGCTATCACCAGGCCGCTCACCACGGCGTCCTGGCCGACGACGACCTTGGCGACTTCGGCGCGGAGAGCCATCCGCGCGGCGCGTGCGCTGTCCTGGGGGGTGGGGTGTGTCACGCCTGTGCGACCAGCCTTTCCATGTCGTCGAGTGCGCGTGCGAGGTGGACTAAATCGGTGTCGGTGGCCGGGGCCGGTCCGTGCAGCGTATGGGTGACCGCGGTCTGGTTGAGGCCGCTGCGCTCGGCGACCGCGGCAGCGACGGTGTTCACGTCGGCCGCCGGGCCCAGGCCCAGGCGCGGCAGCATGCGCTGCAATGTCGCGGTCCGCAGTGCTTCGGCCGCCCGATCCCGAGCTCTACGCGACCGATACAACCGTCCACGGCCCTCCACCGTTTCCGAGGCCCGGACCACCACCGGCAGCCGCTCGGTCACCAGCGGCCCGACCCGGCGCCCTTTCCACAAAGCCAGCAGCAGCACCGCGAGCGCGAGTTGCCAGACCGCCCAGGTCACCTGGGTGGGAATGAAATCCGAGATGGTCGCGCCGCCGCCCGAGTCCCCGCCCTCGCCCTGCTGGGGCGCGTACCACACCACCCGGGGGTGTACGCCGGCGAGATTCATTGCAAGCGCCGCGTTGCCCTCATCCAGGAGCCCCTGGTTCATCATGAACAAGGCGCTGCCGACGACCGTGACCGTGCGGCCATCTTCGGTGTACTGGGCCAGTACACCCTCGTAGCAGCGGGCTACCGGCGTCGATCCGGAAGCCTCGTAGGTGTCGGCCGCGCCGAACTGTACGGGGCCGGCCTGTGTGGCGGCGCGTAGGTCGCAATCAGGAGCGATGCCGCCGTAACTTGTCGATGCCACGCGACGGATCCCGGGTGCGAGGTTCTGGCGAGTACCGACGCCCGGATCGATCAGCAGGCGATCGCCGGGCACGTCGGCCAGTCGGCCCAGAAGTTCGTCACCGAACAGCTGGAACGTTTGCGCCACCACGAGCAGGCTGCCCGGCTGGGCTTCGCGTTCGACGGCAGCGACGGTGTCGGCTTCGATGACCGTCACCCCATGGTCGCGCAACAGGGTGACCAGGGCGCGGGCCCCTTCAGGGGAGGTCGAGCTCGCTTCCAGCTTGCCGCCGGGATGTGGGGAGGTCAGGTAGGTGCTCACCGCAGCTACGCCGACGATGACGACGAGCGCGAGCAGGACCCAGCGCAGTCCGCGCCAACGTTGGGCAATGGTCGAACCGACGACAGTTTGTGACGCCGCTGACGTCTCTGAGATCTTTGAGGTCATGGCACCTCAGCCCATGTCTGTTGCCCCGGCAGCGCCGACGATTCGCCCGGCCCGTGCGGAATGTGGCTGCCCAGCTTGTCATCCAGCGAGGCGATCATCCGATACTGGGCTTCCAGCCCGGGGCGCTCACCGTAGGTCACGTCGTTGAAAGCCTGCGCCGCCGCAGCCAGTTCGTTGGCCAGGCTCGGCAGCGCCCGGCCAGCAGCAAGAGCCAGTTCAGTTGCCGTCCTTCCCGCAACGGGGTCGAGCACGCCTTTCTCCTCGAGCTGACGGGCGACTGCCCGCAGCCGGTGCCTGATAGCGGGGGCCCAATCCCCGGACGCCGCATACTGTTGGGCGGTGGCGCGGTGCGCGGCGGCACTGAGCGCCGAACTGTCGAACAGCGTGCTCGCATCGCCGCGGCTGGTTCGCATGGCCCGCTGGGCTATGCGAACCGCGATAACCACTCCAACGGCGAGCAGAATCAGCAGCACCGCGATGGTGAACCAGCCGCCGGGAACTTTCGAGCTATGGGCCACCAGCCGGTACAGCAGTTCCTGGATCCAGTTGTAGATCATTTCGGTCAGTGACGGCCTCGGGTACATCGGTTTTCCGAGTTCGCGCTGGGCCGCGTCGTGGGCTGCATCGCGGTCTATGTCGATTGTCGCCATATCAGCCGGGGCTGGTTAGCCAGAGATCGTCGGCGCTCTCCGGCGGCGCTGCAGGTCCGGCCGCCGCGCCCGTCTGCAGGACGAGATCGAAGGCCTCCGATCTGATTCGACGATCGGTGTACTGAAGCACGATGACGCCCGCGGTGAACGGTCCAGTGATGATCTGGCCGATGGCGCCGCCGACGGAGAGCAAGACGAGGGAAATTATCGCCGCGCTGGTGGAGTCCGACGCGGAGAGCGCGATCAGACCGCCGAAGCTGAACGGGATACCCACGGCCCCAGCGACCAGAAAGGCAGCCAGCATCGTCACCAGCCGTATTCCGAGCACCCGCCAGAAGTCGCCCTTGATCAGAGTGAACGATCGTTTGATCGACGAGATGATGTCACGGCGTTCCAGCACGATGGCCACAGGCGCGAACGTGAGCATGGTGGCCAGGTAAATCACTGCAGCGATCACTGCGAGCACCAGTGGGGCGCCGACGAGGAATGCAAGGAATCCGTCGGTGGCGACCGCGACAACCACGATGATCACAACCGCCGCCGCGATCAATGCCGCCGCGCCCATCGCTTGCAGCAGGGTGAACCCGAGTAGGGCCCACAGTCTCGGTCGAAACCGCCGCCAGGCTTCCCCTATCGTCATTCCGGCACCGAAGACCGCTCGACCGACGATGACGGTGAGCAGGCCGCTGAGCAGGGTTGCCGACAGCAGGGCCGCCACGCCCGTCGTGACGCTCGAACCCGCCTGGCTGACCAGCATCGCGGCGGAGGGCTCGTCGCTGCCCATAGCCTGCGCCAGTTGCCCGGTGAACGCGAACGGCAGCAGGGACGCCACCAGAGTCAAGAGCTGTGTCGCGACCACGACGATAGTCGCGAGGCCAAGTGTGGCTTTGGGATTCGCCCGGATATACGCGACTGCCCCGTTGAACATGTCGGACAGGGACAGCGGGCGCAGCGGAACGACGCCGGGTTTGATCGCCGGCGGGAGTGTGCCGTACCCCGGGGGCGGGTAGCCCGGTGTGCCGTATCCGGCTGGCGGGTAGCCCGGTGTGCCGTACCCCGGGGGCGGGTAGCCCGGTGTGCCGTACCCCGGGGGCGGGTAGCCGGGGGCGGGCGGGTAGCCCGGTGGGCCGTATCCGGCTGGCTGGTAGCCCGGATACCCCGGCGGGGGATAGCCGTTCGGCGGTCCGCCACGGGGTGGAGTCCCCGCGGGACCGTAGCCGCCGGCATGGTGGGTCATGGTCACCATCCTGTCGACCGCCGCCAGAATTGACAACGTGAGCCGGTCGACAGCGCCGGGGGATCGATGCCGTGACGGTCATGACGGAGATCAGGGTGCGCGGTGGCTATCCCGCGTCACGATCGCCGGGGCGGGCTGACCGTGCGCGCCACGATCAGCTACGAAGGTCCAGCGATGGAACTGATCGCCTTCCTGGCTATACGACGCTGCCGTCGATGATGGTGCCCGCTCCGACGCCGTCAGTGATAGTGGCGCCGGTGGCATTCGACAATGTCACTGAGAAGCTCTCGTCGGGTTCGACGAGGGCGTCAGCCAGCACGTGGACCTCCACTGTTTGTGAGGTCACTCCGGGTGCGAAGGTGATGGCGCCGGCGGTGCCGACGTAGTCGGTGCCCGCGGTGGCAGTGCCGTTGGAGGTCGAGTACTGCACGGTCACCGGCTGCGTGGACGCCGAGGCCAGGGTTACCGTGAACCGTGCCACGGCGTTACCGCCGCCGTCGGTGTCGTACTGGATGGGCTCCAGGTAGACCATCTTGTTTTCGTGGACGGTGTTCCAGTCGTCGGCCAGGATGCCGCCGGTGTCACCGGAATTGGGGTTCCACGACCAGTAGGTCCAGCTGATGCCTTCTACTCCCGCCGGGATGTCGATGGTGCCGTTGTTGTCGAGGTCACCGGACAAGTAGGACGTCATAGCCTCGAACCACGGTTCGTCTTTTGGATCTTCGAGCTTGGTGCCGAACTCGCCGATCATGATCGGGGCGATGTTCTCCTCGTAGATGTAGCCCCACATCTGCTCATACTTGGCAGGCAGGCCGGCGGCGAAGTCCTCGCCCTCGAACCAGGGCTGCGGGAATACTGAGTTCGGATAGGCGTGCGGTGAATACACCACCCGGTTGGGCACATCCAGCACGATCGGCCGGTCCCGGACACCCATCAGGTTGCCGCCCCACCAATAGTTCTGACCCTGGTAGGTCTCTACACCTTCGACGATGATCAACAAGTCCGGATTGACCGCCAGGACAGCGTTGCCCGCTCGCTCAGCAGCACGCGCCCAGTCGGTCGCACCGCCGCCGCCCCAGGTGCCATTGTGCGGCTCGTTGGACAGGTCGGCACCGATCACCGTCGAGTTGCCCTGGTAGCGCTGGGCCAGGAACTGCCAGTCGGCGACCCAGTCATCCTCGGTGGTCTGCCCGTCGAACCACAGGCCGTTGCCGTTGGGGCCCGCGCCGGCGCTGTTGCGGTGCTGGTCGAGGATGACCCGCATGTCCTTCTCGCCGGCGTAGCGGATCACCTCATCCATGACCTGCAGCCGTGACATGCCCTGCAGTTCGGGATTCTGGAAGTAGTCGATACCGGTGGGCGCCGCAGTCGAATGCAGCATCTCGTTGGAGTACGGCAACCGGATGGTGTTGAAGCCCTCGGCGGCCATCTGGTCGACCATGTCCTGGTAGTTACGCGTCCATAGTCCATGCGGGACTCCGTTGGGGGTTTCCCCGCCGAACCAGTTCACACCGGACAACTTGACGGTATTTCCCTGCGAGTCGATGATCTGGTTGCCTGAAGTGCTCAAGTAGCCCGGCGCGATTCCGCCTTCGCCAGCACCGTTTTCGGCGACGGAGGCATCGGAGATACTCAGCGTCGATGGCGGTGGTGGCGCGCCCACGTCGTCGTTGGTGATGGTGCCGATCGCGGCGCCGGCGGCCAGGGTGGCTCCGGTTGGGTTGGACAGGGTGACGGTGAAGGTTTCGTTGGATTCCACCGTGGTGTCGCCGAGGACGGCGACGTTGAGCTGTTGAGAGATCACTCCTGGTGCGAAGGTCACCGTGCCTGAGTCGGCGGTGTAGTCCTCACCTGCGGTGGCGGTGCCGTTGGCGGTCGTGTAGCCCACCGTCACCGCGTCGCTGGAGGCCTCAGAAAGTGAGACCGTGAATCCCAGATCAGAGGAGCCGCTATTGCCTTCGGCCCCCACAGCATCCCCGATAGAGACACTGGGCAGCTGCGGGGTTGGTCCTGGAGTGCCGACTGCGACGCCGTTGATTGTGAAGTTGGTGGCTGCAGCTGCTGCTCCGCCCGGGGTCGCCTGATAGCCCGGACTTGCGCTCTGGCCGGCCCCGAGCACGCCGTTCCATGCCGCATTGCGCAGCACATGGTGACCGTCTGTGCTGCTGACGATCTCGGCGTTCCACGCGTTGGTGATCTCTATCGGCGCGTCGAACTCCAGCGTCCAGCCGTTGATGCCCGAGTCGCCCGCGGTCAGGACGATATTCGCTACGTGACCTGATCCCCAGTCGTCGTTGACGGTGTGCACCACCGAGGAGACACCGGGTGTAGGTGTGGCGGTGTCGTCGTTGGTGATGGTGCCGATCGCGGCTCCGGCGGCCAGGGTGGCTCCGGTTGGGTTGGACAGGGTGACGGTGAAGGTTTCGTTGGATTCCACCGTGGTGTCGCCGAGGACGGCGACGTTGAGTTGTTGGGAGGTTACCCCCGGTGCGAAGGTCACCGTGCCTGAGTCGGCGGTGTAGTCCTCACCTGCGGTGGCGGTGCCGTTGGCGGTCGTGTAGCCCACGGTCACCGCGTCGCTGGAGACCTCAGAAAGTGAGACCGTGAATCCCAGATCAGAAGAGCCGCTATTGCCTTCGGCCCCCACAGCATCCCCAATAGACACACTCGGCAGCCCGGGCTGGTTCGGCGGCCCATTGAGGTCACTTAGGTGATTGGCCAGCGGATCACCGAGGACCACCATGCTCTGGAAATACTCCAGCACGCGTTCATGGGACACGTCCAACGCCGGCCATTGTGGGTAATCCCAGGTGTCGTTCATGAACGGCTGCATCTGATCGTGGCTGAGCACCGTGAGGTGGTTCACGTCGTGGGCGGTGGCTACGCCTTCGATCGAGAGTCTGCCGTGCGCGCGGTCGTGCATCCACCCCGCGTAGTGGGGCTCCATCTTCAAGGTATTGATGAATGCCTGGTCGAAACCGTTGTCCGTCAGGTAATCGGCGAAACCCTCATGGCCGTATTCGGCCACCATAGCCATGACGTCCTCTTCGGACCCCAGCCTGGCCGTGCGTTCGATATCGGCGACGACCTGAGGATCGAACGTGTCGTCGGCCATCCAGCCGGCCTTGGCTCCCTGCATCGAGTACCAGATGCCAACACCCTGTTGATCGGTCCCCCACGCCTGGCTGTTGTTAGTCAGGCCATTGGCAAAGGCCCACGCACCCACCTCATCGATGGTCGCCGGTGCAAGCCCCGCGAATTGACGAAGATTGTTGTAGGCCTCCACCGCCTCGGTAGTAATGGCCGTCCTGCCACCGACAAGGCCATCGTGTCCTGTATGGCTGCTGCCGTTCGTTAGGCCAAATGTTGCCAGGTCAATGTATTCACTCTCCGTCGCCGGATGCTGGTGATCATCGGGCATAGCCGTCGCCATCGCCATAGTCGCGGTTCTAGCGGCGGGGGCTGCGGTCGTCGGTGATGACGCCGCTACGGTCACCGCGACCGGCACTGTGGTTGTCCTGGGAACCCAGAAATTGAGGCGGAAGCCCACATCGCGCACCGCGACGGCAAACTCGTCGGTTCCACCCTCGGCGGCCAGGTCGGCATCGGCGGTATAGGTGAAGGTGCCGTCAGCGTCGACGGTGACGGTGCCACGGGTTGGAGCACCGGCCACCTTGTAGGACAATGGATCACCTTCGGGGTCGACGGCGTTCA
>JAHZKD010000268.1 GCA_022600605.1 Actinomycetes bacterium
CAACTCCACTGGGCCACACCTGCATATGGAAGTGCTACCCAACGGCGCCGACCGGGCCGACCCGGTCACTTGGCTCGGTCGGCGCGGAGTAATCGTCTAAGCAGCAGCGAATAGGACTGGGTTGGTGCGAGCCGAGGCCGCTGAATGTTCGTTGGCCCCCGCGCCCAACTTGGCGGCGACTCGTATCCGTCCGGTTCGCAAGGCGACATCGCGCCAGCAGCGAGGCACTGTCGACAGTGGAAGCATAGCGCTCGGGTTAAACGGTTGCGCCCCAACGTCGTGTAGATGACGGCCGAACGGTTCCTGATTGGTCAGGCGACCTTCCGCGCTAGACCCGCACGCAGCGCGGCCGAGGGAATCCTCACCCCACCCCTGCGCCGCCCGCAGGTATCGGTGGAGGTCAGTCACCGGCGCTCTATCGGATGGCAAGCCCTGATGCGGTGGCGCCGGGGCGATGCCGACATCCCGAGCTGCCGACCTCCCGTCAAACACTGGGTTACGACGTACTATGGGCAATAGTAATTGGAGTGGACGGATCGATGCGTGCGCCAACACGAGCGAACAGAACCTAGCGCAGCATTACACGGAGGCCGAAAGTGACAATAGATACGCTACAGGTGGGGGAGTGTTTGGACCGGTCGTCTGTTCCCGGCACGGATGGGCGCGAACGGCAATCGGGCCTACAGGCTGGTGACCACCACCGACCACAAGCTGATCATATCCTGCGTCGCCTGTTTCGGGTTCTTTTTCGTCGGCGGCTTGACGGCGGTGTTCATGGGCGCCGAACTGTCAGCTCCGGGGTTGCAGTTCCTGTCCAACGAGAAGTTCGCCATGCACGGCACGTTGTTCACGATGTACGGCACGGTGATGCTGCTCGGCCCACGTGGGGGCCAGTGCGCGCCGAAGCCCAAATGAGTCGCGACCAACCTCCCGCCGAGTCGGCAACCCCCAGGGATGAGGATCACAGCAACGGTGGCACCCAACTCTAAGCTCCCCAGCGGTTACATCTCGGTCGGGATTGAACGTAGGCGCGTCCGGTTGAGCACGGTCGTTCTCACCGCCACTTCCGCTCTCTTCGCCCTAGCCATCGTCCCGTAAATCGCCATGTCCAGCGACAAGCCAGTCACCCCCGGTGAGGCTAAGCCCCTAGGGGTGACATCGAGCCACGGCGGCACCGAACCCAAGGCGGTGTTGTCTCTGCATGAAGACTACCTGCGCAAGCGTTGCAGTACTTTGGCTGACCGGAGGTCTAAACACATGGCCGCACAGGCTCGGCAATGTCGACGCTTGTTACGGGATTCAAAGGGGTGACAGCATCCCCTGCGCTGATCTTTGTGTGCTGGCTTCCCGATTCGTCTCGGCCCGCAGACATGGCGAGGCAGGTGATTTGGCTCTCGTCGCCGCAACTCGCCGTGGCTACGATGCGTGAGCGACAGCTGCTGGGAAATTGTCGCGGCACGGTGGTGGCGGTGTTTCAAAGGACATCGTTTCGTGAGGAGGTGGGGATGCGATGTTGACGACGAGTGTGGTCAGTGGCGCCGGCGCTGCCCAGCGTCATCGAGTGCAACTCGATGTGGCCGGTATGTCGTGTGCTGCTTGCGCCAGCGGTGTGGAGGCGGCGCTGAACAGGCTTTCCGGAGTCCGGGCGTCAGTGAACTTCGCGACTCGGGTCGCCACGGTCGATGCCGGCGGGGACATGTCTGCGCTGCAGTTGTGCGAGGCGGTTCATAGGGCCGGTTACGAGGCCCAACCCCGCGAGATCGGCGCCAGTCGTGACGAGGATCCCGATGCTGATCACGCGCAATATTTGCTCATCAGACTGGCCGTGGCAGCGGTCCTCTTCGTTCCGTTGGCCGACTTATCGGTCATGTTTGCTGTCATCCCCAGCATGCGATTCGCCGGTTGGCCCTGGGTATTGACCGCCCTCGCGTTGCCCGTTGTGACCTGGGCGGCGTGGCCGTTTCACCGAGTCGCCCTGCGGCGGGCCCGTCGTGGCACCGCTTCCATGGAGACGCTCATTTCGGTCGGCATCACCGCGGCAACCATCTGGTCGTTTTACACCATCTTTGGTCCTGGCCAATCGAGCGCGAGCCGCGGCATCTGGCAGGCGTTGGCGGGTAGCGATGCGATCTACTTTGAAGTGGCGGCGGGGGTGACGGTCTTCGTTTTGGCGGGGCGCTACTTCGAGGCACGCGCCAAGTCGAAGGCTGGAGGAGCGTTGCGGGCTCTGGCAGCGCTGAACGCGAAGGATGTCGCCATCGTGACCGCCGATGGATCTGAGATGGTGATCCCGACAGAGGAGCTCAGGGAACAACACCGCTTTGTGGTGCGGCCCGGCCAATGCATTGCTGCCGACGGTTTGATCGTCGAGGGCTCCGCGGCCGTCGACATGAGCGCGATGACCGGCGAGGCGAAGCCCCTGCGGATTGGTGCGGGAGGCAACGTCATCGGTGGCACGATGGTGTTGGACGGCCGGCTGTTGGTGGAAGCTTCTGCGGTCGGCGCCGATACTCAGTTCGCCGGAATGGTTCGGCTCGTAGAAGGGGCCCAGACAGAGAAGGCTGACGCACAGCGACTCGCTGACCGCATCGCTGCGGTGTTCGTTCCTTGCGTATTCGCCCTAGCGGCGTTGACGGCCGTCGGGTGGCTGATCGCCGGAGGGGGAGTAGATCGCGCGTTCTCAGCAGGATTGGCGGTGCTCGTCATCGCCTGCCCGTGTGCGCTGGGTTTGGCTACCCCGACCGCCATGATGGTGGCCTCAGGCCGCGGGGCTCAGCTCGGGATTTTCCTCAAGGGCCACAGGTCGCTGGAGGCGACCCGCGCGGTTGACACCGTCATCTTCGATAAGACCGGGACACTGACAACGGGTGGGTTGACTGTCGGTGCAGTGGTGGCAGCCCACGGTTGGCAGGCCGATGAGGTATTCAACCTCGCTGCATCCGTTGAATCGGGATCCGAGCATGCCGTCGCCGTTGCCATTGCCGCGGCATCTTCGGACCACAAGAAGGTAGACGACTTTCGCGCGGTGGCGGGCCGCGGAGTGACCGGTACCGTGACGGGCCGGTCGGTTCGGGTGGGCAAGCCGTCGTGGATCGCCCCGTCGTGTGAATCGTCGGCGATGCTGGCGGCACGAAGACATGCCGAAACGCGTGGTGAGACAGTAGTTTTCGTCGAAGTCGACGACGAACTTTGCGGCGCCATAGCCGTGTCTGACTCGATCAAGGACTCTGCGGCCGATGCTGTCCGCGCATTGCACGCGCGGGGACTTCGGACCATACTACTGACCGGTGACAATCCCGGATCGGCGGCTGCTGTAGCCGATCTGGTCGGCATCGACGAAGTCATCGCCGACGTCCTGCCCGACGGCAAGGTCGACGTCATCGAGCAGCTCCGCGATGACGATCGCGTCGTGGCGATGGTCGGCGACGGAATCAATGACGGGCCCGCCCTCGCACGCGCCGATCTCGGCATGGCGATCGGCCGCGGCACCGACGTGGCCCTTGGAGCCGCCGATATCATCTTGGTCCGGGATGACCTTGGCGCCGTGCCGCTCGCACTCGATCTAGCCGTTGCCACCCTGCATACGGTCAGGGTCAACCTGGCCTGGGCGTTTGCATACAACGTCGCCGCCATACCGATCGCCGCGATCGGACTGCTCAACCCATTGATCGCTGGCGCAGCGATGGCGTTCTCGTCGTTCTTCGTGGTCTCGAACAGCTTGCGGCTACGCAACTTCGGGCCAACCCGGACGAAGCCGGTCACCAGGAAGGGCACCTAGATGCGTTGATCGCTTAAGCTGCGAAGGTTGTGTCAACACTGTGAGGGAAACGTTTCTCGTACTACCGGGCGTGAACACGTGGATGTCACGCCTAGGACATCGACGCCATCGCTCGTGCTCGCCGAGGCAGATTGTGACTTGGACGGTCTCATCCATCGATCACTAGCGGAAAGAGGGGACTTCTGCGTTCGTCGGTGGTCTCAGCGAACAATGCATCCCTGTGGCGCAGGAATTTTCGTGACTACATCGGCGGGCGTTCTCCACGCGAGAAGCGGGCTCACACGCGCAAGAGGGTGTGGTATGCGAGAAGGCCGGAGACCGCTAATAATGCGGTGAAATGCGGGTATGAACGCCACAGCTGGAATTGACGCGATCACTCCGACAGCCAACACCATGGGTCGGCCACACTACCTTTCCCTAGATCGACGATTGCGGGATAGTTCTTGCAGCATCGCGTTGTAGGCGCCGAGTTCGTCGTAGGCGTAGTCGGATTCGGCATGACGATCGAAGCGAGACGCCTCTTGTCGGTCCCGGCGCGCCCACTGCGCCACGAGGGCAATCACCACCAGAATCACCGGTAGCTCACTTGATCCCCACGCGATCGCGCCGCCAAGGCGCTGGTCGTTCTGGATGCTGGACAACCACGGTAAGTCGACCTGTCGGTAGAACTGACTGCCGATCGGCGTGGTCATCGTCATCGTCGCGATGCCGAAGAAGGCGTGAAAAGGCATGACGGCAAATAGAAGTCCGAGCCGGCCTAGGAACGGGAGCTTTCGCGGACCGGGGTCGATGCCGATGATGCCCCAGAAGAACAGGTATCCGACGAGTAGAAAGTGCACGCTCATCAACTCATGGCCCCAGTGGTAGCGGACCAATGTGTTGAAGATCGAAGTGAAGTAGACGGTATACAACGACGCGACGAACAGAACGTACGCCGTGACGGGATGGGACATGAACGCGGTCACCTTGGAATGCAGGAGCCACAGCAGCCATTCCCGAGGACCCGGCGGCTGATCTTGTCCGGCGGATGGCAGTGTCCGTAACGCCAGGGTCACGGGGCCGCCCAGCACGAGCAACACCGGTACGAACATGTTCAGCGTCATGTGCTCGGCCATATGAACGCTAAACATCGCAGATCCGTAAGCCTTGACTCCGGAGCTGCTGACGAAGATCAGCGTCAGGCAACCCGCGAGCCAGGCAACCAGCCGACCGACTGGCCAGACGTCGCCACGGCGACGCAGTTGGACGTACCCCAGCGCATAGGCGCTGGCGAGCGCAACAGCGCCGAGCCCAATGAAAGTGTCGAAGCGCCAGGTGGTCAGGATGGTCACCACGCTAGGCGGATCGGGTAGGGAGTACCCGAGGAAGATGTCCCACGTCGTGAACGCGTGTGCGAGCAATCTCGGCGCCGGTTGTGTCGCCATTGACCCGGCAAATGCCACCACGGCGATCATTGCGATCGCAGCGACCACCCGCCGCGTGGGGCCAGGAGACGCCCCGCTCCGTCGCGAGGATGCGAGCGCACTAAGGTCGCCAACCCACACCACGAATAAAGTGCCTGCGGCCAGGGCCGCAGCACGTCCGTAGGCCGATCCCGTCAGTCCTCCGGGACCCAGCAGGATAAGCAGCAGCATGGCGCCGTAGCCGAGAGTGAGGGTACCGCTGACCGTTTCGGTGACCAGGACGCGGCGCCTCAACTCCTGAGAAGGATGCACGAGCGCCGCCGCGACCTTGATTCCCACCAGCGTGGCGAACGCTACAGTAAACGCTATGGCGGCACTGGTGGCGTAGTCGTGGTCGGGCCCTTGCGCGGCGTTTCCGCTGACTGGCACGGCAAGTATGCCAATCACTGCGGGCAGCAGCGCTACCACTTGGGCGATCCACCGCACGGACTGCCGCGCGGTTACTGCTACGAAAACGGCCCCGATGGCCACGGCGATCCACGCGCACGCCATTTCAGACGCTAGGACGGCGTCGGCGAGAGCGATACTACCGACGAGCCGAGTCACCGGTACGCCCGCGTCACTGGCGGCTTGGACCAAGACCATCGCCGTTGCGAGCAATACCCACAGCGCTGATGTTCGCTCCACCATCAGGTGTGTGCGGAAGGCGCGTTCGTCGATCACGCCCGTCGCATCGGGGCGCGCGGTGACGACGACGAAGAGCAGCCCGCCGAACGACACCGCACCGGCCAGTGTCGTCGTGAAGTAGCCCACCGGTTCGGCCACTGCTGTTAGGGCGCCGGGATAAGAGACACCCGATGACGCATACACACTTTCGCCTGTGGCGAGCGCGTTCCACGCCAGGGCGGCCGCAACCACCACATAGCCCGCGACAAGTGATGGAATCGGGCGAATCGCAGTCACCGGGCCGGGCCGTTCGCCGTGCGGCTCGATTCCACCGTATTTCTTACCTTTCGCCGAGCGGTCTAAGCTATCGCCTATACTACGGACCGGGGCAGTAGATGCTGCCGGCGACCCGAAGTTGTCGCGACCTTGCTCCCGGAATCGCACACGCACCACCACGGTCCCCGCCCATCAGCCGACTGAAAGCCATGAACGCGTGAGTCACACACCGTTGCAAGAATTAGTCAAACTCGATCACGAGATCCGGTCGCCAGCGCAATGATCCATGATCTGGTGCTGCGCTGGGTCGTCACGGCGCTGTGTGTGCTGAGCGCCGTTGAATTCGTCAAAGCGATCGTTGCGGGACGGCGTTCGTGTACCTACTCGGTCGACCATTCGCTGCATTTCTCCATGGCCGTCGCCATGGCTATCATGGCCTGGCCCCGCGGTGCCGAGTTGCCTACAACCGCTCCAATGGTCTTCTTCTTCGTGGCGGCGGTCTGGTTCCTCAGCATCGCAACGGTGGAGTCGGGCCACAACATCACGAACGCCTACCACGGGTCGATGATGTTGTCGATGGCGTGGATGTACGCCGTGATGAGCGGCCGGCTTGTACCGGAGCCTGGCGAGAACACACACGAAAGCCTGCACCAAATGTCGCGCCACGTGAACATGTCCGGCATTCTGGGCCCCGGATATACCCCCCTCATCATAGGGCTCAACTGGCTATGCGCGGTCGGATTCACCATCGCCGCGGCATGGTGGCTCTATTGGTCCTTCCGTAGCCGCCGCGAAGAGCCGACAGCGCCGGGGCATCGGTTCTTCGGTGCCATTGCCCAAGCAATGCTAGCAGCGGCGATGGCCGTCATGTTCGGAGTAATGCTCTACCCTGGCTAGGGCACTGTCAGGTTGATTGTAAAACATGGCGACGTAGTTGGGTTTGGAGCCAGGGTGGTGGAACACCCTTGGGCCGTTCACATCTCAGGCGACAGTGATGACCGCGGCGACCAAATGCTAGATTCCAAAGCGCTCGGCCATCTCGGGCAGCCCATGGGTCGTCGCACTGAGCAGATGCGGTCGCCCCGGAAGTGTGGGGGCGGGGAATCGACATCCAGCTCAGAGATGCGTACCAACAGGTGCAGCGGATTACGCCAGGGCCAAGGACCGCGGCGCGCGGCTACCGACAGAACGCGAGGTAACAATCTGTAACACAACACGTTTGGTAGCCCGACCAATACCCGCGGCTACCGGCGGGACCAATCGACCATGAACACGGTCCGCCAGCTCAGCGCCGATACCCAAACCAGACATAGGAATTCAGCAAGACCGATGAACGCTGCACACAGTGGAACTGCGGCACCGCGCGCCAACAGCATCCGCAGCGTCAATGAGTTCGAGCAATGACTACGGCCTTCTTGTTATTGTCGCCTGCACTACTCAGGTGAATCCGCGGAAGGATGCGATCGGGGACGATTCATTACGGTTGGCCAGCCGACGCAATCGCCAAGGCCGAAAATACATTTCGGTTCCCTGCTTGCTGGGCGGTCGGGCGAGTGTCATGTAGGCACTAGGCTGCGGTAGCAGCCCGGTTGTGTGATCGCAACTGGTTCCTGGGTGCTACGCCTGCACGATGACCGGATCACCGACCCGGACGGTATCGAAGTACCAGGCGGCATTGTCCGGACTGAGGTTTATGCAGCCGTGACTGACATTTGTGTTGCCCTGCGATCCGACCGACCACGGGGCCGAATGTATATAGACCCCGCCCCAGGTGACCCGCACGCCGTACTCGCCGTTGATCAGATAGCCCTCTGGGTCATCCAGAGGTATGCCGATGGTTCTGGAATCGAACACCACCTTGCGCTGCCTCTCCAGCACTTTGAACGTTCCGATCGGAGTGTCGAACCCTGGTTTGCCCAGCGAGGCAGGCATCTCCCGCACCACCTGGCCGTCGATGAGCACAGTGAATGAGTGCGCGGAGATGTCAGCGACGCCCACCACTGCCGCACCAGTGGTGAATTCAGCCTTCGCGCCGCCGGCTAGCACCCTCACTGTATTGCGCGCAGGCCAGAATCCATCCGGAGACCACCGAACAGCCGTGTCGTTGAGCCAGGTGAATCTACCGGTCGTGTTCTCGGCCACCGAAATCGTGATAGTTCGTTCGGCGGCTGCGCGGTCGTGGACCGGTTTGGCGAATGTGACGGTCACGGGGTGGGCCACTCCCACAATCTGGCCCTGACCGGGTTGGATCGCCACGACGCGATAGGTGTCGGTCCCTACCGCGGCCACCGCGCTGGCACCCCTCGCGCCCGCCATGGACATCGCGGCCACCATTGCAACAACGAGCAGGCAACCGAGCACCCTACCCATGGACCGCTTGCCACACGAGATCATCAACACCTCCCGAGCGATCAGCCATACCGGCGCGATTCAGTGCCCTGCTGGGCAGCTACCCGTGTTTCGGTCAACGCACGCCTTCGGCACCAGGCTACTTGCTTCCACCGTATCAAGTACGTATTTGATTGGGCGGCCGTATCCGCAACCTCAATTGACCGCGGCCGCACTCGATCTGCGGCTCACATCCTCACGGTGGATGTGCCCGAACTACCGCCGAATGCTCGACACCGCCGATCTTCCCCCAACACTCACCCCAAACCCTAAAAGACGTGGGCTGGTCTGGCGATTGTGGGCATTGCAACTCCGACTGCGGAGTTTGTTCCTGCGCGTGTAGCATCATCGCGCCGTGCGGGTGAACGAATGGTATCGCAGCGGTCCGCGTCGCCCGTGCGATCGTGGCGACCTGGTCTGGGCGTCATCGGTTTCACAGACAAGTAGACATCGCCGATGCCATTTCGTAACCTTTCCGAGACATACCCCAGCTGGACCACGATTGGTCCCCGTAGCGAAGGATCTTCGGTTGGCAATCCGAGTTACCAGGCTGCGCTATTCGCGTGAGCGAAAGGCGTACGGCGCGATTGCCGCAATCATGCTGCTAGCCGTATCGATTGTGGGCGAAGTCAGGGCTGACCCGGCCGCTGATGCGCTGTCCAGGCTCGCCGAGTTGTCCCGGCAAGCTGTGCAGAGCCGGGAGGCCGTCACCTCCGCGCAACTCGATCTCGACGCTAAGCTGGCTGCCCAGACCGCCGCCGAAGAACGCCACCGCGCCGACCTGGTAGCCCTTGAGGCCGCGAATTCCC
>JAHZKD010000269.1 GCA_022600605.1 Actinomycetes bacterium
GAGTTCCTGCCGCGGGCGCTGCCCAACGAGGATGCCGAGGTCTCCAAGGAAATCGAGAAGCAGTACAAGAAGCTGGGCGTGAAGATCATGACCGGCACCAAGGTCGAGTCGATCGTCGACGGTGGGGCCGGGGGAGGCGGGGGACCCGTCACCGTCACCGTGAGCAAGGACGGCAAGACCGAGGAGCTCAAGGCCGACAAGGTTTTGCAGGCCATCGGGTTCGCGCCGAACGTCGAAGGGTTCGGGCTGGACAAGGCAGGTGTTGCGCTGACCGAGCGCAAGGCGATCGGCATCGACGATTACATGCGTACCAACGTGGGCCACATCTACGCGATTGGCGATGTCACCGCCAAGCTGCAGCTGGCGCACGTGGCCGAGGCGATGGGCGTGGTCGCCGCCGAAACCATCGCCGGGGCCGAGACGCTGGCGCTCGGTGACTACCGGATGATGCCGCGCGCGACGTTCTGTCAGCCACAGGTTGCCAGCTTCGGACTCACCGAGGAACAGGCCAGAGAAGACGCGGAACGACGCGGGTCTGATATTAAAGTCGTGAAGTTCCCGTTCACTGCCAATGCCAAGGCGCACGGAGTGGGTGACCCGAGTGGCTTCGTCAAGTTGATCGCCGACGCCAAGTACGGCGAACTCATCGGTGGGCACCTGATCGGGCACGACGTCTCCGAACTGCTGCCTGAGCTCACGCTGGCCCAGAAGTGGGATCTGACCATCAACGAACTGTCCCGCAACGTGCACACCCACCCGACAATGTCGGAGGCCTTGCAGGAGTGCTTCCACGGGTTGGCCGGCCACATGATCAACTTCTAATTGAGAACCATCCTGGTCGCCGGTATCGGCGGATTGGTGGCCGGTCACATCCTGTGGCTGGCCGGCATCTCTGCTGCTATCGCGTCGACGGACAGATCCAGCTGGGTGTTGGTTATCGCCGCGGTGTCGTTGGTCGTCGGCATCGCCGCCGGCATAGTGGGTTGGCGGCAGTGGAAACGCCAGACGCGCAAGGGTGAAGCGTGGGCGGTGTTCCTGTGGGCACTGACGGTGTCACCGCTACTGCTGTCGCTGACAGTGCTGGGCGTGACGTACCTGTAGCGCCGGTCAGTCCGGGAAGTCCAGCGGTACGCCCAGCGTGCTGATAGTCGCGGCCAACCCGTCGTAGTGAGCTGCGAGCAGACAGAATTCGATCAACTGTGGTTTGGTGAAATGCCCCGCGAGGGCCTGCCATGTCTGCGCTGACACCCCGCGGGTGACGACAAACTCGTCGGTAGCGGTGATCAGCACCCGCTCCCGGTCGGTGAGCCCGTCGGCGTCGGGGCCTTCGAAGATCCTGGCCTGTACCTCGGCGTTCAAGCCACGGCTGCGGGCCAGCCGGCGGTGCTGCTGCAGTTCGTATTCGCATTCGCGCAGATGGCCCACCCGCAGGATGACGGTCTCGGCGTCGCGCCGCGACAGCTTGCCGGCATAGAGAAGGTAGCCCGACAGCGGCAGCCACACCGGGAACAACAGCCGGTGCCGGCCGAGCACGTTGAACAGGCTGAACTGCGGGGCCCGGATTCCTCGTGCGCCGATCTTGGCGATCACCCAACTGACCGGCCCCAGCTCGCGGAAGCCGCCGGGCGGGATGCGTGCGGGCGCGCTCGACTTTTCGCGTGAACCGTCATCGTGCGTGCTCATGATTGCCTCACCAGATACGGGGACACCGTGGAGCGGTGTTCGTCGATGTCCAGGGCCCGGCCCAGCGCCGGGAACGCGCGCTGCGGGCAGTTATCGCGTTCGCATACCCGGCAGCCAGCGCCGATCGGAGTGGCCCGGACAGTGGGGTCACCGGACAAATCGAGGCCTTCCGAGTAGATCAGCCGCTGCGCGTGGCGGAGTTCGCAGCCGAGGCCGATCGCGAATGTCTTGCCTGGCTGACCATAACGCGAAGCGCGGCGTTCCACCGTTCGCGCCACCCACATGTAGCTGCGCCCGTCGGGCATCTCGGCGAGCTGCACCAAGATCTTGCCGGGGTTGGCGAAGGTCTCGTAGACGTTCCACAGTGGACACGTTCCGCCGCTGGAAGAGAAGTGAAAACCTGTGGCGGATTGGCGTTTCGACATGTTTCCGGCGCGGTCGACGCGCACGAATGAGAACGGGACGCCACGCATCGAGGGCCGCTGAAGTGTCGATAGCCGATGGCAGATGGTCTCGTAGCTGACCGAGTGGTACGCCGAGAGCCGCTCGACGTCGTAGCGGAACTTCTCTGCCACGTCGTGGAAGTGTCCGTACGGAAGCACTGTGGCCGCCGCGAAGTAGTTCGCCAGCCCCAGACGCGCGAGCCGCTGGGACTCCGCGCTGGTGAAGTGTGCGTCGACGACGAGGCTGTCGATCAGATCGCCGCACTCCAGGTATGCCAGCTCGGCGGCCATCCTGAACACCGTTTGCCCCGATGACAGCTGGACGCTGATCTCCAGCGTCTTCGACTCCGGCTCATAGCGGTGCAGAACTCCCTCGCCGAGGTCGATACGGCGAATGATTCTGACGCCGTGCACGATTCGTAGACGGTCGGCCAGATCGCCGACAAGGTCGCCCCGCTGGACCCGCATGCCGGCGGTGAGCTCTTCGGCCGCGGTGTCGAGTTCGTGCAGGTAGTTCTGGCGTTGGTAGAAGTAGTCGCGCACCTCTTCGTGGGGCATCGTGATGGATCC
>JAHZKD010000270.1 GCA_022600605.1 Actinomycetes bacterium
CGCCTGCGCGAATCGAGGGCCGCCGCGCCTTCGACAAGGTAGCCGCTCACCTGAGTGCCCAACAGAAGGACGGGTTGGACGGTGATGTCTTCTGGGTCATCTCCTCGCACGGTACCGACAGCTCGCCAACCAGGCCGAACGCCGGTTTGCGACCTGACCGACAAGAACCTGCGTCGGCGTGTAGCCGGCATCGCCGAACACATGCGCCGCGTAGCGTCGGCTCGACCCGAGTTCGGCCTATCGCAGCCGTTGTTCGACCCAACGCCAGTCGATGCGTTCCTGTTCGAGGCGCACTCGTTCACCTAAGCCGTCCTCAACGAGTTCGACGTAGAGGTCGTGTTCGGCAGGCGTCAAACGGGTCAGGGTCGACCTGGCGGGTCGGTCTTCGCTGCCCCAGCGGTCTCGATGGGCTAGCAATGTCTCTCTGTCCATCAAAACCGAACGAGCCTGTGGCAGGCTCGCTCTCAGACGGTCCAGGATGGCGAATCCATGTGTGTCGATGTCTCCCCAATATTGGACGTCGGCGCTGTCCAGCCACCGCAGCCGTCCGATGTTGGCAACTTCGAAACCCTTTCCCCAGAGCACGACACCATTGTCCGGGACTTCGACACTCAGATAGCTGATCTCGTTTTCGACGATCACCGCCACGCGTGGCCCGATCGTGAGTTGCGCCAGTTCCTCGGGACGCGCCGCCAGCTCGGAAAGTGGATTCAACAGGCCCAGAGACAGCGCGGGCCGCAACCGAACCAACCCGGGTTTGGCTCTAAGCCCCAGGCCCGCAAGGAATCCCGCGGATGTTGCCGGAACCTCCAACATCTTCGCCAAAATAGTCCGGTGTCGCTCCGCGAACTTGGTGTCGACGCCGGGCGCGTTGATCTGGCGCAGGTACCGACCCGAATGCCGATGAGAATCGAGCCATTCGAAGGCGGAGAGCAACCTCGGCATTTCGGAATCGAATTCCAGTGCGCGAAGTGGGTGGTTGACGACCCACCGTTGAACCTGCGGATGTTGCTGAACAAGTGTCAGTAGGCCGTCGAAACGACGGACCGCCGCGGCCACACCCAGAAGTTCCCACGCCTGCTCATACGATGACACAACGGCACGGACGGGCAGCCGATTGCGGCCGATCTGCCTGCCCCCAATCGACTGCCAGTGCAGGCCATACTGACGATCGTCGGCTCGGCCGTTATCCAAGGCGGTAACCCAGTCTTTGACGGCTCCAAGATCGTCGCCTACCTGCGACGGTTTGGGGCCGCGAATGGAGACCTCGATCGGATCGAACGCACAACGGTTGGCGTACGCGCTCAGTAACGACCCGTCGTTCCATCGACGCCTGACTTTGGCCGCAATGTCAGTAGGTTTGGTCCAGCCGACCGTCATGACCGTCGTCCGTCACGACGTGTCCGGTACTCCTCGATGGTCATCGTCTGGAGCCGGGAGCACGTCCCGGTGGGATTGTCGACAAATCCGATGGCCTTCACGTAAGGCTCGATGACGTGAACCTTTTGCAGCGGTGTGACGATGAGGAGTTGCAGCCCCAGAGCGGCGAACAGTTTCAGTGCGTACCGCGTTGAAACGTCCGAACCACGACCGAAAGCCTCGTCGATGACCGCGAACTGAAAATCTCGAGACTGCTCTGCACCCCACTGCAGCCCGAACTGGTAGGCCAGCGATGCCGCGAGGATCGTGTAGGCGAGCTTCTCCTTCTGACCGCCGGACTTGCCGTCGGAATCGCTGTAATGTTCCCACTCCTCATCGGAGTCGGTGTCGCGCTCGGATGCGGAGAAAACGAACCAGTTACGCACATCGGTGACGCGCCGCGTCCATGTCTTGTCCGAATCGGCGTAGCCGTCGCGACCCCGGAATCGTTCGATGATCCGTTTGACGTCCAAGAAGCGCTGCTCGGAATATTGGTCGCCCTCGGCGGCGAGAGTATCGTTCGTCAGGTTCCGCAAGTCCGAGCGGAACTGTGCCACATCCTGATTGGTAGTCGGTTCCTTCTCCAACCTGATGTAGCGCCCAGGGTTGTACGGCACCGCCCCCAGTGCGTCATTGATGCGGTCGACCCGCTCGTCGATGGCTCCCGCCTGTCGATTGAGCCAGTTGTTGAGCCCGGCGAGTTCCTGAATGGCGTTCTTGTTCAGCTGTTCTTTGAATTCGCTTTCAAAACGGGGGAGATCGTCTGTTGAGACGCGGTCGCGGAACGCCCGGAAGTCCCGGCGGGCGTCGACGTTGGCGTCCATGTCTGCGCGCAGTTCAGGCCACCGATTCAGAACCGCAACCATGAACTGGCCCATGTTCAATGCATGACCGCTGAGCTCCCTGGTCACCTTCTCGATCCGGCCGTGCAGGACGTTCGAGAGCGTTGTCTCCGCCTCAGCACAGTCCGCTGCCCGCGACGGGAAGTTGTTACCCAGACGTTCTTTGAGGGCTGGGTACTTCGCGCGGGCGGCCTTGAGCTCTGGAGCTGGACTCGCCGCAACGAACTGATCGTCGCGATCCTTAACCCGCTGCGCCTGCTCGGCAGCCTTCGACGTCGTCGCCAGGCGGCCGGTGAGCTTCTTGATCACGTCGGTCACGGCGGCGGCGCGATGCGCGTTGTGTTCGAGTGCACGGCCTATCTCCGCGAGTCGCGACGAACCCGACTGCAGGCGGGCACGTTCGGCGTCGTACTCGCTGGCCCGCGATTCTGCCTCATCGACATCGATCTCGGACCAGGCGCGGAAGCCCTCGATGCGAAGGAACGCATCCAGCTTCGACTGCAGCACTTCCCTTTGTTTGGTGAGCTGCGCTACCTCGGCAGAGGCCATGTCCCGCTTAGCCTGGAGCTCGCTGAGTTCGGCACGCAGCGCGGCAATCTTTCGTTCGTTGGCCCAGCCGAGAACCCAGCGCCGAGGGTCGTCGACGCGGTGCCGATCGTCCTTTTCGTGGCGCTCACCGGAGCGAACCTGCCCTTCACGAGTCACGGCGCGCCGCTGCATCCGGAAATCCTCGAGGCTGCCCGCACATCGGTGGTCGGCCCGCTTCACAAGCTCGTCGGTCAGGTAGTCACAGAACGGTCCGTCCTTGACTTCGATGCAGTCGGCGAGCAGCAGCCCGTCACTCCGGGCGGGCTGAAGACGGACCCGCTGGCGGGCAACGCGTTCGTACACCAGCTTGGCGCCACGGCCGCGGTAGCTCAGGCGGCGACCGTTGGCCCAGCGGACGACGACATCATAGTGCTGCTGGGGAACCAGCAACGAAAGCGCGAACCCGCGCAGTACGCGCTCGGCCGCTCCTCGCCAGTCGGCGTGCGCTTCGAACACGTCGAGCAACTCACCCGCATAGGGCAGATCCTCGGGGGTCAGTCCGACCGCCGCACACAAATCGGCACGCAACTCGACCTGATCGGGAGGCAGATTGCTGGTGCGCTGCTCCAGGCTCGAAACCTCCTCGGCCACAGCTTCGGCTCTGCGTTGGAGCTCTTTGTCGCGCCCGAGCGCCTCCGCAGTTGTGGTGTCGAGCTCGCGCTTCTCGGTCGTCAGGAGTGGCCGCCGGGCGGATGTGAGCGCGGACAACGCTCCGAAGTCCTCGCGGCAGACAACCGGTGCCAGCCCGGCGGCGCCGACGGCAGCATCGAACGACACCCTAGCGCGGCGACGCTGTTCGGCCTGTTCGCGAGCCTCCCTGGCAAGTCGCTCCAGTTCTCCAATGCGATCTCCGCCCGCCTTGGCTCGCTGCTCGATCAGCGCCTCGCGGTGGTCTGCGAGTTGTTGCTGTTCCGCTTCGGCGGTGTCCTGCTCGTTCCACAATGTCGCGCCCTCAGCTTCGAGCGCGGCGATCTCATCGCCGAGTAGACCGGAGCGGACCTCAGCGACGAACAGCTGCACGGCTGATCGTTCACGCTCAAGCGACCCGCGCTCTGACAACGCGTCGTCGTACTTCGCAGCGGTCTGCACGACGGGCGTAAGAGCTTCAAGTTGCTCTCTTGCTCGTTTGACGGCGTCATGCGCCTTGGTCAAATCGTCGAAGTGGAAAATGATTTCGCGTACGCGGTCGGTCGAGTCACTCGGTTCCAGCATGTGGTCGCGTACGAAGTCATCGAGGTTGCCGACCGACTTCATCGATACCGTCTGGTGGAACAACTCGAGCGCCTGTTCGGAGCGGATGCCGAGCAGTCGCCGCAGTGAGGTTGCATACTTGGGGAAGTCATCGAAGATCTCGGCGCCGCCGGACCGCAGCCTCCTGCGTAGATCCCGCAGCTCCGAGCCGAAATCGGTGAAGTCTGTCGCGATCGACAGCTCCTTCGTCGAGGTGACGAAGAAACGGTAGGGCTGGCCGGTGCTGTCGCGCTGCTGGAAAACTTGTGCCAGGGTGACGGTTTCGTTGTAGGCATGGTTGGCGAAGACGCCGAGGATTACCGAATACGTCCCCTTCTTTTCACGCAGCCCTTTCGCGCGGGAGCGACCGGTGGCCTCGACACGCTCGGACTTGTAGTGGCCTTCGACATACGAGCGGAGTGTGCGTTCCTTGGCTTCCGCACCTGCTGCCTTGTTGTATGCGGCCTTGTGGGATGGCACCAGCAAGGTCGTAAGCGCATCGACGAGCGTCGACTTGCCCGAACCGATGTCGCCGGTGAGCAGAGCGGTATCAGTCGCAGGGGTGAATCGCCAGATACTGCTGTCGAATGTGCCCCAGTTCAGGATCTCTGCGTGTTGGAGTCGATAGCCGGCCCTTGGGCCGACCGCAGGTTCGACCGCGGGGCCGGTGCTGCTACTCATCGGCGGCGACTGATCTAGAGTATTCCTGCAGCTTGTCTGCGAAGTTTGAAAGAGTCTGGGCGTCAACGTATGCCTTGAGTATTCGCCGCACCTCCCAATGGTCCCGCTGCCCACGTAGCTGCCGCAGGAAGCCCAGTTCGACAGCCTTCTTGATGGTGGTTTCAGCTTGATCCGAAACTCGTGCGTCGTTGCTGGATTCTTTTTGGAAGAGCCTGAGCATCTCGATGATCTGGTCTGTCGTGAGTACAAGTCGGCCTTCGCCGGCAGTGGTTTCGAACTCGACGAGCCGCTTACGAAGCAGTATGAGCAGTAGGCTGACGTTGTACGTCAATGCCCTGCGACGCACAAGACGCGGAAGCGCTTCGTCTCCATCCTGCTCTGGCCGGGACCGCAGATATGCGTAACCCTCGGCGTCGTCGACGACCACATCGATGCCGATGGTAGCGAAATGGTCACGGACACCGGCACCCTGGCGATCCAACGTGAGCCAGGTGTCCTCGTCAGCTTCGCGGTAGATGACGCCCTGCATCAGACGGATGATCGCGCTGGCGACTGAGTGTTCACTGCTCATCGGCGCCGCACGGTCACCTTTGGCAACCGCGCCAGCTTGATGCTGTCGGGGTCGACCGGGTCGGAAAACTCCAGCAGCGTCACGTCGCTGTCGTCCATGTCGACTGATACCTCGTCGTCGTTGAGTGCGAGATAGCCGACGATCTCGGCTGCACCCTGTTCGATCGGGTGCAGCGCCACCACATCGGACAGCAAAGCCGACGTCTGCTCAGGCAGGACAGTCCTGACGATCTCGGCCAGGCGTGTCTGGTCGACAAATGTCTGTGCGAAGAGGAGCTCGGGGTCGACTTCTTCGGCTTCGGTGGGAATGCGGCTCTCGACCGCAACCGCCGCCGGCGATTGGTAGAGCGGACGCTCGAAGGGCAGCGCGATCTCGACGCCCGGCTGGTCGACCTCCAACCCGAAACCCGGCGGCTGATCGCGAAGGGTGAGTGCCGCGGCCTCGACCACCCGGACGAGGTCCAGAACGCGACGATTCTCCATCCACACCTGGTCATCGAGGAAGTGGCGGAGCTGTTCGGATATCAGCCGGACGGTACGCTGCGCCCGGTCGGCAGCCTCAGACCAATCATGGTGGATGCCACTGATCCTCTGGTCCGATTCGATGGCGTTGTGAGATGAAACTTTCGCAAGCAAGCCGGCAAGTTCGACTTGGCGTGAGTCCGAGAGCAGGAAATCGTAAAACGACTGAAAGCTGCGTCCCTGGTCCGAGCCAGCGATCTCGGACCGGCTACCGACCAACTCGGCGAGGAGTTCGCCTTTTGACCCGTCCCACGCGGCGATCTTCTCCCGCGCGGCTCGGTCGAGGAGCCGAAAATTTTCTTCAACCTCGCGAAAGTCCGACAGCAGCTCTTTCGCCGTGGCTGACAGCTGTTGATAGCGGTCGCGCACACCAGTGGAGTCCAGCACGGTGACTACGCCAGCCTCGACGGCCGCGATCTCGGCATCGAGTTCATCTCGACGGCGGTGCAGTTCGGCCAGCCGAACCTCGGGCACGGTCTCGGTTCCATGCACAATCTGTCGAAGCAATTCGATGACCGTGTGCAACCTGGATTCGGTCCCCACGAAGGATCTGCCTTTGAGCGAGGTGACCCACGCGTACGCCTTCTCGAAGGCAGGCGTGACCTCATAGTGAACTTCATCGTCGCCAGGCGGGTAGAACCGTCGCAAATACCCGGCTTCAGTGGCCGCCCAGTCATCCACATATGATCGCGCATCCCTGGGGAACCGCGCCTGCCCGTTCTCTGTGACGATCTCGACGTTCAGCGAGTACAGGTGATCATCCAGCGCGGCCACGACCTCGCTAGCTGAGCAAGCTCCTCGATTGCCTTCGACGAAGAACTCCCCGAGGAAGGCGAGGATCAGCGTGGAATTGCTCGCGCGCAGCAATCGCCAAGCCGGATGCCGCTCCCGCAATGCCTCGATCGCCCCGTAATCCACCAGCAAAGGGTAAGGAATTCCACCGACAGATTGGCCCCGCTTCGGCAGTATCACGGACCGCCCCGCACCTAGAAACACATCGCTGCTCTTCCATCACTGGAGGTGAGAAGGCATAAGAGCCCGCCCCCAGGGCTCATCGTTGATCATGCGGTTTGTCAGCTGTCCCACTGTGGCCGCACCGCCGTTCGTCTCACGAACTGCTGCATTTCCGACGTCAACAGCTGGGGTCGGGTGCCAATGCCGCGTGGGGAGGAGCTTGTGAGCGACGACGAAGCGTATGATGTCCCGTATGACAGCGCCCGAGATTGTGCAGGCACGACTGACACCTGAAGACGCGATGCAACTTGACGCTGACCGCAAGGTTCTCGGCCTGGCTACCCGATCCGATGCGGTTCGCGAAGGTCTGCGCTTGCTACACAAAACGGCACGCTACGCTGCGCTGGGCCAGGAATACGACGACTTCTACGGGGCTGGGGCACAGGCCCCGATGGGGGCTATCGCAGCCTACGGCGACCAGGTGGCCACCGAGACCATAGTGGCGAACAGCTGACCTATGTTTCGAGGAGACGTATGGGACGTGCAGTTCCCCAAACCGGTCGGAACCCGCCCATGCGTCGTACTCACCAGTAATCCGCTCATCGCCCGCCTGGGGGCGGTTACCGTTGCCGAGGTCACCGGCACCGCCGGCCCGCCCTCGACCCATATCGATGTTGACGCGGACGCTCGCCTAACCGGACGGGATCGCTACTGGGTGAACACCACGGAGTTGCACACGATCCCGAAGGGCAAGCTTCGGCGGCATCGCGGACGCCTCGACCCCGTCGAGCTTCGCCGCGTCAGCACCGCCGTCCGCGTAAGCCTCGACCTCGACTAAGCGTGGATTCACCGATTTGGTAGCGGTGCGGAGTGGGCCGTGACGCCGAAATGCCCTGTTGTGGTGAAAGAATGAGATTTGTCTAACCTTACTTGGCCACAACGAAGGGCATCTCGTAGACCTGTGAATCCGGGTGGCCGGGGGTCCTTCCGGGCCCCGTTAACTGCCGGCTACTCGAGGGATCTCGGCTGCGACACGGTCCATCAGAGCGGTGTAGCGGTTGACTTCGCGATGCTGACCGGGTTTTCCACTGCTGATGAGTCCAGCGGCAAGCCTGCGCTCGGGGTCGGCCCAGACGGCGACGTTGACCAATCCGAGATGCCCGAATGCGGCCGGCGCATTACGCCCGAACGGTCCGAACCGCTTCGTCCCCAGCATGAATCCGGTACCCCAGCGAAGCGGCATCAGCCCGTTCGCCAGATCCGGCCGCAAGCGCCGGCATTCGGCCACGGCGCCGCTGAGGGTTTCCGGTTCCAGGAGGCGCACACCGTCGAGTTTTCCACCACGGCGCAGGAGTTCGGCGAATCGGGACAGTTCATTGGCGGTAGACACCGTGTTTGAGGCCGGCATCACGCCGGTGAGGAATATCGGATCGTTGGTAAAGGGAATGATTTCGTGCAAGGTTCCGCCGATCGCTTTACGGAAGCCTGCCGCGATCGGAGCGGGCAACGGAGCACCGGTGGCGTGGCTGGGCGCGACCAGTGAAATATCTTGCGCTGCAACGCCGTAATTCGTCCAACGGAATCCCAGTGGATCGAGCAACTCGGCGGCCAGGATGTCCCGGATGTTTTTTCCGGTGGCTGCTGAGACGATCTCGCGGATAAGGATGCCCCACGTGGCCGCATGGTAGAGGTGCATCAACCCCGGCCGGTAGATCGGCTTCAGCTTGCCGAGTTGTTCACGGGCGTACTCGCTGTCGTCCATCCGGTTAGCGTTGGGCCTGCGTTTTGGGGCGAACGGGACACCTGCGCTGTGGGTCATCACGTGCCGGATCGTCGTACGATCCTTGCCGTGACTGGTATAGCTGGGCAGATAGTCGCAGACGCGATCGTCGAGTGAGAAGCATCCGCGTTCGACAAGTAGGTGGACCAGGGTTGTGGTGATCGCCTTGGCCGCCGAATAGACGCAGAACGGCGTTTCCGTCGTGACCGCCACCTTCTCGGCGTCGAACGGATCAGTCGGTGCATTGCCCCAACCGTGCCCGATCGCGCGGTTGAGGATGACCCGTCCGTCGTGGCGCAGACACAACTGGAGCGCGGGGTGCATTCCCGCCTGATACCAGTAGCGGGTGGCCTGCCAGATCCGGTCGACGGCGGCACCGTCGATCCCAGTGTGGTCTTCTTCGCCAATTGTCGTGACGGCGTCGAGATCGGCCGGGACATCGATCCTGCCTGGCGTCCTGCCGGAGCCTCGCACGCTTACGCTTCTTTGCGCAACGTCGCGGCGAGGTGGTCTTGCAGCGGTTGGCAGACCGCGCCCAGCCGCAGCGTGTAGGTGAGCTCCCCGCCTTCGATGCGAATCGAACGGCTCAGCAAGCTGCGCAAGCGCGGGAAGTGCTGGCCGCGCTGTAGCTTCCGGTTGCCCGCATAGCGCGGCCTCTCGCCTCTCGGACTCCGCGACGCTAGCAGCACGGCGAAGCTCATCACTTGGCCTCGTTCCTGCGTTTCTGGTATTCCACTCCGATCATGAAGGCTTCAGCCCACGCCGCGGCCGTCATCGGCGAGGCCTTTTGCGCAGCATCTTCCTCGACCCCTCCACCTTTGAGGGCTAGTACCGCCCTTCCCATAGCGATAGCGGACAGCAGGTCTGGGTCGATTATTGATTCCACATGTCGTTGCATCGCGGCGGGGTCTTTGGATATGGCACCGATGTCTACGATTATGGCGTTGAGTTGCGGGAAGTCTGGGTGGCTGAGGAGGAATTGCATTGGATCTGTCATTTGGTCATCCTTTTTGGTGAGTCGCGTGGCTTCCACGATGGCCCAGCGAGACGTTACCCGGCAGGTTAACTAGGAATTTCATGTCCTTGGCGTGGTGTTCGGCTTCGGGCGCCATCCATCGGCGCGGGCTTTCCCCATCGATATTGGTGATGCTGCAGAACGACGCGCATCACCTTGGCGTTTGGCATTCTGGAACCGATAACCAGAGACTCGGCCCCGTAAGTGTTGCAACTCAACCTCGCACGCAGCGTTAATGAGAGAGGACCCCGTTGGACATCGTTCTCTCAGTGATCCAGGTGGCCGCGGTTGTCACAATGGTGGCTCTCGCTGTAGTCGGGCTGGTGGCCGGCCAAACTGATCGCGACGTCGAGAACAGTCGCCGTAAGACCCGCTTGTACAACGGGTTGGCCATGACGCCGTTCGGGGTGTTCCTTGCCGCCACTGCCCTGACAGCAGAGGTCGCCTGGCAGCGCTACGTGATGATCGTTGCCGCCTTGGGGGTGTGGTGGCTGTCAAGCATTGTGGTGCGGCGCAACCGAGCGTAAGCCTGGACGTTCCGCTTCACGCATAAGACCGGGGCAGCTGTAGACATCCCAGGGTCGTAAATCGTCAAGTGGCTCGGGTGTCCGGACTGGTTTGGCGGTGTCCCCAGGCGGTGTCTTCGCTGTAAGTGGTGTGGTGGCGGAGGCAGCCGTGCAGGATGCCGACGAGGCGGTTGCCCAGGGCGCGTAGTGCTTGCTGGTGCAGGTCGCCCTTGGCGCGGTGGTGGTCGTAGAAGGTGCGGGCGCCGGGACTGGTCTGCAGCGCGCAGAAGGCCCATTGGTCGATGGCGTTGTAGAGGCGGCGGTTACGGACGTGGCGGGCCAGTACAGCGCGTTTCCTGCCCGACGCGATCGTCAATGGTGATGTTCCGGCGTAGTTCTTGCGACACTTGGCGGTGGTGTATCGGTTCGGGTCGTCCCCGAACTCACCGAGCACCCGGGCGCCGAGGATGACACCAAGTCCTGGCAGGGAGCGGTAGATGTCGGCGTCCGGGTGTGTCTCAAAATGGGTCGCCAACTCGGCCTCGAGGTCGGTGATTTGGTGGTTCAGCTCGGCGATGATGGCGACCGCGGTGCGGGTGGTCGCCCCGAATGCGGCGGTGACCGGGGCCGGAGCTGCGAGCTGCGAGCTGCGTAGCGCCGTCTGAATCTCAAGTGCCTGGGCGTCGAGGTTACGTTGGCGTCCAGCGGTTTTGAGTGCAGATCGGATCTTCGACAGGCTGAGACGCGCGGCGTCGGCGGGTGTCGGTGCGCGGCCCAGGATGGCCAGGGTGTCGCGATCGGCCAGGCTGTCGAATGCCTCTAAGGCGGCTGGGTAGTACTCCCGCAACGCGCTGCGCAGCGTGTTGGTGTGCCGAGTGCGGGCCCAGATGAGGTTCTGGTGTGCCCTGGCCAGAACCTTGATCGCCTCGACCGCAGGGGTGTCCCCGGCGAGCAGGCGATGGTTGTGCCGGTCGGTGCGCACCAGATCGGCCAGCAGTTTGGCGTCCCCGGGGTCGGACTTCGCGCCCGAAACCTGGTGGCGGTCGCGGTAGCGGGCCACTGCGAGCGGGTTGACCGCGAACACCTGATAGCCGGCCGCGCTCAGCGCCTCGACCCACAAGCCGCGGTCGGTTTCGATACCGATGACCACCTGGCCGGGTTCCTCCGCGTGCGCGGCCACTAACTCGTGGAACCCGCCGATACCGGCGAGTCCTTCGGGTAATCGCCGCGACACCAGCTTGGCCCCGTCCCCGTCCATCAGGTGAATGTCGTGATGGTCTTCGCTCCAGTCGTCCCCAACGAAAATCGTCAACTCGCCTCCTTGCTCGGGTGTGGTGAAACCTGTTCGAGCCGAAGGACACCCGGCGGCGACCTAATGGACCAGTGCTCGGTGGCACGACATCCCATAAGCGCTACAGGCGACCTCACCAACCGGCTGGGGCACGATCTACAGTTAGGAATCGACAAGCACCCCAGGTTCTCACTGTGCTCACCAGCCGGCGGCTCGGTGACCAGCCTCCGTCGATCGGACCATTACCGGTCGAAGGCTCGCTGATCGATTCCCATTAGGTTCTCAAATCTCCTGTCACATAGGGATACTCTGACCTGCAGTTACCAAGGGTATCTCACGCGGTTTCGTCTTAGTTCCGTCTCACGGTGGTGTCACTTCTTGACCGTTCGCCGAGTCTCAGCTCACCGGTCGACTCTCGCCATGTGGGAGGCGGGCGATGGTCGATGTCACGGCTTTTCAAGGAAAGGAGTTCGGACGCAGCGATATTCCACGGTCGACCAGGGCTGTTGCTAGGGCGGACGGACTCGGGTCGTGGTTTGCGTCCACATCATGGATGAGGGCTGCAAGTTCTTCGATCTTCATCGCGCGGCCCACGGCCCATTTGTTGGCCCAGGCTCGGCCGGTGGCCGGTTCGGCTGCGGCCACAACCGTAGGCTCGTCGTTCATTTCGCCCATTGTTCGTCTGTTTCCTTCTCAAAAATCTGCGCGGTTGCTTCGGCTGCTCCTTCCGACATCGTGTCAGCGGCCCTTTCCAGCCGGGACCGATCCTGTTCATCGTGCTGCATCAAAATCTCGTCAAATCTTGGGCGGCCAGCGCTGATTGGCGGGCACCGAGCGGCGTCTACTGCCTGCCGCAGAGCACTTTCGGCGCCGTCGGGCCAGCGCCTTTGCAGCGTCCTCCAGGCCACAAGTAGCTCCGCGATGTGCAGTGCTGAGACGTGCTCACAATCATCTGGCGCGGTCTGGGCGCGCTTTCCGGTGAATCCTCACTGAGCCCTCGTACCCCACTGCGCTAAGGCCCGGAGATGAAGGGCCGGTGTCTGCGCCGCGGGTTGTCTCACAACACACTTCAATTCCTACGGCTCCTACGGGGCGAAAATCAGCACCCCTAAGAAGACAAGGACAGCAAGTACGCTAGAGATGGTGATCGCGGTGTGAATTAACGCTCTGCGCTGCGCCTCTTGGCTCGCCTCGGCTTCACGTCGGCGATGCTCCTGAGTTTCGGCGTCCCGCTTTTCACGCCATAGCCGTGCCGTCTCCTGTGCAGCTTTC
>JAHZKD010000271.1 GCA_022600605.1 Actinomycetes bacterium
CAGGCTGTCCGTCAGGCCATGGCCGAAGCGCGGCCCCGCCGGTTTGCGATAGGCACCGCTCTGGCCGTCCTGCTGCTGTATCTGCTCGCCATCGGCGACATCGTGGTATCCGCTTCCGGGCAAACAGGTTTCGGCCCGAGCGTGCAGGTCGCTTTCGCCAACATCTTCAAAACGAAGGCGCCGTACCTTTTCGAGCCGGTTCTTGCCATCCGGGCCAACGCTCACCTGACGCTGTTCCTGAGCCCCGCGAATGTCGCGCTGGGCGCCGCGGTTGCGGCACTGGCCGCGGCTAACGTCGCGCTCACCGTGCACAGCGCACAACGCACAGCGTGTCGTCGGACCACGATTGGGCCGCTCGTGGCGGTATTGCCCGCGCTCGGAATCGGATTCGCATGCTGTGCGCCCACCCTGCTGGTTGCGCTCGGCGTCGGTGTGGGCGCGGCGCTGTTGCCGGTCGTGCTCATGGTGCGCCCAATCTTGTACCCGCTCACCATCAGCATGCTTGCCGTGACCTTGGTGTGGCGCTCCTATTCTCAAAGAGACTCCCCGCAGCTGAGCTGATATCGCTTACGGCCTTTGCGGCCCGGATAGGCTATGGCCGCAACTGGTTAGCAGTCCATAGTGGAAGGGAGCCGACCGATGCCTGAGCAGCCCTCCGCCTTCTTCGATGATGTCGCCGCGACGGTACTTACCCAGCCTGGGGTGTCGCCGGGCACGATGATGGGTTTTCCTTGCCTTCGGGCCAGCGGGAAGTTCTTCGCCTCCTGTGACCATCGCACCGGTGACCTGATCGTGAAGCTCCCGCGAGGTCGAGTCGAAGAGCTCATCGATGCCGGTGTCGGGAAACCCTTTGCCCCCGCCGGACGGACCTTCCGGGAATGGGTTCTCGTCGACGATCGTAATGAGACCAGGTGGGCCGCCTTGATGGACGAGGCCCTGCTGTTCGCGAACAGCCAACAATGAACTCCAGGAACTCCAGGACCTCCAGGACCTTCACTGGCTTTCCGCCCGCGGGGCTGGCGCTGCTCGCTCGACTACCGACCCTTGATGTGGGTGAATTCGCTGCTGTCCGTGATGACTGGCAGGCCCTCTTACTCGCTCCCGCCCGCGATCTTGTCGAGGAGCTTGGCGCACGCCTGACGGAGCAGGTTTCGCCCGGCCTGGTGGGCAGCCCGAAGGTCAATGGCTCGATTGCCCCCATCAACGCCGACGTGCGTTTCAACCCGCAGGGTCCCCGTTACAAGGATCATCTGTTGTTTCGCTGGTGGGAAGGCACACCGAAGAAGACGGCCCCCACGTTGTTCCTGCGACTCGATCCGGGCCAGATCGGCTTTGCCGCTGGTGTGTCGTTTTCCTCGATGGCCTCCTGGCGCGCGGCGGTCGGTGATGACCGCGTTGCCGGCGGGGAATTACGCCAGCTGATCGACGACGTCAAGCGTGGTGGCGCAGAGGTCGACATTGCTGGCGCTGATCTCAAGCGAGTGCCTAAGCCGTTCTCGTCCGATCATCCGAATGCCGACCTGTTGCGGCACAAGGCCATGTTCCAACTTCGGTGGGCTGAACCGTTGCCTGCACAGGTATCGACGGGCGATCTCACCGAGTTCTGCGCCGCCCGACTGAGCAGGCTGGCTGGCCTGCACCGCTGGTTGGTCGCCGAACTGGGCTAAGTAGACGTTGTCAAGACCGGTGGATCAACGAATCACAGCGTCCATCCTCTCCGTCCGACTGGGCCTGCGCGGGTACTTCACTCCGACGGGGCCGGCGCGGGTACTTCATTCCGACTGGAGCGGCGCGGGTACTTCATTCTGCGAGCTTCAAGCGCTGGATCGGAAGGTCTGCGGGCTTCATCGCCCATGGATGCCCGTACGATTCGAAACCGGATATCTTTGGCGGTGGAAACTTAGCGTCGGTGAGCGTGCCGATTGCGACCCCGATGACGTCCGGTGCCGTGGAAATGTCCCAGTACACGGTGCTCCCACACGCAGGACAAAAGTGATACGTGGCGCCCCCGCTGTCGCAGGCCTGTGCCTCGGTGTCGCGGGGAACGGCCCACTTCGTCGATTTGCCTTCAATCTTGGCCATCGCTCGTGGAAACCGTGCTTGCACGCTGAACACGGTGCCCGTCCGCAACTGGCAGGAGTTGCAGTGGCACACGGTAATCCGCTCTGGGTCGGGGCCTGCGTAGGTAACACTGAGCTTTCCGCAGCGGCACGAAGCCTTGCGGGTCTTAATCGCTGAGCCCTGCTCGGAATTGGGCATAGACGTTTCCTTCCTCGTTTCTGGAGCAGCGGCATCGTCCTCGGCCCGCCAACGGACAAGCCTCACCGACAATGCTTTTGCAGAAAATGGTTTCTCTACGGTTCTCCTATATCTACTGCACCAACTCGATCTCGCCTGGCCGCCAAGTCTGGTCAAAGAAGGGCTCCAGCGGGCTGTAGAGACGCAAGCACGCGAACCAGGCCTTGCCCGGGACGGTCTGCATCCAGTTGGCTTCCTTACCGGCCGGCGACGCGGGACCAAAGTAGAGATCGAACGAGCCATCGGCGTTCTGGATCAGCTTGTCCCGCTTGTCGTTCTTGCTCGGGAACGTCTGGCCGGTTTGCAGTTGGGAGCGGGTCTGCGGGTCATAGACCACCACGGACCAGAACGCCGCGGCAGGCACGTCGGGCGGCAGGTGCAGCGTGTAGGTCTTGCTGCCGTCCAGATAGTCGCCGTTCGCATCCGACATCGCGAAGGCATATTGCGAACCTTTACCGATCATCTTCCGAACAATCGCCGGGGTGTTGAGCGTGGCCACGTAGAAATATTCCGTGCGGGCATCCTGGTTGCGACCGCCTGCGCCGCCATCCTTCAGGAACTCATAACTACCACCGAAAATCAGTTTCAACCAAGAGCTATTCGGGTATCTGGGAGCGTCTTCCATACGCGGCCGAAACGTTAACGCCCGGGCCGTCGCGTTGGCGATGGCCACCGCCTCGATAAGGATCTGCTTCATCCGGGCGTCCGGCGCGAACGGCTTGCCCTTCTGAATGCCGATGGCGGCAAACAGCCCGCGCAGCTCCGGCTCCAGCATCGAAACCGGCTCCCGCTCGATCACCCTGTGCAGCTCTTCGTAGAACTCAAAGGTGTTGGCGTGAATTGTGTTGAAGACTTTCCCGGAGCCGCTGATGAAGTCCATCGCCGGCGCCCTGCCGGCCTGCGCGAGGGGATAGATCTTCAGCCCATTCTTGAACATAGCGGTCGCCGCATCGGGTTTGCCGTCCACCAGCAGGCCGCGCAGGCACACCAGGTTCGCGTAGCTGGTGGACTTGGCAACAAAGTACTTCTGGCCGTCCACCTCCTGTTCCATGCCACCAATGGGCCCTTCGAGATCACCCTCGTAATCTGGGGGCAAGATCAAATATCGACCGCCCTTACCCTGGTCCGGCCCGGGGCCACCCATGTCAACGAGGAAGCGGAAATAGGCGTCATCCACTGTGCCGGGACCACATCCGGCCGGAACCTCGACCACCGTCGGTCCGTCCCGCAACAGATCGAGGACCCCCACCAAATACACCGTGTCAGTGTTCCCAGTGAGGAACAGCGCGCCGGAGTCCATCAGCTTGTCGAATATGACCGCCGTGTTGCAGCTATCGACCCCAAGGCCGACAATCCCAGCGAGAAGCGCCTGCATGTTCGCCGCGGGTATGCCGTTCCAGAAGGTCTCCACCCCGCGCTGCAGGTCGAGGTTGTCGTAAACCTTCTCGACGGTCGCCTCGCTCGGCAAGCCATCAAAGAACTCCAACGTCCCGATCCGGGTTTCCACCTTGTCGGGGGTCAAGAGTTTTTCCGGGATCTGGTGGTTATAGCCAGCGGTTTTTGACTCGCCCGTACCCGTCGTGTCCATAGAGTTCATGTTCATCCTCGCCATCTCACCGCATCAGCCGGTCACTTACTGCCGCAACCGTCAAATCCCGCGTTGCGCCCGGTGTCGGGGGCGACGGCTAGGACCGGGATCAAGTCAGCTGATCTCCTCGACCTCGCCGACCTTCCAGCTCTTGTCGAAGAACGCCGCGAGCGGGTTGTAGAGGCGCAGGATTGTGAACCAGCCCTTGCCCGGCATGGTCTGGATCCAGTTGGGCTCCTTGCCGACCGGAGGTTGGGGTCCGAAGTAGATGTCGACAGATCCGTCCGCGTTGGGCACGGCTGCCGGGCTCGGGAACGACTGGCTCCCGGCCCGCGGGAAACGTTGCGGCGTCTGCAGCATCGAACGGGTCTGGTTGTCATACACGGTGAAGGACCAGAAGTTGTTCTCGGGGATGTTCGGCGGCAACGTGCAGCGGTAGCTCTTCGCCCCGTCGAAGTACTTCTTGTTGCTGTCGACTGCGGCTAGCAAGTACTGAGAGCCGATGTCGGCCAGCAACATACACATTGACGGCGTGACTCCCGTGGCGGCGTAGAAGAACGCGAAGCGGGCGTTGAGCGTTCGGTACCCGGTCGGCGGGTATGGGACGACCTGGCCGTCCTTGACGACAGGGGGTTGGGTCTCGAAGCCTGAGCCGCCCACGAACAACATGTTGTACCAAGCGGAGTCGGGGTAGAAGCCGAAACCGTCTTCTTCGCGGAAACGCCAGTTCAGCGCTCGCCCGGTCGCGCTAGCAACGACCGACGCGTCGACCATCAGTTTCTTCATCCGATCATCGGGGTTGAACGGTCGGCCCTTCACGATGCCGATCGCAGCGAAGGAACCGACGATCTCGGGCGAGAGGGTTCCGCTGGGTTGCTCCTGCACGACCTCGTTCAACAGCTCGTAGTAGGTGTAGTCACTCGGCGGCACCGTGTTGATCTCCAGCCCGGTCCCCTCGACGAAGTTGACCGGCTTGACCTCGGCTGGCTTGCCGGGCAGCGGGCCACCCTCAAGCAGGGTCGCGATGCTGGTGCCGTATCGGCCCGGGGTGTACGGATAGATCTTTAGGTGCGACTTGATTGTCGCCACCGTGGGCGCAGGATCGCTGTCGACCATGAAGCTGCGGCCGAACGCCATGATGTTGTTCGTGGTCGGGTGGCCGACGTGGTAGCCGCTGTCGGGCATCGGCCCGTCGTAGCCCGGCGGAACGAGCAGGAACTTTCCGCCCATCGAGCGGTCCGGTCCGGGCCGACCGAAGTCGATGACGTGCTGGAACCAGAAGTCGTCGAAGAGGCCGAGGGCATCCGGCGGTGTCTCAACCACCATCGGCCCGTCAGAGACATCGATGGCGAATATGTAGTAGACGGTGTCGGCATTGGCGGTGAGGAACAGCGACTGGCTGTCCATGAGGCCCGAGAACAGCAGCACACCGCCGTTGTCCGCCACGCCGGCCTCGCGGATACCTTTGTGAATCGCCTGCAGCGACACCAACTGGTAGCCGTTGACGTATGCATTGAAGGCGTGGCTCATGTCGAGGTGGTCGAAAACCTTCTGCGCAGTGTCGTCGGTCGGGGCGCCGTCGACGAAGCTGAGCTTTCCCAGCGGGGAGTCGAGCGTGTCAGGGGTTGTGAGGCTCTTTGGGATCGAGGTCATGAGTAACTCTCCCTGAGGTCGGGGTGTGGGTCGTGGGCTGTGCGTGCTGCGGAATCGTTGCACTCCATCGAGTATCGCAGCGGAGTTGGGATCTAATGTGGGGAATAGCCAGGGGCTAGCCGGCTTTGG
>JAHZKD010000272.1 GCA_022600605.1 Actinomycetes bacterium
CAACGACCGGATCAAGGCCGCTGGACACTTCGTGGTGGGCGGTGTCGCGCAGACGCTGAGCGCGTGGCTGTCCGGCGAGATCGGAATGACTCAAGGCCAACTGACCGCCCAGCTCGCGGCACTCATCGACCAACTCGCCGATCCCACGCTCTACCGGGACCGGAGTTGATCAGTTAGCCCCAAATCAACCACGACCACCACCCGGACGAACTCCTCGGCAGCGACCCCAACCCCAACCCACTGCAGCGCCAACTCAGGTCGCGGCGGGAACTCGACGGTCGGCTGCGGTCTTGGGGATGGCCACCGCATCACTTTCAGTGAATTCCTTAGTCCAGCAGGCGAATTCGAGTGTTATACCGTCAGGGTCGAGGAAATAGAAGGACCTCACGTATACCCCGGGGTGCAGGGTAGCCGACACTTGAGTCGGGCTCTCGTCATGGTTGAGGATCGGCCCGACCCGCACCCCCTTGGCCTTGAGACGCCGTCGATAATCATCGAACTTCTCCGCGGGCACATGAAACGCGAGGTGGTTCATCGTGCTCACCGCGCTGACGATATCCCCGATGCCCGGAATGGCCGCGGGTGACGAGATGCCCGGAACCCGGTCGGGCGCGTCGGCGAACCAGAAGAATGCCACGCAATCCCCGTTGCCTGCATCGAAGAAGAAATGCTGCCCCATGCCGCCTGGCAGGTCCAGCGACTTCACCAGCGGCATGCCCAACACATTGCTGTAGAAGTCAACTGTCTTCTCCATGTCCGAGCAGACCAACGCGACGTGGTTGATGCCACTGAGCTCGAATTCGGCGTTGGCATCCCCGCCTACGTTGTGCGGCTTGATCACGATTACACCTCCAGGAACACACCGCCCGGCGAAACCCTGGCACCGAGCCTAAACTGAATCTAACATCAGATTCAGTTTCCTGCCTACATCCGTAGGAATCCACGACCGCAAGGAGTGCAGCATCCGTTGAGTGAGCGACTGCGAGGGGTGCAGCATCCGTTGGGAGTCAGTCCCCGTGAACAGTTACCTACGGTGCGTGGCCGCCAAACGCAGGCCGCGATCGATGCAGCGGCCCGCGCGGTCGTCACGCGCAGGGGAATACTGGCCACCACCGTCGCCGACATCGCCGGCGAAGCGGGCAGGTCCACTGCCTCGTTCTACAACTACTATGACTCCAAAGAGGCGATGGTCCGGGAATGGGCGGTGCGGTTCCGCGACGAAGCCCGCGAACGCTCGATGGCGGCGGCCCAGCCGGGACTCAGCAACTGGGAAATCTCACACCAGGTCGCCGCAGCGCACTGGAACACCTACCGCAACCGGCTGGCCGAGATCATCAGCGTGTCGCAGATGGCGATGATCAGCGACGACTTCGCCGAGTACTGGAACGAAATCTGTTCTTTTCCCATCGGATTGATCACCTCAATGGTGAAACGCGCTCAGCAGCAAGGCTTCTGCTCGGGCAGCAACCCCCGGCTAATCGCGGTCGCGCTGGTGTCGATGCTCAATCAATTCTGCTATACGCAACTGTCTGGCCAGGCGAGCTGCCGCAGCGACGACACCCGCCCCAGCGACGATATCTGTCCGAGCCACGACGTCGACGACACCGCCTGCATCAACACGCTCGCAGCGATCTTCTACAGGACTATCTACCACCAGGAGGCCCAATATCCATGACTACCCCAGCGTCACAATCATGACTGGCTCAGCCTCGTCGCGGACACCCCGGGTCACCAGAGAGTTCGTCGGTCTGGATTCCCCAACCGCCCGGCAGGCCGGATCGGGTGGTCACCCGTGCCAGGGTCTGTACCACCGCAACGCTGATCGCAGGCCAACGGTGGCGATGATCGCGACGCATTACCAAATCGATTTCTCCGAGCACTATCTCGCGGACTACCTAGCTACCCGTGGGATCGGATTCCTCGGGTGGAACACTCGGTTCCGCGGGTTTGAGAGCAACTTCCTTCTGGACCACGCGCTCGTGGACATCGGTGTCGGCGTGCGGTGGCTTCGCGAAGTTCAGGGCATCGAAACGGTTATTCTGCTGGGTAATTCGGGCGGCGGATCACTGATGGCCGCCTATCAAGCCAACGCAGGTGACCGACATGTCACCCCGCTGGACGGGATGCATCCCGCGGCCGGACTCGATGATCTTCCTCCGGCCGACGGCTACGTGGCCAGCGCCGCCCACCCCGGACGCCCCGACGTACTGACCGCGTGGATGGATGCTGCAGTCGTGGACGAAGGCGATGCCATCGCAACGGATCCCGACTTGGATTTGTTCAACGAGCGCAACGGGCCGCCCTACGATGAACAGTTCGTGCAGCGCTATCGGGCCGCGCAGGTTGCCCGAAACGATGCCATCACCGACTGGGCCGAGGCCGAACTCGTCAGAGTGCGCGACGCGGGATTCTCCGACCGGCCGTTCACCGTGATGCGCACCTGGGCAGATCCGCGGATGATCGATCCGGCCCTTGAGCCGACGAAGCGCCCTGCCAATATGTGCTACGCGGGCGTGCCGGTGAAGGCCAACAGGTCCAGCCACGGTATTGCCGCGGCCTGCACGCTTCGCAGCTGGATAGGCATGTGGAGCCTGCGTTACGCGCAAACCCGCGCCGAGCCGCACCTGGCCCGCATCAGCTGCCCGGCACTGGTGATCAACGCCGACCAGGACACCGGTGTGTACCCCTCTGACGCTCGGCGGATATACGCTGCGCTCGGCAGCTCCGACAAAACGCAATGCACGATCGACACCGATCACTACTTCACCACGCCCGGTGCCCGCACCGAGAAGGCCGATACTATCGCCGAGTGGATCGCGCGCCGGTGGTGAAAGTCTGTTGAAAGTCCTGGCTCATTTCACACCCGGCGATAAGGTGCTGGAATTCCTTGCTCCGCTGAGGGATTGGCTCGATGTGCGGTACTGCGCCGAGGACGACGATGAGACTTTTTATCGCGAGTTGCCCGACGCCGAAGTGATCTGGCACGTACTGCGGCCCATCTCCGGCGACGACCTCGCCAAGGCGTTGCGTCTGCGGCTCGTACACAAGATGGGTGCCGGGGTGAACACGATCGACGTCAACGTCGCGACAGCGCGTGGCATCGCCGTCGCCAATATGCCCGGCGCAAACGCGGCGTCGGTGGCCGAGGGAGCCGTGCTGCTGATGCTGGCCGCACTGCGCCGGCTGCCGGAACTCGATCGAGCCACCCGGGCGGGCATCGGCTGGCCATCCGACCCCACTCTCGGTGAAACCGTGCGCGATGTAGGCGGCTGCACAGTCGGTCTGATCGGCTACGGCAACATCGCCAAACGTGTCGAGCGCATCGTCGTGGCGATGGGAACTGAACCTTCGAAGGTCCTGCACACCAGTACCTCTGATGACGGGCACCCAGGTTGGCGCAGCCTGCACGACCTGCTGACCGTCAGCGATATCGTCTCCCTGCATCTGCCGCTGACCGAACGCACCGCCGGGCTGCTCGACTGCGATGCGCTCGGGCGGGTGAAGCCTGGCGCGGTCCTCGTCAACACCTCGCGAGGCCCAATCGTCGACGAGGGCGCGCTCGTCGACGCGCTGCGATCCGGACAGCTTGCCGCGGCAGGTCTCGATGTCTTCGCCGTTGAGCCGGTGCCGGCCGGCAATCCACTGGTCGAGCTGGCCAACGTGGTGCTGACCCCGCACGTGTCCTGGTACACCGCCGACACCATGCGCCGCTACCTGGAGTGCGCCGTGGACAACTGCGCACGGCTGCGAGACGGGCGGGACCTCGCCAACTTGGTGAACCAGGTGCCCAGGTAGTCTCGGTCCCAACCAACCGGTTAGCCAGCCCCCAACGGAGGAGGCGACGATGCCCATCGCGATCACAGACGAGCACAACGACCTGGCCGATTCAGTGCGGTCACTAGTGGCACGGGTTGTGCCGTCCGAGGTCCTACACGATGCCCTCGAGACCCCGATACCGAACCCCCCGCCCTTCTGGAAAGCCGCCGCTGAGCAGGGACTACCGGGTGTTCACCTCGCTGAATCTGTCGGTGGGCAGGGTTTCGGCATCCTCGAGTTGGCAATCGTCGTCGCGGAGTTCGGCTATGGAGCCGTGCCCGGCCCCTTCGTGCCGTCGGCCGTCGCCAGCGCGTTG
>JAHZKD010000273.1 GCA_022600605.1 Actinomycetes bacterium
AGGCGCTGGCGAGCCAACCGCGGGCAGTTCTCCGACAGTGTTGCACGCGTTCCCACGCAGGGTTATCTGGGCCATGCACTCAGTGTGCCAAGTGCGGCCTGTGCTGCCGCCGCTGGGGTTAGGAGCCACCGGCGCCGCGCCGTCGGCCGTCAGGGCGACGTCGTGCTATCGGCGCCGACGGCTTCCAATGGCTATGCTTGCGCCTTTCCTCTAGTCGAGGATCTGCAGCCGAGGAGGCCGAGAACACCGATGCCCGCCGACGCCTCAGTGCCGCCGCCCGCGAAGTCTTCGGGCGGACACATCAGGCTGACGTCGCACAGTGCTGGCATCGATGCTCCGAGCATCCTTTGGGGCGCGCCCACGGCCGCATTACGCGGCCCCGTCGTAGGGACCACCGCTACAAGGGCCCATCGCAACGTGATCGGGACCCACAGCGGCGCCTACGGCGTCTATCGAGCGCTGGCGGTCGCCGCAGGCGCACTGTCGCGCGACCACCGCGCCGATCTGACCGACACCTCGCCGACTGACATCATCGGACCCCATCCGCAGTGGGGTGACGCCGCGTCGATTGTCAGCCTGGATCCATGGGGGGCGATGGTCGCCGAGGCTTTCGCCGACGAACTCGCCGAGGGCATCGACATCCGTCCCACCATTGCGGTCACCAAGGCGCAGGTGATCCTGCCCGAAATCGGCGAGTCCATTGCCCGGGGCCGTCTCAGTCCCGACGAACAGGTACTGCTCTCGACCGGAGCCGCGCAGGTGACCAAGGCGGCCATCGAGCCCGTGTGGCATCTGCCCGGCGTTGCTCAGCGCTTCGGATGCAGTCAAACCGATTTGCGCCGAGCGCTTTTCGAGGAGACCGGCGGAATGTACCCCGAGCTGGTGACGCGTTCGGATCTCGAAGTGTTCCTACCCCCCATCGGCGGGCAGACCATCTACATCTTCGGGGACCCACGTGACCTGTCGGACCCGGCAGTTGAGCTGACTGCCCGCGTGCACGACGAATGCAACGGTTCAGACGTCTTCGGCTCCGACATCTGCACCTGCCGGCCCTACCTGACCCACGCGATCGAAGAGTGCATTCAGGGCGCCCAGCGGGGCGGAGTCGGTCTGGTGGCGTACTCGCGCAAGGAAGGCCGCGCGCTCGGTGAAGTGACGAAGTTCCTGGTCTACAACGCACGTAAGCGCCAGGTTGGCGGTGACACCGCCGACCAGTACTTCGCTCGCACCGAATGCGTTGCGGGGGTGCAGGACATGCGCTTTCAGGAACTTATGCCCGACGTGCTGCATTGGCTCGGCATCAGCAAGATCCACCGGCTGGTGTCGATGAGCAACATGAAGTACGACGCAATCACCGGCTCCGGTATCGAGGTCGGCGAGCGGGTGTCGATCCCCGATGAACTGATCCCGGCGGACGCACAGGTCGAGATGGACGCCAAGACCGCCGCCGGCTATTACACGCCCGGCGCGGCACCTGATGCCGAGGAGCTCAAGCAGACCAAGGGTAGAGGGCTCGACCCGTGACCCAGCACAGCGGCTCCGCGGGCATGGATGCGGGGCAGCGTGCGGCTCACCCAGCCGATGCCGCCGCGATGCTGCGCACTACCTGCGCAGTGCGGTCACGCTCGACGCAGCTGCTCGAACGTGCCCGCGCTGGCGCATCCCGCTGGTTCGCTGTGCACGACAACGGGTTGCACGAGGCTGCCGGCGCAGTCGCTGCCATCGCCCGCGCCCGCTACCCGGACCTGGCTATCCCATACCACAGCCGTTGGCGCCATTTCGAGGCCGGCGGGGTGGACCGCCGTGCCGAGCTCGACCGTGCGCTTTCAGGCTGTGATCCTCAGCAGCGGGCCCGAGCCATGGTCGACCTCACGGTGCTCAGCGTGCTTCTCGACGCCGGCGCCGGAGCCGGCTGGAGCTTTCTCGAGAACCGAGGCGCCACCTCGGCGCGGTTCAGCCGATCGGAGGGCCTGGCTGTCGCCAGCTGGCATGGGTTCCTTGCCGGGGCGTTCTCCAGCGACCCGGCTCGGCCGCTGCAAGTAGAGGCCGTGGCGTTGAGCGCGCTGACCCAGGAACGGCTGGCTGAGGTGCTGCAGGTGAGGCCGGATAACCCTCTCGTGGGACTTGCGGGGCGCGTGAAGCTACTGCACCGCCTCGGCGGCGCGCTGGCCGCGCAACCCGAGTTATTCGGTCCGCAGGGCAGGCCCGGCGGGCTGTTCGACGCTCTCACCACGCAGCCTGGCCCGGTGGATGCCCGCGACATTCTGGCGCATCTGCTGACCTCATTGTCGTCGATATGGCCGTCGCACAACATGATCGGCAGCTACCGACTGGGAGACTGCTGGCATCATGATGCGGTGGCGGGCCCCGGTCTGACCGCAGGATGGCTGCCGCTGCACAAACTGTCCCAATGGCTGACCTACTCGCTTATCGAGCCGTTCATCTGGGCCGGGATCACAGTGACTGGGGTCGCTGCCCTCACTGGCTTGCCTGAGTACCGCAACGGCGGGCTGCTGCTGGATACCGGGGCGCTGAGCCTGCGTGACCCCGGGCACGCCACACAAACCTGGAGCCCAGGTGACGAGTTGGTGGTCGAGTGGCGTGCGCTGACTGTGGCGCTGCTCGACGAACTCGCACCACTGGTACGCGCCCTACTGGGGCTGGACGCCGGTCAGCTGCCGCTGGCGCGCATATTGGAAGGCGGCACGTGGGCGGCCGGACGCGCCTCGGCGCAGCGCCTTCGCGACGGTCTGCCGCCCCTGGCCATTGCCAGCGACGGCACGGTTTTCTAGAACGCGACCAGGAGGCGACATGGACATCGGTCCCGGTGGAGTGCACCACATCAAACACCCCTTGATTCAGCACAAGATCACCTTGATGCGCCAAAAAGACGTTTCCACCAACAACTTTCGCCGTTTGGTGCAAGAAGTGTCAGCGCTGATGTCCTACGAGGTACTTCGTGAGATCGCCACGCACGAGATCGAGGTCGAGACCCCGCTGGAACGCACCACAGGTCAAGTCATCGACGGCAAGAAGCTCGTCTTCGTGTCGATCCTGCGGGCTGGTACCGGCATCCTCGACGGCATGCTCGAGGTCGTGCCGTCGGCCAGAGTCGGCCACATCGGTCTCTATCGTGACCCGAAAACTCTTGTGGCCGTCGAATACTACTTCAAGATGCCTAGCGACCTGCACGAGCGGGACGTGATCGTCGTCGACCCGATGCTGGCGACCGGGAACTCCGCGATCGCCGCGGTGGATCGGCTGGCCGAGCACGATCCGAAGTCCATTAAGTTCGTCTGCCTGCTGACCTGCCCCGAAGGTATAGCCGCACTGACCGAGGCCCACCCGTCGGTACCGCTGTACACAGCGGCGATCGATCGGCAGCTCGACGAGCACGGCTACATCCTTCCCGGACTCGGCGATGCCGGTGATCGCATCTTCGGCACCAAGTAGTGCCCCACCCGAGGTGATTCTCAGCCGCCTCCCGCGGTGATTCCCGCCCGCCTCCCGCGGTGATTCCCGCCCGCCTCCCGCGGTGATGCCCGCCCGCCTCCCGCGGTGATTCCCGCCCGCCTCCCGCGGTGATTCCCGCCCGCCTCCCCAAGTCCGAATCGTTCCCGCTCGCCCGCCCCGCGTCGTACTGTGAGTTATGGCCATCACCGACGCTGACCCCAAGAACCAGACGCCGTTCGAGCAAGATCTGGCTGACACGCAGAGCTACTTCGACAGCCCGCGCTTCGACGGGATCATCCGTCTCTATACGGCGCGCCAAGTCGCCGAGCAGCGTGGCACGATTCCGGCGGACTACCCCGTCGCCCGAGAAGCGGCAACCGCGTTCTACCCGCACCTGCGGGACCTGTTCGCGCGGGGCAAGAGCATCACCACCTTCGGCCCCTACTCGCCCGGTCAGGCCGTGGCGATGAAGCGAATGGGTATCGAGGGTATCTATCTGGGCGGCTGGGCAACCTCAGCTAAGGGTTCCATCAGTGAGGATCCTGGCCCCGACCTCGCAAGTTACCCGCTAAGTCAGGTGCCTGAGGAGGCGGCGGGTCTGGTTCGGGCGTTGTTGACCGCAGACCGCAACCAGCAGTATCTGAGGCTGCGGATGACCCCAGAACAACGCAGCACAACGCCCGCGTATGACTACCGGCCCTTCATCGTCGCCGACGCCGACACCGGCCACGGCGGTGATCCGCACGTGCGCAACCTAATCCGCCGCTTTGTCGAGGCGGGGGTGCCCGGTTACCACATCGAGGACCAACGTCCCGGGACGAAGAAATGCGGCCATCAGGGCGGCAAGGTGCTGGTGCCCTCCGACGAGCAGATCAAGCGGCTCAACACTGCCCGGTTCCAGCTGGACATCATGAGGGTGCCCGGGATCATCGTCGCGCGCACCGATGCCGAGGCGGCCAATCTCATCGATAGCCGGGCCGATGAACGCGATCAACCTTTCCTGCTCGGCGTCACTAATCTGAAAATCCCCTCGTACAAGTCGTGCTTCCTGGCCATGGTGCGGCGATTCCACGACAAGGGGATGGCAGAACTCAACGGACATCAGCTATACGCACTCCCCGACGGCGAGTACGCCACCGCCGAAACTTGGTTAGAGCATCAAGGACTGTTGGCGCTGATCGACGAGACCGTTGCTTCGTGGCGCGAGGGCATCGACACTTCCACGTTTTCGGTTGATGAGGTGTTCGACACCGTGCAGTCCCGTTTCGTGGATGCTTGGCAGGAAGACGCCGGACTGAACACTTACGGCGGTGCGGTGGCCGAGCTTCTCGAATACCGGGAGCGCGAAGGTGAGCCGGCCGACATGAGCGTCGCCGAATGGCGGGAGTTCGCCGGGCGGGCATCGCTGTACTCGGCACAGGAGATGGCCAAGAAGTTGGGGGCCGATGTGGCCTGGGACTGCGAGCGCGTCAAGACGCCAGAGGGCTACTACCAGGTGCGCGGCGGCATTCCGTACGCGATCGCCAAGTCGTTGGCCGCCGCTCCGTTTGCCGACATCCTCTGGATGGAGACCAAGACTGCCGACCTGGCCGATGCCAAGCAGTTCGCCGATGCGGTCCACGCCGTCTACCCCGAACAGATGCTTGCCTACAACCTGTCGCCGTCGTTCAACTGGGACACCACCGGAATGACCGACGAGGAGATGCGGGCGTTCCCGGAGGAACTGGGCAAGATGGGATTCGTCTTCAACTTCATCACCTATGGCGGTCATCAAGTCGACGGTGTCGCCTCCGAAGAGTTCGCCACCTCGCTGCGTCAAGAGGGCATGCTGGCGCTGGCGCGGTTGCAACGCAAGATGCGGCTGGTCGAATCGCCCTACCGCACACCGCAAACGCTCGTCGGTGGCCCACGCAGCGACGCCGCGCTGGCGGCCTCATCCGGTCGGACGGCGACGACGAAATCCATGGGCAAGGGTTCCACCCAGCATCAGCATCTCGTCCAGACCGAGGTGCCCAAGAAACTGCTGGAAGACTGGCTGGCACTGTGGAGCGAGCACTATCAGCTTCCAGAAAAGCTCAGCGTGCGGTTGCGACCGAGGCGTGCCGGCTCCGATGTGCTCGACTTGGGAATCTTCGGCGAGGGTGACGAGCCGCTGGCCAACGTGGTGGTCGATCCCATCAAGGATCGGCACGGCCGGAGCATTCTCACGGTGCGCGAGCAGAACACCTTCGCCGAGAAATTGCGGCAGAAGCGGCTGATGGATCTGATCCATCTGTGGCTGATTCACCGGTTCAAAGCCGAGATCGTGTACTACGTCACACCCACCGAGGACAACATCTATCAGACCGAGAAGATGAAGTCCCACGGCATCTTCAGTGACGTCTACCAAGAGGTCGGCGAGATCATCGTCGGCGATGTCAACAAGGCGCGGATCGAGGAGCTGCTGGCACCTGACCGCGTTGCTCTCGGCCGGTTGATCAGCAAGCAGGACTGATCACCTTCAGTCGATATGGCATACCGGCAGCGAAGGTTCGAGTGAGCGGCTGCATCGATGCAATCTCGGCGGCGCGGTCGACTGTAACAATGCCTAGCAAAAAACAATGCCTAGCAAGACAATGCCTAGCAAGACAATGCCTAGCAAAACAATGCCTAGCAAGGAGTCGATGGGGATGAGCCAACCGAACGTCGCTGAGTATGTCCTCGCCAGGCTTGCCCAGTTGGGCATCGACCGGGTCTTCGGCGTGCCGGGCGATTACGCCTTCTCCATCGACGACGGCGTCGAGGACGTCCCTGGTTTGCAGTGGGTCGGCTGTGCCAACGAACTCAACGCCGCCTATGCGGCTGACGGCTACGCGCGCATTCGTGGCGCCGCGATTCTGACCACGACTTACGGGGTGGGCGAACTGTCTGCTCTCAACGGGGTCATGGGCAGTAAGGCGCACCGGCTGCCGGTATTTCATCTGGTCGGCATGCCGAGCGAACGTATTCAGCGGTTGGGACTGGTGACCCATCACAACCTCGGGGACACGGTCTATGACCGATTCCAGCCGATCTCAGCCGCGGCCTGCTGTGTATCGGCCGTGATGACGCCGGATAACTGCATCGACGAGCTGGAACGAGTCATCCGCGAGGCTCTTCGGCAGAGCATGCCCGCATACATCGTCATCTCCGAGGCCAACGGACTCATGCCGGTCATCGGCGCACCGATCGCGGGTCGTCCACTCGGGGAGGTGAAGCGACAGCGAAGCGACCCGCGTGAACTTGAGGCTGCTGTTGCCGGTGTGCTCGCACAACTGGCCGCGGCGAAGAACCCGGTTGCTCTCGTGACTGCCACGGCGGTGCGCTACGGCCTCCGGGAGAGGGCCACCGAGCTGGTGAGGATCGCCGACCTGCCGGTGGCCGTAACTCCCACCGACAAGGGCGCTGTCGATGAGTCGCTACCCCAGTTCCTTGGTCTGTATGCCGGTGACAGTTCCCAGCCCGCGGAGGTTCGTGATGTCGTGGAGCACGCCGACCTCGTGCTCGACATCGGTGGCGCCGTGCTCACCGAACTCAACACCGGGCTGTGGAGCGACCTGCTCGACGTGAACCGCGCTGTGTGCATCCACGACAACTGGGTGCGCATCGGTCGCAGTGTCTTCCTGAACGTGGCTATCGAGGATGTACTTGAGGCGGTGTTGCAGCGGGTGGAGCCGAGAAAGTCCGCCAGGTCGGCGACCGAACGGTTGCTTCCGCTCACCGGATCCGCCGCCGACCCCACCTCCTCGGCCAGTTTCTACCCGCGGCTGCAGCGGCGGATGAAGGCCGGCGACACACTGGTCGTGGAGACCGGCACCTGCATGCTCCACCTCAACGGGATGCAGCTGCCGGCTGGTGTCGGTGCTGAAGAACAGGGTCTGTGGGGCTCGATCGGATGGGCCACTCCGGCCTGCCTCGGTGTCGACCTCGCGAAAACGTCCGGGCGCACCTGGGTGGTGACCGGGGACGGCTCCCATCAGCTCACCCTCAACGAGCTGGCGGTCATGGGGCGCTACGGAATCAAGCCAGTGATCTTCGTGCTCAACAATGGGATTTTCGGGATCGAGGTGATCATCAGTGAATGGGGCCACCCGTACGACGACCTCGCCCCCGTGCAGTACCACCGGCTGCCGGAGGCATTCGGGTGTGCAGGTTGGTTATCCGCGCGAGTGACCACCGTCGCCGAATTGGACGCTGCGCTGGACGCGATCGACAGCCACGACGGGGGCTGTTACGTCGAGGTGATGATCCCGGCCGAGGAGAGTGAACCGCTGCCGCAGGAAACCCTCGATCGCGCGTACAAGCTACGGACACCAGATCCGACGTAGCGCTCCGGACACCTGATCCCGCTGCGCGGTGATTGCTGGTCGACCCGCCGCGGTCATCGTGCCGCGGCGGCACGGCGCAACAGGTCCTGCCAGCGCCGGATTGTGAGGGCGTCAGTAACCCGGACTTGCGCGAGCCGTGCCGGGTCGGGCGCGGCGGGCGTTGGTGCGGCCGGAAGGAATCTTTGCGCGCCGAGCAGCGAGCGTGATTCGGCAACAACGTCGCTGTCGCCGGACATCCTCAAGTCGCGACTGCAGGCGAACGGAAGATCCGGTAACGCGGCGGCGAGGGCGACGTCAGCGGCCACACCGACGCTGGTTTTGCCGGTGAGGCGCACCAGACATGGCAATCCGAGCGCCTCGGCGCGGCGCAGCGCGCGCCGTACCCCGCCCAACGGTCCGCACTGCAACACAGCGACATCGGCGATCTCAGCGGGTCGCTCAGCTTGCGCCAGCATGATCGCGTCGACGGCGGTCGGGACCTGAGTGCGGCGCCTGACTTCGGCGGCTGTTTCGGCGTTGTCGCACACCAGCTCGGCCAGCTTGAGTCCTTTTGCCGCGGTGCTCAACCGGTGGATCATTGCCACCGCGTTATCGGGATTGCCAACCTCGACCACGCAGCGCGCCAGAGTGTCCGAGGTGTTCTGTTCGTGTCGGACATCTTCAGCGGGGATCCAGGCGCAGTCCTGCACAGCCACGACGGGCACCTGGCCGCGCGCGGCATCGGGCCATCCGACGGTGCTGGGTTCCATCGCCGCCGTCAGCCACCGGGCCGCCGCCAAGTCGTCGCAGCCCGCTGGCGGACTGAATTCGCCCCAGCCCTGCGGACCCTCTACCAGCACGCCTTCGCGGACGCCGTCGGCGGCCGGGATGGCGAACACTGGCGCGTCGTCGAAGTCGATGAGTGTTCTCACTGATCGACAAGCTAGCGTGCGGCTACCCTGACGCCGTGGCCGACGCCCCTTTCCTGTTGTTGTCGATCCGCGCCGAGGACGAGGCCGCCGATGACGAATACGACGCGATGATGCGGTTCGGCGGCCTTGACGAACGCGGCTTGCATCGCATCCGGCTGACCCACGGACGGCTGGGAGCCGTCGACTTGTCGCAGTACTCAGGCATCATTCTGGGGGGCGGGCCGTACAACGTCAGCGACGAACCCGGTGCCAAGTCGTCGACTCAGCAGCGGGTCGAAGCGGAGTTAGCCGACCTCATCAGTGCGGTCCTCGAACGCGACTTTCCTTTCCTCGGATGCTGTTACGGCGTCGGCACTCTGGGCTCGGCCATCGGTGCGGTCGTGGACCGGGCTCACCCTGAACCGGTCGGGGCTGTGACTGTCGAACTCTCCTCAGCTGGACGCTCTGATCCGCTGTTTGCGGGCCTGCCGGACGTCTTCGACGCATTCGGCGGGCACAAAGAGGCTGCGTCGTCGCTGCCTTCCCATGTCGCCTGTCTGGCCAGCTCGGCAGACTGTCCCGTGCAGGCCTTCCGGGTCGGGATGAACGTCTACGCCACGCAGTTCCATCCTGAACTCGACGTCGACGGCATTTGCACGCGAATCGAGGTCTACAAGAACCACGGCTATTTCGCCCCCGAGACCGCGGAATCCCTCAAAGACGCTGCGCAACATCGGATAGTGAAGTATCCGATGAAGGTTCTGGGCGCGTTTGTGCGGCGGTACGCCCGCCCTGCTTAGGCGTCGGGCAGTTCGAACTGTGCCCGGGCCACTTGATCGATCATCGGCGCGAGTCGGGCGCGCAACTCGTTGTGCGCGGCGTCCCCGTCGTACCCCTGGTAGGCGGCGGTATCCTCGAAATCGGCCACGATCACGAAATCCCAGTTTCCTTCTCGCAGGCCGGCGTCGCTTCCCACCGTGTACCGCCGCGTTCCCGGGCAGTTCAGCTCGCGCAGACCTTGCTGAATCCTCTCTACCTCGGCAGCGTCGTAACCAGTCTTCAGCTTGGCGAGAACTACATTTCGGATCATTGAGCGACCCTAACAGTGCAGCTAGGGCCTATTCTTCAGAAATACTTGACTCAGTCCAAAAAAGAACGTAGAACGAATTATGTGACCTCGAACTACGCGGACGCGCTGCGTAGTGCAGACCTGCGTGTGACCCGTCCAAGGGTGGCCGTTCTCGAGGCAGTGCACGCAGACCCGCACGCCGATACCGACACTATTTTCGGTGCCGTGCGCAGCGTTCTGCCCGACGTTTCCCGCCAAGCGGTCTACGACGTGTTGGCAGCACTGACCACGGTCGGCCTTGTGCGAAAAATCCATCCCTCCGGGTCGGCGGCGCGCTACGAGTCCCGGGTCGGCGACAACCACCACCATCTTGTTTGCCGTTCTTGCGGCACCATCGTCGACATTGATTGCGCCGTCGGCGAGGCTCCCTGCCTGACGCCCGCCGACTTGGCTGACACATTCGACGGATTTGTCGTGGACGAGGCCGAGGTCGTCTATTGGGGCTTTTGTCCCGACTGCTCGGTTAAACAGACTGCTCGATCACATCCGTGATCACAGCCCAATTCATCACCCACGGAAGGAAATACAGTGCCTGACGATCGCCTGACTGAAGACACCCCACCGACCGGAGAAGCCCAGACCGATCAGGCCGCAGGCGGTTGCCCTGCAGGGTTCGGGAAGGTCAAGCCGCCGGTCGAGGGGGGCGGCAACCGTGACTGGTGGCCCAACCAACTGAACCTGAAAATCCTGCAAAAGAACCCCGACGTCATCAACCCACTGGATCCGGATTTCGATTACGTCACCGCGGTACAGGCGATAGATGTCGACGCGCTGGCCCGCGACGTAGACGAGATGATGACCACCTCGCAGCCGTGGTGGCCCGCCGACTATGGCCACTACGGCCCTTTCTTCATCCGGATGGCCTGGCATTCTGCGGGCACCTACCGCGTGCAGGACGGCCGCGGCGGTGGCGGCGCAGGCATGCAGCGCTTTGCCCCCCTGAACAGCTGGCCCGACAATGTCAGCCTGGATAAAGCTCGCCGGCTGCTGTGGCCGGTGAAGCAGAAGTACGGCCAGTCGCTGTCGTGGGCTGACCTCATCGTCTACGCCGGCAACCGGGCGTTGGAGCATATGGGCTTCAAGACCGCCGGCTTCGCTTTCGGGCGCGAGGATCGCTGGGAGCCCGAGGAGGACGTCTACTGGGGCCCCGAGCTCGAGTGGCTCGATGACCAGCGCTATACCGGCAATCGGGATCTGGAGAACCCACTCGCTGCAGTGCAGATGGGTCTTATCTACGTCAACCCCGAAGGCCCCAATGGCAATTCGGACCCGGTGGCCTCCGCCATCGACATCCGCGACACGTTCGGACGGATGGCGATGAACGACGTCGAGACTGCAGCTCTGATTGTCGGCGGCCACACTTTCGGCAAGACCCACGGCAACGGTGACGCCGAACTCATTGGCCCCGCGCCCGAGGCTGCTCCCCTGGAGTTGCAGGGATTGGGCTGGAAGAACCCGCAGGGCACAGGTGTGGGCAAGGACGCGGTCAGCAGCGGCCTGGAGGTCATCTGGACACACACTCCCACCAAGTGGGACAACAGCTTTCTTGAGATCCTGTACAGCAATGAATGGGAACTCTTCAAGAGCCCCGCGGGCGCCAACCAGTGGCGGCCGAAGGATGGCGGCTGGGCCAAGTCGGTGCCTGAGGCGTTCGGTTCCGGTAAGACCCACCCCTCGATGCTGACATCAGACCTTGCGCTGCGGTGCGATCCGATCTACGAGAAGATCACTCGCCGCTGGCTCGATCATCCCGAGGAACTGGCCGAAGAGTTCGCCAAGGCGTGGTTCAAGCTCCTGCACCGCGATATGGGACCCGTCGTGCGTTACGTTGGGCCGCTGGCGCCCAACGACACCTGGCTGTGGCAGGACCTGATCCCTGCCGCTGAGACTGACCTTAGCGACGCTGATATCGCCAAGCTGAAGAGTGCTATCCAGGGCTCGGGACTGACTGTGTCGCAACTGGTGTCGACGGCCTGGAAGGCGGCGTCGTCGTTCCGGGTGAGTGACAAACGTGGCGGCGCCAACGGCGGCCGAGTCCGGCTGCAGCCGCAGCTCGGCTGGGAGGCCAACGAGCCGGATGAGCTGGCACAGGTGGTGCGCAGGCTGGAGGAGATTCAAGCGTCGTCCGGAACCCCGGTGTCATTCGCCGATCTGGTGGTTCTCGGCGGGGTCGTCGGTGTCGAGAGGGCCGCCAAGGACGCCGGCTTCGACGTTGCGGTGCCGTTCACTGCAGGTCGTGGTGACGCAACCCAGGAGCAGACTGATGTGGAATCGTTCTCCTATCTGGAGCCGAAGGCAGATGGTTTCCGCAACTACCTGGGCAAGGGTTCGGCCCTGCCGGCGGAGTTCAAGCTGCTGGACCGGGCGAACCTGCTGGGGTTGTCAGGTCCGGAGATGACCGTGCTCGTAGGCGGCCTGCGGGTTCTCGATACCAACTTCGGCGGCACAAAGCACGGTGTGTTTACCGACAAGCCCGGTCAGCTGACCAACGACTTCTTCGTGAACCTGCTGGACATGAGCACAGAATGGGAGCCCTCTTCAGCAGATGACGGAACCTACGTCGGCAAGGACCGGGAGTCTGGCAAGCAGCGGTGGACCGGTAGCCGGGTCGATCTGGTATTCGGGTCCAATTCGCAGCTGCGCGCGTGGTCGGAGGTGTATGCCGAGAACGGCGCAGAGGCGAAGTTCGTCAATGACTTTGTAGCCGCGTGGGCCAAGGTGATGGATGCTGATCGCTACGATGTCGGCAAGGGACTTAATTGACAGTCCAGCATTGACAGTCCAACCGGAAAAGGGGCGCCCGGCTAGCGTTTCCCAGGCTGGGTGCCCCTTTTTCGGCTCTGGTGCGCCGGATCAATATGGGTTGAGCTGCGCACCGATCAGCGGGGCGAGCTTCTGCGCCATATAGGCATGTCCGGCGTCGGTGGGATGAATACCGTCTTCGCTGATCAGGTCAGAGGTTCCGGCAAACCAGCGGGCCGCCAGCGGGTCGACGAAGTTCGCCTTAGCCAGCTTCGCTTGATAGCTGAGCACATCACGAATCCGCCGGATCGCAAGCGGCGGATCGGCATTCGGCCATGCTGGCCCGATCACGAGGAACTTCGCAGATCGTGCGATTTGGCGGGCCAACCTCAACGTTCCATACATGACGACCGACAACCGAGTCAGATCGTCGACGTGCAGGTCGTTGTGTGATCCGAAGAACACCACGAGCACGTCGTTGGGCTTGACTGCCCGGACGGTCAGATCTTCGAAGAGGCTGCCGCGGTCACCACGAGTGCCGTATCCGGCCCCGGGCTCGGCGGCTACCGTCGGGGTGACCGCAATGCCTTGGTGGGCGAGTGACCGCCACACCCGGGTCGGCCACCCCTTCGTGCCGGCTCCCCCCTCGTCGCTTCCGGAGGTGTAGGAGTCGCCAATCACTGCGATGCGGTTGACGGCGTAGTCCATGAGACGCACGTCGTGATGTTGATTCGCGGGAACAGCCACGTGGAGTGCCCCAAAGAGCACAAGAAGGCACAGCGTCAAGGTCAACAGCCGACTCACTGGACCAGCCTAGGGTTGGGCGCGCCTGGAATCGTGATCGACTCGCCGGTTATCCAATCCGTTATCGGCCGCGCCTGGAGGCAGATTCAGCCGCAGAGCTTCTTGCTGGCGGACTACCGACGTGACGCCGGCCGAGAACTCACAAGGGGTGCGTCAATCGATAGGCTTTGAGCATGCTTGAGGGCGCAATGCTGCTGTGGTGGATCCTCACTGTGCCATCGGTTCTTTTCGTCACTATCGACATCTGGCGGAACGCACCGGAATCGAAGGTCCTCAAGTGGGCCTTTGTGATACTTACATTTTTCACCGGCCCCCTAGGGGCTTTCTTCTATGTGTTGGGCTGCCGTGAGCCGCTACGGGGAACCCACGAGCAGTATGTCTCGGCCCGCTGGCGCCAAGTGCTCGGCTCAACCATGCATTGCGTCGCCGGCGATGGCATCGGCATCATCGCCGGAGCCGCGATCGGGGCCGGGTTAGCGATCTCTTTTTGGCCAGACTTTCTGCTTGAGTACACACTGGGGTTCGGCTTCGGGTGGGCCTTCTTCCAGGCGTTCGCCATGCGCGACATGGCTGGCGGGTCCTATCTGGCATCGTTGAAGATGACATTCTTGCCCGAGCTGCTGTCGATGAACCTGCTGATGGCCGGAATGCTGCTTACATCGCGTATTGGGATGGGTCAGGTCGCCCAAGGCGAGGACCCGGCCCGTCCACAGTTCTGGTTCATCATGTCGATGGCACTCATCGTCGGATTCGTCTGCGCCTATCCGATCAACTGGTGGCTGGTCGCCAATCACATGAAGCACGGCATGCTCACTGTCCGCGGAGAGCCCCTGCAGGCACCCGCGACAACAATGCCGATGGGGGCAGCGCCGGAAATGCCGGAGATGCCGGAGATGTCGGCAATGCCGGAAATGCCGGAGATGCCGGAAAGCTCCGGCCCGGACCGGGTCCAGCCCTCAACGGGTGCGAAGGCCATGATGACCGTGCTCAGTTTCGCCATCCTGGGCGCCGCACTCGTTGTCGTCCAATTCGTCCTGTAACCCGCCCGTTGGGCCCTCGAAGACGTTCTTGGCTAGGTGGTGGGAAGTCCCCGGTGATCGCGGCAGCCGGGGTTCGGCGGGGTGCTGTGGCGCCGCGTCGAACTGATCCAATCTTAGCTGGGCGGTCAGTTTGGGTCGCTCAACAGATGCCGGGCCGCGGGCTCCGTTCGTCCTCACCCGCCGCTGAACCCTGTAGGCCGACATGGAGAGCGCCCGCTGGCAGCGCCGCGTCGCGCAGCTAGGCCAGAACAGGCCGACGTTCACCCAGGTGTCAGTCAGACATGAAATAGTTTGCAACACAACGGTTATCAAAAACCATGACATCCGGTTATATTGATTCGCCAATCGCTAGTACGCGCAACGTGTTTCGTGATGCAGATGGCTCCATATGCTGGATTGTGAACGCGGTCACAGATTTTGGCAAGCCTAGTAAAGCGCTGTTAAAATTTGTTCGCATGTTAGCTACAGCAGCACTCTTGACGCTGGTCAGCCAGGTGTCGGGCACCCCTTATATCCCGGGTGGCGACTCCCCTGCAGGTACTGACTGCTCGGGCCTGGTGTCGTGGGTCAGCAATGCCGCAACCGGCAGGCCCGTCTACGGAGACAGGTTCCACACCGGCAACATCGAAAGCGCGCTTCTCGCCCGCGGCTTCCAGTACGGCTCGGCCCCCGATGCTTTGGTGGTTGGCTGGAACGGAGGCCACACGGCCCTTACGCTGCCCGACGGCACACCGGTCTCATCAGGAGAAGGTGGTGGCGTCAAAATCGGGGGTGGCGGCGCGTACCAGGGGCAGTTCAGTAAGCACATGTTCTTGCCGGCGGAGGCAAACGTGCTTCCCCCTGCCGACCCGATGCTGGCGCCTCTGATGCCTCCTCCCCCTCCGGGGGCGCCTTTGCCGCCCCCGCCCGGTGCAGATCCACTAATGCCGCCTCCGCCCGGGGCAGGCCCACCATTGCCGCCTCCGCCCGGGGCAGATCCATTAATGCCGCCCCCGCCCGGGGCAGGCCCACCATTGCCGCCCCCGCCCGGTGCAGGCCCACCATTGCCACCCCCGCCGCCGGGGAATGGACTCGATGTGCCGATCGGTCAGGACGCACCTCCTCCGCTTCCTCCTCCCCCTCCTCCTGGAGTGCCGGTGTGACCCGGCGTGGGAAGTAGCCTCGGTGGCCCATCGCCGAGCGCGCTAGCGTCTGTGGCGTGATCGTGCTGCTGCCGCCTTCGGAGACAAAGCGAACCGGTGGCGATGGACCGGCTCTGCAGATGGGCGCCTTGACTTCGCCCGCGCTCCGACCGCTGCGTACCGAGTTGGTCCGCGAGTTGGTCGACTTGGCCTCAGACCGGGAGGCGAGCCGGCGCGCTCTGGGAATCTCTGTCTCGCAGGACGCTGAGATCGATCGCAACGCGGCGCTGCATACGGCCCCGACGATGCCCGCCATCCAGCGCTATACCGGTGTCCTATACGACGCGTTGGACATCGACTCGCTGCCCGGCGCGGCGGCGGTGCGCGCGCGGTCGCGGCTGGCAGTGGCTTCGGCGCTATTTGGGCTCCTGCGCGCCGAGGACCTGATCCCGGCTTATCGGCTCTCGGCCAACTCTCGGTTGCCGGGCCGTCCGACCCTCGCGGCGCGCTGGCGGCCGGTGCTGGAGCCGGTGCTGTCGATGATCGCCGAGCGCGATTTGGTTGTCGACCTTCGATCCGGTTCGTACGCCGCCATGGGCAAGGTGCCCGGCACGGTCTCGGTCGAGGTGGTCGGCCAGCATCCAGGAGGACGCCGAACCGCGGTCAGTCACTTCAACAAGGCGCACAAGGGACGTTTGGCCCGGGCTCTCTCAAGCAGCAAGTCTGAACCCGGGGATGCGGCCGCAGTGGCGGCGGTGGCCCGGCGCGCGGATATGCGGGTGGAACGGCGAGGTAGCCACTTGACGATCGTCGTTCCGGTCTGAACTTCTGGCCAAACGTGCTGCCGGTCAACGCAGCTGGCGCGCGATCTTGCCAAGAGCGAGATTAGGTCTCCTAGTCGTGTGTTCCCTAGGAACGGTGGAGCCATGACCAGGATCGTTGGTCTGCAGCTCTGTCTCCTGCGTGATTATCGTGCTGGATGCGGTGTCGCTTGGGTCGCTGATGGTCAGGACTCTGTTTCGGGCTGGCTCCGGGACCGTGTCGGGGGTGCGGGGCCGGTGCCGGGGGTTGTTGTTCCTCGACGAGGTCGGCGGCAACGAGCAGGTCCCCGATCTGGAAGTCCCCGCCCGATGCGTCCGGCAGGCGCGGCTCCCGGACGTTCTTGGTAGCGCCGTCCAACCGGAGTAGGTCGACGAAGACCTCCGCGACAATGGCGCCGCCGACCGGGCCAAGCTCGGCGCCCCCTGACGTCAATTCGGCTTCACGAAGCACGTAATACCAAAGCGGCGTGCCCTCAGGGAAGACGGGTTCGCCGACGACCGGCACACCCATCTCCTCGGCGATCGACTCGCCTGAAGGCAGGTCGTAGAACTTGGCACGCACGAGATTTCGGAATGCGAGCACGTTCGACCCGCTGCCCGCTGCGCCCGGAATCGGCAAGTTGAATAGCGACTCCGAGATCTTCGTGTCAATCGCCATGCCGATCTGCGCAGGATTCTCTTCGCCATCTCGCGGCAGCTCGCTGAAGAAGTTGTTGAAGTCGATGATCAGCTCGCTTGGCAGCTGACTGCCGCCTCTCAGATCGGTCACCGTGGGGTCGAGCGAGAACACAGGGCCGCCAGCGGTGTCGTTGATGCTGTAGCCGTTTCGGACTTGGGAGTGGCCGAAACGGAACGCCGCGGCCGAGAACTCCACCGGGGTCATCGGGGCGTCCTTCGACTCCGGCTGGTAGAAGCCGACAGAAGGAGATTGGCTCAGCGCCTGGTCCACGGCTTCCTGGCCGACGATCTGCGGCAGGTAGTCATTCAGTACGACTTTTTGGTACGCGCCGACCACGGTTTGCTGAGCCTTATCGAAGGACGCCCCCTGGTCTACGAGCGCGTTGTGCAGCCTGAGGAAGGACAGCTGGATTTGGGAGATGATGAGGTTCTCGTCGTTGCGAGCATCCGCAATGATTGCGGAGCCATCGGGATTGCGCGGCAGGTCCGGCGACACGCCGTCGGTGGCCGTGCCGAGCAAGAACTTGTCGCCGTCGTAGAGCTGCGGGCTCTCCTTCAGGCCGCCCCCGTACACCGAGTCAAGATCGAACGCGAACGTGCGCTCGTTTACGAGGCCATCGATGTCAACGGTGTCAGACGGCTGCGGCTCCTGATCGAGTGTCAGGTCGTGGTCGATGAACTGGCCGAAGAAGGTGAGGCCCGCGCCTGTCCCTTTGGGATTGTCGGTCGGCTCCTCCTCCAGCATGGTCTGTGCGAGGTCGGCCAGTTGCTGATCGGTGATCTGGTTGAGCGGCTCGAGAGCCCCTGGTGTGTCTGAACTTTCCCCAACCGGGAACATTCGCCCGAAGCTTGACTGCTCTTCTTCTGATTTGCGGCGCGCCCATGCCAGCACTGCCAGCAGCGCCGGGGACCCGCTCGGGAACTGCGGGTCGTCGGAGGCAAACGGACTTAGGCCAATCCCGGCCAGGGCATGTCGGACGACATCAGATACAGGGCTGGACGGTGGCGACGGTTCCGGAGGCGCCGTTGGAACCGCCGGCGTTACGGGAACACCTTCCACGGCAGTCTCTAGGGCACCGTTGAAGGCTGAAAGCATGGCCACCGACTCCACCGCTGGTTGTGGCGCTGTGCGCAGCAGAGCCGTTGGGGCGGAGGGCTCGTCGGCGCTGATCATCAGCGGTGACAGCGGGTTGACTGACAATGGTCTCGCTGACTCGGCTCGGTTCGCTGGTGCCCTGTCCGCGGAATTCGGTGCCGCACGTGACTCACCGAGCGGCGAATTCAGTTGTCCCCCAGTAGGTGCGGTCGGCGATGACGCCAGCTCTGCAGAGGGTGCTCGAGCGGCCGGTCGCTCAGCGGGTACCGCCGTTGCGGCGGCAGCGGGAACCTCGGTTTGGGCGGCAGCGGGAACCTCGGTTTGGGCGGCAGCGGGAACCTCTGTTTGGTCGGCGGTCGCCTCATCTAATGAACTGGTGTCGATTCTTGACGCTCGAGAGTGGGTGCGGTTGCGCTTCGAACTCGGTTCAGCCTCAGAGCTTGGGTCCGTCCTTGCAGCGTTACGTCGTGAGGAAGTCGAATTGGTTTGAGAATCAGCTGAACTCTGCGCACCCCCAGACCTCCTTGATTCTGACGAACGAGCAGGCCGCTCAGACCGGCGACTCGTTTGGCGACGATCCCTTTGCGACGAACTTCCCGCAGATTGTGTTGACGAACTCGAAGCCGATGACGAGCCAGAGGAACCGCTGTCGGCCGGCTTGGCTAACGCCACCCCAGGGGTGGTGGCCACCGCGGCGCCTACGCCGACTGCGAACGCTAGAACACCCACACGGACCTTTGCGGCTTCTCCGGCCGATGCGGTGGGCTGACGATTTTGTTTACTCATGGTTCGGCGTTGCCTCTCTGCACCCCTGTCGCGCCGGTACGCGCCGGCGAACTCAGGTATCGGGTTCAGGTCGCATCTCTGCAGGCCCCGGCCACACGCGGTCTGTCTGCAGCCAGTTCGTTAGCATATCGTTATGTGATGCAGATCACAATAGATGTTGACGATCGGGTTTGCTGCCTACGAGGCCTGAAAGCGATGCATTTCGCGAGATGCCCCCACCGGACAGACAGTTGATCTGAATTGACACCGGCACGTGCAACACTTTGGCCATGCCGATCGAGATAGCCCGCCCCAAGCTTGAAGGCAACGTTGCCGTTGGTGCCGACCGTCGAATCGGTTTCGCCGAGTTCGGCGATCCGCAGGGCCGGGCGATTTTCTGGCTACACGGCACTCCTGGTGCCCGTCGCCAGATTCCAGTCGAGGCGCGCCTGTTCGCCGAGGAAAACCGCATACGGTTGATTGGTGTGGACCGCCCCGGCATCGGATCCTCGACCCCCTATGAGTACGCGACGGTCATCGCCTTCGCAGAGGATCTACGGACGATCGCCGACACCCTGGGCATCGACAAGATGTCGATCATCGGACTTTCTGGTGGGGGGCCCTACACCCTTGGATGTGCTGCGGCCATGCCTGACCGAGTCGTTGTCGCCGGAGTGCTTGGCGGCGTGGCGCCGACACGGGGAAGCGACGGCGTAGGTGGCGGCTTGATGGGCAACATCGGCATCCCGGTAGCTCCCGTGCTCGAAAAAGCCGGGGCCCCTATCAGCATGGTTGCCGCCGGAGTGATCCGGCTGATTAGGCCGGTCGCCGAACCGGCGCTGAATCTCTACGCAAGGTTTTCTCCCGAGGGTGATCGGCGCCTGCTGGGCCGTCCCGAGTTCAAAGCGATGTTCCTCGACGACCTCCTCAACGGCAGCCGCAAGCAGCTGGCGGCGCCATTCGCCGATGTCGTTGTGTTCGCCAGGGACTGGGGGTTTCGGCTCGACGAGATCAAAGTTCCCGTCCTCTGGTGGCACGGGGACGAGGATCACATCGTGCCCTACGCACACGGCCAGCATGTGGTCGCAATGCTTCCCGAAGCCGAGCTGCGCCCGTTGCATGGCGAAAGCCACCTCGGCGGGCTGGGACAGGCCGAGGCGATCATGGCGACCATGATCGACGTGTGGAACACCTGCGACCTCAAGCGGTGAGAGCGGGCGGGGTAGATCCAATCAGCGTTTCAGCCAGCCCTGCACTGTCGGCAGATCTCGGCTATAGGTTTGCAGAAGGTCGTTGTGGTACAGCGAGCCGCCGGTGATCACGGTGTCGCCTCGCCAGACGATATGCACTCGGACCACTCCCTTGTCGAAGTAGTCACTGCGATCGGCGATCCGGTGGTTCCATCCGGCTTCCTCGGCGACCGCCGAGACAATCTGTCGCTCGTCGGTGTCAACCATCGATGATTCCTCAATGTCGGGACTGGGTCGGTGCCACCCTATCCTCCGCCATCCTCCCCCAGTCCGCCCCCAGTCCGCCGCCAATCCGCCGCCACTCTCTGGTGGCCGTCACGCCGGCTACTGCCTGCTGGCCAGATCGCCGATCAAGGTTCGACGCAGCAAATGCATTGCCACCGTTGTCGAGCGCTCGCGGACATCTGTCCGGTTGCCGGGCAGGGTTATCGTCCGCGTCAGCGTCCGGAGTTCTGCCGGGCCATCGGCTAGCGCCACCGAAAAGCACACCGTGCCTACCGGTTTGGTTGCCGTGCCGCCGCCGGGCCCTGCGATCCCGGTGATCGCGACCGCGGTGTCGGCGCC
>JAHZKD010000274.1 GCA_022600605.1 Actinomycetes bacterium
GGATGTCGGCGATTACGTCGCTCAGCCACTACGGGGCACTGCGCCGAAGATCATCGAGATCGATTCATTGAACCTGGATGACGAGGGCACACCGAGCCTTGAGCTGGCCGAACTGCCGGACATCGCCTACCTGCAGTACAGCTCCGGTTCAACCAGAGCGCCGACCGGAGTCACGGTGTCGCACCGCAACCTCACGGTGAATTTCGAGCAACTGATGCGGAGCTTCTTCGCGGAGACTCCCGCCCCACCTGACACCACGCTTGTATCGTGGCTGCCCTTCTACCATGACATGGGTCTGGTGCTGGGAGTGTGCGCACCCATCTTGGGCGGGTATCACGCTGAGCTGATGAGCCCTGTTTCGTTCCTGGAACGTCCTGCCCGCTGGGTGCGTGCTCTGGCCGAGTGCACTCATGCGTGGTCGTCCGCGCCGAACTTCGCGTTTGACCTGGCCGCGCGCAAGACGACCGACGGCGATCTGGCCGGATTGGACCTCGGCAGCGTGGTGGGCATCATCAGCGGCGCTGAACGTGTGGAAACAGCTACGTTGCATCGCTTCGTCGATCGGTTTGCGCACTTCAATTTCCGGGATCACATGATGCGTCCTGCGTACGGTTTGGCCGAGGCAACGGTGTTCGTGACGACGAGCGTCTGGAATGAATCGTCGCCGGCAGCCTACTTCGATACCGCAGAACTCGGCGCGGGCCGGGTTCAACCCTGCGCAGCTGGGAAAGGTGCGGGAGCTGGGAAAGGTGCGGGAGCTGGGAAAGGTACGGGAGCTGGGAAAGGTACGGCGCTGGTCAAGTACAAGGTGCCGCAATCTCCCGTGCTGCGGATCGTCGACGAGGAGACGCATCGCGAGTGCCCACCGGACGTGATCGGCGAGATGTGGGTGCATGGCGAGAATGTCGCCAGCGGCTATTGGGGTAAGCCGCCGGAGGAGCAGAGCTGTTTTGACGCGACACTTCTTGACCCGTCGCCTGGCACTCCAGCCGGGCCGTGGCTTCGAACCGGCGACCTCGGCTTCATCTATGAGGACCAGCTGTTCATCGTCGGCCGCATCAAGGATCTGCTGATTATTCGGGGGCGCAATCACTATCCTGAGGACATCGAGGCAACGGTTCAAGAGATCACACACGGTCGGGTCGCGGCGATATCGGTTCCGGTGAACAGCACTGAAGAGCTGGTCACCGTCATCGAGCTCAAGAAACCACCTGAAACCGACGACACGGCGATGCGCTGGCTCGGCGAGATCAAGAGCGCGGTGACCGCCGCGGTATCCAATGCCCACGGCCTGAACGTCGGGGATCTCGTTCTGGTCCCTTCCGGGGCTATTCCCACCACGACAAGCGGCAAGATCCAGCGCACCGCCTGCGCCGAGCAGTATCGCCAGGACCAATACGTTCGGTTAGACGCTTGATCGGGCTGAGCGTCTGATCGGGCTGAGCGTCGCAGTCGCAGTCGCGGGCAAAGACCTGTGGCGGTGACACATTAGGGCTGGGCCGCGCAGCGGCGGCCTCCGTCGCTGGCTTCGGCCCGGTGGTGAGTGCAGGTGGGGAGTGTAATGTCTAGGTCGGCACCGACATACGGGCTAGCGAGCGGGGAGTGGGTGTGAGCTACGGGATGAAGCGGCTATTCGGTTTCGGCACCGCGCTGGCAACCGTCAGCGCTGCGGGCTGTCTCGGATTCGGGAGCGCGGCGGCCGACGACGAACCTTTCGTACCGCCGACCCCTTCCGCCCCGTCCGAGGTTCCGGCGCCGCTGGGCACCCCGGGCACGGCCTACGCCCTCGGCGGCGCCCACGTATCGAACGTTCCGTACGAGGCGTTCATCAGGGCTACCGGCGCGGACTGGTTCCCGCGGCAGGAGCGTGAGATTGTCGACTATCCCGCTGGGCAGGTCCAAGGGCACACCCTTGAGCGGCTGTTCCCAGGCTTCACGGCTCCGCTGAATGAGGAATTCCCGGCCGTGGGTTTCGACGGCCCGAGCATCGGTGAGTCGGTCGACGTCGGAGCGCCCGACACCGTAAGCGCGATCCGCGCGGGTGGCCCGGGAACGGTGCATGGCCTGTCTGAAGGCGCAATGGTGCTCGACCAAGTTCAGCGAGACCTTGCGTATGACCCGGCCGCTCCGCCGCCAGATCAATTGAGCTTCGCGATGTACGGGCCTCCGGTGGGACAGCACGGATTCGGTGAGGGTTTCCTGACCCAGATGTTTCCCGTCGGCAGTGTCGTTCCGTCACTGGACTACCGCATACCTGAGCCGGTGGAGAGTCAGTACGACACCTACAATTTCGTCTCCGCCTACGACCTTGCCGCTGACTGGCCGGACAGGCCGGACAATTGGATATCTGTCGCCAATGCCGTCGTGGGCCTGCCGACCGTTCATAGTGCGGTCGCGTTCACCGATCCGAGCATGGTGCCGGCGCAGAATGTCCGAACGACCGTTAACTCCAGGGGCGCTAAGACGACGACGTACATGGTTCCCGCGGAGCACCTTCCGCTGGTCCTGCCCTTGAAGTACCTCGGGGTACCGCAAGAAACCCTGCGGGAGCTTGACGCGGTTCTGCAACCCTACGTAGATGCGGGCTACTCGCGAAACGACGACCCGCTGACCGCCCCGATCACGGTAGATCCGGTGAACGGCTATGACCCTGCAGAGGTCACCGCACCGATTACCCAGGAGGCCTTTGGCGGCGACGCAGATCCCATTTCGCAGATGGTCTCTTTCCTGCAGGCAGGGCTCGGCTTTTAGCCTCAGCTACCGCGCCTCAGACAGCCGCTACATTGCGACAATCCCCACGCCGAGCAGCACGCATCCGATCACGGCTATCAGTGTGGCGACCCCGAGGCGGCCGTTAGACCGTAGCCGGCGATGCAATGCCTCCAGGGTGGCGCGGGTTCGCTCCGGGGCCACCAGGTAGCACAGGAGAGGTATCTCCACCAGCGCGAACGCCACAATGTTGAACCCTATGAGGGCGCCGAACTGGATGGCAGCCGCAGAGCCAGAGGCCACGATAAGCGCGAGCGCTGCGAAGAAGTCGATGGACGGCAGTGCGATGCCGAGGCCCGCGATGCCCGCAACCCACAGCGAGCGGCCAGTGAGCAACCTTCGGGCGCGGGCGGCGAGCGCTTCCATTATGCGGACCACCAGGCCCGGCGACTCGCTGTTCCGTTTGCCTCCTGGCAAGCCCGTAACCACGAACACAGCGTTGATCAGCAGGATGGCGCCGACCACGATGTGAACCTTGGGTAGTGACAAATGGGCAGACTCGACTGCCGGCCGCAGGACGAACAGCACGATCACGCCCACGGCGGTGCCCATCAAGAATCCGCCAGCGAGGAAGGCCAGTAGCTGCAGGGCTGGCCGGGGCCGGTTGATCATCAGAATGGTCATGCCAATCCGGAACGGTTCCAGGCTGACGGCAACGGCAATCGCCAGGAGCGTGATCCACATGAGCAGTCTCTGGTTTGTCGACGATCGTCAGGCGTGAAGCCAGACAGATGGATCCTGCCTGTCGCCCGCGGATCTGAACGCGACGCCCTTAGGCTGCCGGCCGGTACGTTCGCGCAGCACGGACCACACGGACGAGTTGAGCATGGGCGTTACCCTACCGTTTGCCGATGGGCAGTTCGGGACGTGGCAACCGCGCACGCGTACGTGTGATTTGACGGTCGGACGGCGGCTTTGTCACGGAATTGCGCTGCCTATCCGGAAGTTCGCCGATTTACCTGTGGTTCGAGATCTACCCGTTGTTCGAGTTGTCACGATTCCCGCCACGCCGGAGCGGGGAATTACTCGAAAACATGCCAGGTAGGCACCAATTAGATGCTAATTTCATGCAATGCCCGGCCGGTATGGCGCCAACGTTGGCGCCCAGGGATTGACTGGTGTCGCTGCGCGGCATTGGCTCTGCCTGTACACATGGCTGGTAGCTGGAATCTTCGCGGTTGCTCTGGGTTTGTCGGTCATGTCCGGTTCGGCGGTCGCTCATGCCGAATCCGGTACGGACTCTGGTAGCAGTTCCGACTCTGGTACCAGTACCAGTTCGGACTCTGGTGCCAGTACCTCTTCGGCTGGAGACACGACGTCTGCTAGCGACGTGGCTGGTCCTTCGGAGGATTCATCGGGAGGTGAGTCCACGCTTTCGGCGGCGGTCGAGGATGACGACAGCGCGGCGTCGAGCCTGGCGGCAGAGGACGACGACATCGCGGCGTCGCTTCTGGCGGTTGAGGACGGCGACGGTGACGAGTCGCTTCTGGCGGTCGAGGATGATGACATCGCGGCGTCGCTTCTGGCGGTCGAGGACGGCGACGGTGACGAGTCGCTTCTGGTGGCGGACGACGGCGACAGCGCAGCGTCGGCCACCACTTCCGCGGCGACGGCCCCGGAGTGGACGATTACCGGCGGGGTGACCGAGACGCCGGTCGTGACGGTGGCCGCGGAGGCAGCCGACCCGTCTGCCTTGGATCTCGGCGACGGCAACTTCGGCTTCGGCAATGTCGGCCAGAACAACTTCGGTGACGGCAACGTCGGCGACGGGAATGTCGGTTCAGGCAACACCGGGAATTCCAACGTCGGCGACGGCAATCTGGGCAGTAACAACTTCGGGTTCGGTAATGACGGCGACGGCAATATTGGGTTCGGTAACACCGGGTCGGGCAATATCGGGTTTGGTAACACCGGTAACAACAACATCGGCTTCGGGTTGACCGGTGA
>JAHZKD010000275.1 GCA_022600605.1 Actinomycetes bacterium
GACCGCCACGCGATCAGCGAACCCGCGCGCACGACAAAGTGATCGCCCCCGCCGGGCCAGGGATCGCTCTCGGACAGTTCGGTGAACCCGGCGCCGCGTAGTCGCTCCGCAGCGCTACGGCACACATGGAATGGTGACGGCGACGCGTCGATGAACTCGCACAGACCTTCAGCGGACGCAGTGCCTTCAGCGGACGCAGTGATCGACATGAAACCCATCCTTACCCGAACAGGCGACGTGACGTGGCGATAAGGTCGTGTCGTGCCTCGCCCGCAGCCTGTACTGACGCCACTGACCCCGGCGGCGATTTTCCTGGTGGCGACCATCAAAGATGAGCAAGGGGCGGCCGCCTCGGTGCATGCTGGCCTATCCGGACTGAGCGGCCTGGTCCGCTCAGTGGGTTTCCGGGTTCCCGCCGCGCGGCTGAACCTGGTGGCCGGCATTGGTTCGCGTGCGTGGGACCTGCTGTTCTCGGGCCCACGGCCAGCTGAGTTGCACGAGTTCGTCGAGCTCGCAGGGGCCCGCCATCATGCTCCGTCGACCCCCGGTGATCTGCTGTTCCACATCAAGGGCGGTTCGCTGGACGTCTGCTTCGAGCTCGGCGGTCGGATCCTGGCCTCGATGGCCGGTGCGGTCACCGTTGTCGATGAAGTGCATGGGTTCAAGTTCTTCGAGCAGCGCGATCTACTCGGCTTCGTCGACGGCACCGAAAACCCCGACGGACCCGACGCGGTGGAAGCAGTCCAGATAGGCGACAGCGACCCTGACTTCGCGACGGCCAGTTATGTGCACGTGCAGCGCTACACCCATGACATGGCGGCATGGAACGCGCTCAGCGTCACCGAACAGGAACTCGTCATCGGTCGCACGAAGCTTGAGGACATCGAACTCAGTGACGCGGTCAAACCCGCGAACTCGCACGTGGCACTCAACACACTCGCCGACGAGGATGGCAACAGCCTTCAGATCCTGCGGGCCAATATGCCGTTCGGCACCCTCGGCGGGGCTTCCGGTGGTGAATCGGGCACCTACTACATCGCCTATTCCGCGCATCCGGAGGTCACCGAGAAGATGCTGAGCAACATGTTCATCGGCGACCCACCCGGCACCACCGACCGGATCCTGGACTTCTCGACTGCGAAGACCGGCACGATGTTCTTCGTTCCGACCATCGACTTTCTGGACGACCCACCGCCGCTGCCTGCCCTGGCCGGTGACGGCAGTGACAGCAATGACGGTGCTCCCGAAAACTCTCCTGCACCAATCGTGTACGACGGCTCCCTGGCGGTCGGAAGCTTGAAAGGACAACCGCAATGAACAACCTGTATCGGGAACTCGCGCCGATCACCGACGTTGCCTGGGCGGAGATCGGGCACGAGGCTGCTCGCACATTCAAGCGACATATTGCCGGCCGTCGGGTGGTCGACGTCAGCGAGCCGAGCGGGCCGGTAACCGCTGCGGTGAGCACGGGCCATCTGGTCGATGTGGCAGCCCCGGGCAGCGACGTGGTCGCCCACCTGCGCGATGCGCGTCCGCTGGTTCGGCTGCGGGTGCCGTTCAGCGTGAACCGGATGGACGTCGACGACGTCGAACGAGGGTCGCAGGATTCGGATTGGGACGCGGTCAAGGAGGCCGCGAAGAAACTGGCCTTCATCGAGGATCGGGCGATCTTCGAGGGGTATGAGGCCGCGCAGATCGAGGGTATTCGCAAGAGCAGTTCCAACCCCGCTCTTGCGCTCCCCGAGGATCCGCGCGATATCCCCGACGTTATCGCCCAAGCCCTGTCAGAGCTACGACTGGCCGGCGTCGACGGCCCCTATTCCGTGTTGCTGTCTGCCGACGTCTACACCCAGGTCAGCGAGACCACCGCGCACGGCTATCCGATCCGTGAGCACCTCAACCGGCTGGTCGACGGCGATATCATTTGGGCGCCGGCCATTGACGGCGCCTTCGCCCTTTCGACCCGCGGTGGCGATTTCGACCTCCAATTGGGTACCGACGTGTCGATCGGCTACCTCACCCACGATGCCGACACCGTGCAGCTGTACCTCCAGGAGACGATGACGTTCCTGTGCTACACCGCCGAGGCATCGGTCGCGCTCAGCGCCTGAGCATCGCAGTTCAGGACGCTGCATCGCAGTTCAGGACATCAAGACCGCGTCGAGCGCCGAATAGAACAGTCCAAGCCCGTCGTCGGACGGACCGGTCAGAGCCTCGGTGGCGTGTTCGGGGTGCGGCATCAGGCCGACAACGCGACCGTTGGCCGAGCTGATGCCGGCGATCTCGCGCATCGAACCGTTGGGGTTGTCGCGGTACCGGAAGACCACTCGGCCCTCCCCCTCGAGTTCGTCGAGTACGGGCTGGGTGGCGACGTAACGACCCTCCCCCGACTTCAGCGGTACCAATAGGTCGGCACCCTGCTCATAGCGGGAGGACCACGCGGTCGCATTGGATGCCACCTCGAGCCAGACGTCGCGGCACACGAAGTGCAGGCCTGCGTTGCGCGTCAGCGCGCCGGGAAGCAGACCGGCCTCGCAGAGCACCTGAAAACCGTTGCAGATGCCCAGCACCGGCATCCCACGCCCCGCAGCAGCGACGACCTCACCCATCACCGGAGCGAACCGCGCAATCGCCCCGCAGCGCAGGTAGTCACCGTAGGAGAACCCGCCCGGAACCACGACGGCGTCGACGCCTTTGAGGTCAGCGTCGGCGTGCCACAGGCTTACCGGCTGGGCTCCGGCCAGCCGCACCGCACGGTCCGCGTCGACATCATCAAGGGTCCCCGGGAACGTGATGACGCCCACCCGGGTGCTCACGCGTGTTCCTCCGGCCCTTCCCTGCTGACACTCCAGTCTTCGATGACGGTGTTCGCTAGAAGCGATTCGGCGATCTCGGCGAGCACCTCGTCGGCGACGCCGTCGTCGACGACCAGCTCGAATCGCTTGCCCTGCCGCACATCTGAGATGCCGTCAAAGCCCAGCCGGTGCAGCGCACCGACAATCGCCTGCCCCTGGGGGTCAAGAATCTCGGTCTTCGGCATGACCTGCACCACCACTTTTGTCACGGCGATCACTCTACCTGCGGAGACTGCAGGCCCGCCTCACCGGCACAGGCCGAGGCATTTTCGGGCGTAGAGAGGACTGTTTCAGAAGTGCACAGTGACCGTTCAGAAGTGCACAGTGACCGCCAACAGCACATACAGGCACCAATCGCATGTGCCCCTAGGCCCCGGGCGCCGCAATAGGGCCACAATAGGGCCATGCAGCTTACGCATTTCGGCCACTCCTGCCTGTTGGCGAGTTTTCCCGCCCCCGCTGGCGACGGTATCGGCGCAGCCACCACGGTGTTGTTCGACCCCGGCAACTTCTCGCACGGCTTCGAGGGGATCACCGGCCTGTCAGCGATTCTGATCACTCATCAGCATCCTGATCACGCAGACACCGAACGGCTGCCCGCTCTCATCGATGCCAACCCGCAGGCCGTCCTCTATGCAGACCCCCAGACCGCGGCCCAACTCGGCGCACCGTGGCAGGCGGTTCAGGTCGGTGACGAACTTTCGGTAGGACACCTGACGGTGCGTGGCGTCGGTGGCGAACACGCCGTGATCCACCCGGAAATCCCTGTGATCGACAATATTTCGTACCTCATCGGCGACAGCGGGCATCGAGCACGATTGATGCACCCCGGCGATGCGCTGTTCGTTCCCGGCGAGCCGGTGGACGTGCTAGCCACCCCGGCTGCCGCGCCGTGGATGAAGATCTCCGAGGCGGTGGACTACCTTCGCGCGGTGTCGCCGGCGCGCGCGGTGCCGATCCATCAGGCGATCGTGGACCCCATCGCTCGGCCCATCTACTACGGCCGGCTGTCCGAGATGACCGACGCCGACTTCCAGGTCCTCGAACCCGAGTGCGGCACTCAGTTCTAGCCGACTAGGACTGGCAGAACGGTGAGGTGATCAGCGGCATTGTTGGACAGGCACTTTCGCCTATGTACACACTCCAGCACACACGTTCATGCAAAATCGAGGCAAAGCCACCGCCCCGAATAGCTCCCGGGTGTCGGCGTATCCGATACGTTGCTGAGTTGGGCAGGAAACTGACCCGAGAACGAAAAGGAGTTCACCGATGGATGCGGACGTCATCGTGGTCGGAGCCGGACTTGCCGGCCTGGTCGCCACCCACGAACTGACCAGCCGCGGAAAGAGGGTCGCGCTGGTCGATCAGGAGAACGCGGCCAACCTCGGCGGCCAGGCGTTCTGGTCATTCGGCGGGCTGTTCCTGGTCGATAGTCCCGAACAGCGCCGGATGGGTATCAAGGACTCCTTGGAACTGGCCTGGAACGACTGGCGGGGCAGTGCCCAATTCGACCGGACCGACGACGAAGACGCATGGGCGGTCAAGTGGGCTCGCGCCTACGTCGAGTTCGCCGCCGGGGAGAAACGCTCGTGGGTGCTCGGGCATGGCATCAAGTTCCTTCCGACCGTCGGGTGGGCCGAGCGTGGTGACCTGCAGGCCGATGGACACGGCAACTCCGTACCTCGGTTTCACGTCGCCTGGGGAACCGGTACGGGTGTTGTGGAGCCGTTCGCCAACTCCGCACTGGCGGCCGCAGAGCGGGGCCAGGTCGTTTTCTACCACCGGCACCGTGTCGACGAGTTGCTCATCAGCGGCGGCACAGCCACCGGTGTGCGGGGCACCGTACTGGCACCGGACAACTCACCGCGCGGCGTTCAATCCAACCGAGATCCGCTAAACGACTTCGAGTTGAGTGCGCAAGCCGTCATCGTCACCACCGGAGGCATTGGCGGGGACCACGAGATTGTGCGCCGCAACTGGCCGCAGCGGATGGGCAGCGCCCCGAAGTCGATGATCACCGGGGTGCCGGCGTACGTCGACGGGCGAATGCTCGATATCGCCGCCGCGTCTGGGGTTCGTCTGGTCAACCGAGATCGGATGTGGCACTACACCGAGGGCATACAGAACTGGGATCCAATCTGGCCAGGGCACGCCATCAGGATCTTGCCGGGGCCGTCGTCGATGTGGTTCGACGCTTTGGGGCGACGCCTGCCACAGCCGTACCTCCCCGGCTATGACACCCTCGGCACCCTGCGTTACCTGCGTACGACCCCGGACATCAGCGACTACGACTACAGCTGGTTCATCCTGACCCAGAAGATCATCGAGCGGGAGTTTGCGTTGTCTGGGTCGGAGCAGAACCCGGACATCACCAGTAAGGACCGCGCGGGAGTCCTGAAAGACCGACTGGTGAGCAAGGGGGCGCCGGCGCCCGTGGAGGCGTTCAAGAAACACGGCGCGGACTTCGTGGTCTCCGACACCCTCGAGGACCTCGTGGTGAAGATGAACGCGCTTACCGACGAACCGCTTCTCGACATCGAAACCATTCGAGCGCAGATCGAGGCGCGCGATCTTCAGATCGCTAACCCCTATTCCAAAGATGCTCAGGTACAAGGGATCCGCAACTCACGGCGCTACATCGGAGACCGGATTGGCCGTACCGCGGCACCGCACCGCATCCTCGACCCTGCGGCCGGACCGCTGATCGGAGTGAAGTTGCACATCCTTTCCCGCAAGACGCTGGGCGGTATTCAGACCGACCTGTCCTCGCGCGCCCTGGGCAACGACGGGGTCCCGATCGAGGGCCTTTACGCCGCGGGCGAGGTCGCCGGTTTCGGCGGCGGCGGTGTGCACGGGTACAACGCGCTGGAGGGGACGTTTCTGGGCAGCTGCCTGTTTTCGGGCCGCGCCGCGGGTCGATCCGCTGCTGCGGAACTCTGATAGTCGCTTTCGGGCGGGCTGCGGAGAGGTTTGCGCTGCTCAAGGCAGTCCCGCCCGCCAATCCGGCACCCACAACGATGACATCCACGTCATCTATGGAGTCAATCTAGTCAATCAGGGCTCTCATGCGGCGCGAGTCAGCGAAGGTCGGCTCTGCCATTCATAGACAGCGGGAACGCACGAGTGCATCAACGCCAGATCAACGGCATCCAGCATTGCCAGCCGGATGCCCGGCCTGCGCAGGTGACGGGCGGCCACCGCTACCCGTACGACACCTGAACGCCGCGCGATTCGCTCGGCCGAGAGCACGAGGGTGCGACACCACCACGGCTCGGCCAGGAAGCCTTCACCGATGCCGAGAACCCGGGCTCGTTCGGTGGTCCCGCGGACGAGATCAGTGATACCGGTGAGGCCGGCCAGCACGCGGAAACCGTTGCGAGGCAGCACTGTGGCCGCGCCTGGGGAGATGTTCCAGCCGGGCGCCGCGAACAGCCGGGTCCGTAACCCGAGATGCTCGAGAACCCGGTCAGCTGCCATTATCCGCAGGTTCGCTTCATGGGCGAGCAGCGTCGCGAATTCACCGCGGCGGGCCTTGGTCGCAGCCTGGTCGAAGCCGTGCAGCACCAGAGCATCGCCGCCGATGCGCCGTTCAGCCAGCCAATCAACGGTGGTCGCGTCGCGGTCAAGCCGATAGCCACCTTTGAGGCGCGGGGACACGAGGAACGACGCGGGGACGCCGCGGGCGGCAAGATGGCCGCGGAAGTCGACGACATCGGCCAGCGTGCGGTCGCTGACTCCGGAAATCGAGACGATCAGTTGTCCTGACACATCCCCCAGGGTGGCAACCCTAGGTGTCCGGACGGTAGACAACACGACACCTACGGGCGGCTAGTGTGCGACCAGATCGCAGAATCGGCCGACAAGGCGATCTGGCGGCACACTAGAGCCAGATCGGCACACTAGAGCCAGGTTGGCACACTAGAGCCAGATCGGCACACTAGAGCCAGGTTGGCACACTAGGCGCGTGCCGCGATATCCACACCCGCGGTGTCCAACAGCCATGCGTACTGAAACGCGGTCTCTTTCCAGCGCTCATAGCGCCCGCTGATACCGCCGTGTCCGGCATGCATCTCCGTTTTCAGCAGCACTCTGCACGCCTCATTCACCGGATCCACCTGGGCGTGTCGCAGCGCCGCAACCCATTTCGCCGGCTCAACGTAGTACACCCTGGCGTCGTTCAGCGATGTCATCGCCAAGATTGCCGGATAGTTCTTGACTTCCACGTTCTCGTACGGTGAGTAGGACTTCATGTAGCGGTACACGTCGGGGTCGTCCAACGGATTGCCCCACTCGTCCCACTCGGTGACAGTCAGTGGCAACGAGGGGTCCAGGATTGTGGTCAGCGGATCAACGAACGGCACTGCGGCCAGGATGCCGGCGAACAAATCGGGCGCCAAATTGGCAACCGCTCCCATCAGCAGACCCCCGGCGCTGCCCCCGTAGGCCACTAGATTCTCCGGCCTGGTGGCATCGGCGTCGATGAGATGTTTTGCCACCGAAACGAAGTCGGTGAATGTATTCCGCTTCTCCAACATCTTCCCGTGCTCGTACCACCGTCTGCCCAACTCGCCGCCACCACGCACATGGGCTACAGCGAACACCATCCCGCGATCGAGCAGGGATAGCCGGGCGATGGAGAACCGCGGATCCTCGCACGCCTCGTAAGCGCCGTAGCCGTAGAGCAGCAACGGCGCCGGGCGCCCCAGGCCGGCGCGGTGAATGATGGAGATCGGTATCCGGGTGCCGTCGGGCGCAATGGCCCAGTCGCGGCGCTCGACATAGTCCTGGGGCTGATAGTCGCCCAGCACCGGCTGTTCCCTCAGCAGTGTCCGCTCACCTGTGGCCAGGTCTAGGTCATAGATACGTACCGGTGTGACGAACGACGTCGTGCCGATGCGCAGCTTGGGTGCGCTCCAATTCGGGTTGGCAGACAACCCCACCGACATCAGATCCGAGTCGAACGTGACCTCCTCGGCCACACCGAATCCCGCATC
>JAHZKD010000276.1 GCA_022600605.1 Actinomycetes bacterium
GGCGATCGCCGCAGCACACATCAGAGCAGAACACATCCGTCGAACTGTCTTCACGCCCATTCCCATCCTCCTGATCTCAAACGATTACCCGATCGGCTCGGACTCTGCGGCGAAACGGGACATCTGACCTGGCTCATCTCCCCAAAATGTGGCCTGACCCGTCGTCCCGAGTCAGTCGCCCGGCGAACCCGGCTGGTTCGGTGTTACCGTCTGCGCACAAACAGACGTATCGATCCTGGCAAAAGTAGTCGCAAGACCGCGCATGCGTTTTACCCTGTCCTCCGTACGTCGCCACCGATTTGCAGGAGCCCGCCTTGACCGACCCGAAGTCGTTGGGCCGCGCGGGCTTCTTGCGAGAGCACAGTCCCCTGCGAACTGCCAGCTAGCGGACACCAGACAATGACCATCGAGCGGGAACTGCCGCCCACCGACCCTAAGCCACGCGACGACGCTGTGGTCGCCATCGAGGATTGGTCCAAGGGGTACGTCAAGCGGCATCCCCTGGAATCCCTAGCCACAGTCGGGCACCAATGCGTCCTGGCGATACGCACCATCCAGTACTTCTTCCTCGACCTGTTCACCGGCAAGTTTCAGTGGGGCGAGTTTGTGCGGCAGGGCGCCTTCATGGCGGGGACTGCGGTGGTGCCCACAATCCTGGTGGCGCTGCCGATTGGAGTTACCCTCTCCGTCCAGTTTGCGCTGCTGGCCAACCAAGTCGGTGCCTCGTCGCTGGCCGGCGCGGCCAGCGGGCTGGCCGTGATCCGTCAGGCTGCCTCGCTGGTTGCGGCGATCATGATGGCCTCGGCCGTGGGGTCGGCCGTCACCGCCGACCTCGGTTCCCGCAAGATGCGTGATGAGCTCGACGCCATGGAGGTCATGGGCGTTTCAGTGATCCGCCGCATGGTGGTACCCCGATTCGCCGCGGCCATCATGGTCGGTGTCGCACTCACCGGGATCATCGCCTTCGTCGGCTTCCTGGCCTCCTACCTGTTCAACGTCTACGTCCAGGGCGGCGCACCGGGCAGTTTCGTATCGACGTTCGCTTCTTTTGCAACACCGGCCGACATGGTCGTCGCCCTGGTCAAGGCGGTGGTGTACGGCGGCATAGTCGCGATCATCGCCTGCCAGAAGGGCATGTCCACCAAGGGCGGGCCCATCGGTGTCGCCAACTCGGTCAACGCCGCGGTCGTGGAGGCGATCTTGATCCTCATGGTGGTCAACGTCGCCATCAGCCAGCTCTACAACGTGCTCTTCCCCAGGACGGGGTTGTGACATGACGCCTTCCCCGTTCGTCCCGACCATCGCTCGGCCGTTCGTCGGCGCCTATCGGAGATTCGCCACCTCGGGCATCCGGCTGGGTCACATGCTCATGTTCTTCGTCCGCGTCGTAGCCGGCGTCCCCATCGTGCTCAAGAACTACAAGAAGGAATTTCGCCGCCTGCTCTCCGACATCGCGTGGGGTAACGGCTCCATCGTGGTCGGCGGCGGCACCATCGGCGTGGCGCTGGTGCTCGGCGTCACCGCCGGCGCTCTTGTCGCTCTCGAGGGCTACAACTTCCTCAACCTGCTCGGCTTGGGTCCCGCGACGGGGATCCTCTCGTCTCTGGTGAACACCCGCGAGCTCGCGCCGATCATGGCGGCGTTGGCATTCGCGATGCAGGCCGGTTGCCGGTTCACTGCGCAGTTGGGCTCCATGCGAATCGCCGAAGAGATCGACGCCCTCGACACCTTGGGGATCCAATCCATCCCGTACCTGGTCACCACCCGGCTGATGTCCGCCGTGATCGCCGTCATCCCGCTGTACCTGGCGTGTCTGGCGACCACCTACATCACGGCCCAAGTTGTCGCCGGAATCATCAGCGGCGGATCTACCGGGCCCTACCTGCACTACTTCACCATGATGTTGACCAGCACCGACATCGTCTACTCGGTGATCAAATGCGTCGTATTCGTGTGGATCGCCTCGACCCTGCAGTGCTACTACGGCTTCTACGCCAAAGGCGGGCCAGAAGGTGTCGGCATCGCGGCCGGGCACGCGATGCGGGCGGCGATCACCGTCGTGGTTATCACGAACATGCTGCTCACCATGGCCATGTGGAGTGTCGATGCCGGCGCCAAGTTTGGGGGCTAGATGGGGAACTCGCTAGATCAGGACGGACGCGGCCCCTCCGACACACAGTTGCTCGTCGCTGGGATCGTCGTATCGCTGGTGATTGCGCTTACCGTCGGAACGCTGCTGATGAAGTCGACCGGACGGCTCGACAAGTTCGTCCGAGTGGTTGCCGACATGGTCAACGTCGGCGACGGCCTACCCAAGAGTTCTGACGTCAAGTACCACGGATTGCTGGTTGGCAGCGTAGACAGCGTCGCCCCAGCGATCGACGGCAAGCCCAACTTCGTCCATATCAACCTCAAGCCCAGGTACGCCAAGGACATCCCCAACAACGTGACCGCACGCGTGGTCCCAAGCAATGTGTTTGCGGTGTCTTCAGTCCAGCTGGTCGACCCGGTTACCTCGGGCAACACCCCCGGCCCCGGTATCGAGAGCGGTGCGCATATCCCCGAGGACGCCAATTTGTCGACGGTGCTCTTTCAGACCACCATCAGCAAGTTGCGGGACGTACTGGCCGCAGTAGGCCGGGGACGCGGCGACGACAGCCTGGGCATCCTGGCCGCAGTCGGAGCCGCCACCGAGAACCGGCGCGTCAAACTACTCAACGCCGGTGCGCAGATGACCCGGTTGCTCGACCAACTCAACTCCATCGTCGCCACCGAACCCGGCCCGTCGACGACCACTGCCCTGGTCGAGGCAGCCCAGGGCTTGCAAGCCACCGCACCCGAACTCGTCGACGCACTGCAACAGGCGGTCCAGCCGATGCGCACCTTCGCCGAGAAGCGCGCGGAACTGACCTCCTTGGTCGCCGGTTCGCAGAACACGTTGGGCGTCACCCGGCAAGCATTCGACAACCACACCGACAAGCTGATTCAAATCACTCACGACCTGACGCCGGTGGTGGGCGTGCTCGCCATGCAGGAACACCATTACGTGCCCATCTTCAGCCGGATCAAGCGGCTATCCGAGCAGCTCATCGGTACCGCGTGGGACCCCGAACTCGATACGTTGAACATCCGGGCGAACCTGTCGCTCACACCGATGTACACCTACACACGAGCCGACTGCCCCGTCTACGGCGAGATGAAGGGACCGAGCTGCTTCACCGCACCGGAGATCGCGGTGCGGCCCGAGCTGCCCCCGCAGATGCTGCCGCAGAACTACCAACCGCCGCCCGGCCTCGGGCCGCCACCGGGAACCGTCATAGGCCCCGAGGGAAATCTGCACGCCGTTGGACCGCCCCTCATCAATCCCCTGACCCCACCGGTCGAGTTGGACATGCCGTTGCCGTGGTGGACGGGTCCTGCCTATCGGATTCCGGGGACCGCCAATCCCGATAACACGCCCTACATTCCCCCAGGACCTGCACCGATGGTGTGGCCGCCGTGGTTGCCGGTGCCGCCCGCACCGCCGCCGCCCAATCCGGCACTGCCCGTTGGGGTTCCGGCTGATCAGCCACCGCCGGGCCCGCCGCTCGGGCCAATCACGCCGGTCGCGCCGGTGGCGGATCCGCAGCTTCCGTCACGGCCTTCGGGTCCGCCGCTGCCGGCCGAGGCCGCGCCTGCCTCCTACACCGCGCCTGCCTCCTACGCCGCGCCCGCCTCGTACGCCGCGCCCGCCTCGTACGCCGCGCCCGCCTCCTACGGCGGCAATGTCGGCCCCGTCGGCAGTCCGCAAGAACTGAAACAACTCGGCCTGATCACCGGTCAGGATCAGCCGGCGTCGGTGGTAACGGGCTTGCTCCTAGGGCCTGTTGCCCGGGGCACCGAGGTTTCCCTGGTCCCCGCCCATCTCGCCGGCGAAGCGCCCGCCCCACAAGAATCCTCGGGGGGACCGAAATGAGCCTGCGCAAACCGCTGATCATCTTGGTCGTGTTCATGGTGAGCGCGATCGCCGTGACGTTTCTGGTGTACAACACCTTGCGCCGCGAGGTGGCCGGACAGACCACGCCGTATGCGGCGGTCTTCACCGACGTATACGGACTGAGCGAAGGCGACGACGTGCGGATGGCCGGTGTCCGCGTCGGGCGCGTCCAGGACATCGAGCTGGACGGGACAGTCGCGAAGGTGTCGTTCATCGTCCAAAGCGACCAGGCTCTGTACGGCAACACCAACGCCGCGGTGCTCTACGAGAACATCATCGGGCAGCGGCATCTAGCACTGTCGATGGGTTCGACAGGTAACCACGAACAACTCCCGCCCAACAGTGTGATCCCGGTCGAGCGAACAGACCCATCGTTCGACGTCGGCACCGTGCTCAACGGTTTCGAACCGATGTTCACGCTGCTCGATACCAAGGCAGCCAACGACCTCACCCAGGGCCTCATCCAGTCCCTCGGGGGCGGTCGGGCATCGCTGACCGAGGTGGTCGATCAGACGACGGAGTTCACCCAGACCCTGGCCGGACGCGACAAGGTTCTCGGCGATGCCATCACCAGCCTCAGCGAGGTCACCGGCAACCTCGCTGAGCAGAGCGAGAACCTGGACCAGACGATCACCCAGACCAGTCAAGTGGTTGCGGAATTCGATGCTCACCGCCCGGAATTGAAGTCCTCGATCGGCTCGCTCGCCCGGGTCACTCGCGGACTGTCCGCGGCTGTAGATGACGTCTACCCCGAATTCAACGAGCTGATCAACCGGCAGCCCGGTTTCGCAGCGCACATGGTAAGCATCGAACCTCAGGTAGCGTTCGCCGGACTCAACCTGCCGCTGTTACTCAAGGGGCTTGCCCGATCCACCGGTGACGGCAGCTACGCCAACGCCTACGCGTGCGACCTCAACGCCCTGGGTTTCTTCCCCGGACTCAACGACGTCACCCAATACGTCGTCAACGCGGCAACCCCGGGCAACGCTCTCCCCCTCCTCAACGAGAACCAAGGGTGGCATACGCCGAAATGCAGGAACATGTCCAATGGCTGACGAAACAGCGCCGAACAGCGGCGCCAAGATATCGCTGATCCAGCGCTTCCGGGACCGTCGGGCGGAGGACTACAACGCGACGTGGCTCGGGTTCACGGCGCTCGCGGTGATCGCGGCCCTCGTCGCAGTGGCGGTCGGTGTGAAGTCTCTCGGCATCGGCGAAACGGACTACACAGCGGAGTTCGCCCAGGCTGCGTCGCTCAAACCGGGCAACATCGTCACCGTCGCCGGCATCGAGGTCGGGACCGTCCGCAGCGTGTCGCTCGTCGACAGTCACGTCGAGGTCGAGTTGACGGTCCGCGACGACGTCAAGTTGGGCAAGGACACCAGAGCCTCCATCCAACTCCAGACCTTCCTCGGAGGCCGCTACCTGGCGCTGATGCCCGCCGGCGCTGGTTCGATTCCGGACAACACGATCAACCTGGCCCATACCGAAGTTCCCTACGATCTGCAGGAACTGCTGGGCGACTCCTCGGTGATGCTGAGTCAACTGGACTCCGACCAGTTGGGCGATTCGCTGGCCGTTCTGGGCAAACAGGTCGACGGGTTGCCCGAAATCGTTCCGCAGTCCATGGACAACATTCGCAAGCTGTCGTCCGTTATCGCCAAGCGGCGGGATCAGCTCGGCACCTTGTTGGCGAGCACCGAACGGGTGGCCAACACCTTGCGCGGTCAGCAGGCTCAGGTGGGAGTCCTCATCGATGAGGGACAGAGCTTACTCGGCGAGTTCGTAGCCAGTCAGGCCACGTTCCGCTCCATGCTGGCGGCGCTGACCAATCTGACCAACACGCTGGACAACATTGTGGTCAAGGACCGGCAGATGCTCGACGACATGCTCACCGATATCCGCGAGCTCACCGACATGATCGGACACAACGAGGAACTGGTCAGCAATCTGCTTCAGGTCGCACCCATCACACTCCGCGGCCTGACGAACGCCACGGGGTACGCACCGGCCCTTGAGTTCTTCATCCCCAACGGACTCGCGGTTGACTCGTGGATGTGCGCGATCAGTGGCCGCGCCGATCAATTCAACATGCTCGAGTACTACAAGGACTGCAAATGAACGCCGGCACCCGCAGAACCGTCGTCGTGGCGGTCGTACTCGCTGTCTTGGCGGCTGCCGTCGTCGGCGTGGTCGGGTACGTCGTGAAGTCTCGGACCAATTCGATCACCGTGACCGCCCAATTCACCGACGCGGCGGGTTTGTATCTCGATAACGTTGTGGCGGTGGTCGGGATGCCGGTGGGCAAAGTCACCAAGATCACCCCGAAAGGCAGCTACGTCGAGGTCGAGTTCACTGTCGAGAAAAAGGTGAAGGTTCCCGCCGACGTGCACGCCGTGACCATCAACACGTCGATTCTGACCGACCGGCAGATCGAATTGACGCCCCCGTACAGCGGCGGGCCGACGTTGCGGAACCACGACACGATCGGCCTGCCGAGAACCAGGACACCGATCGCATTCGACCGAGTGATCGACATGCTCGACAAGCTTTCCAAGTCGCTGGCAGGCGACGGCAAGGGCGGGGGGCCGATCGCCGATCTGGTCACTGCCGCGGCCGAAACCACCGACGGAAACGGCGAGAGAATCAAGTCCGCCCTCGGTGAGCTCTCCGACGCGCTGCGACTGAGTTCCGATGGTGGCGAGGTGACCGGCGACCAGTTGACCACAATCATTACCGACCTCGAGCCGTTGATGAGTGCTGCCGCCCAAAACGACGCCAAGTTGCGGCAGTTCGGTTCGACAACGCGCCAGCTCACTCAGATACTGGCCGATGAGAATTTCGGCACCGGTGCGACCGGGCGCAAGCTCAACGAGATCGTCACTCAGGCAACCGCTCTGATCGAAGCCAACCGGGATACTCTCAAGCAAACTGTGCTCAACAGCGATACGGCTGCGGGGGTCATCGCCGACCGCCAGCGCGAGATGGCTGAGATCCTGGACGTCGCGCCGCTGACGGTGGAGAACCTCTACAACGCCATCGACCGGGACAATGGCGCCCTGCGGGTTCACGCCCTCACCGACAAGATCCTCGTCGACTCGCAGAGCGCGAAAGAGGTCTGCAATCTGATGCATCTCCGTCAATTAGGTTGCAGCACAGGAACGTTACAAGATTACGGGCCGGACTTCGGTCTCACCTACATGCTCGACGGTCTCTCGGCGATGGGACAGTGATGAAGACCCAACGCATGAAACTCGCGTTTGCGACAGCAGCTACCGCTGCGATGGTCACCACAGGCTGCTCTCTCGGGCTGGGGGATTTGCCGCTGCCGGCCCCCGGTGTGGGCGCCGGCGGCGGATACACGATCACCGCGGTATTCGACAACGCGCTGAACCTGCCCGCCGAGGCCAGAGTCAAACTTTCCGGCGCCGATGTCGGCACACTGAGATCCCTTGTCGCAAAGAACTACACCGCGGTGGCCGAGATTGAAATCAAAGACGGCGTCCAGATCCCGGCCGACAGCACCATCGAGCTGCGGTCGGCAACACCGCTCGGTGACGTGTTCATCGCCATCAATCCACCGGTCCCGGCGACCCCGGACGCCCCACTGCTGAAAGACGGCGACACCATCGGCGAGGACCACACCTCGGAGGCGGCCACCGTGGAGGGGGTACTGACCGCGGCGGCGATCGTCGTCAACGGCGGCACGGTGCGAAATCTCACCAACCTGATCAACGGCGCGGGGAAGGCGACCGGCGACCAGGGCGAGGCGATGAGCAACCTGATGAACCTCACCGATGAAGTGCTGGGGAAGCTCAACGCGCGGTCGGCCGACATCGAAGCAGCTCTGACCGAAACGTCGGCCCTCGCCGATCGGCTCGACGAGAAGAACCCGGCGCTGACGGAGATCTTGGAGGCCATGGGGCCGGCGACCGATGTGCTGGCCGCCAACACCAATCAGATAGTCGATGTTGTCCAGCAACTGGGCGCCACCACCCGTCAGCTGGGCAGGTTCCCGGCCATCGCCCGCACCGACGACAGCGGTCGCAGCATCATCGGGGATATGAACACCCTCTCGCGGGCCTGGAACGATGTCGCGCTGAGTCCGGACACCAGCCTGGCCGCCCTCAACCGATTGATTCCGGTATTGGTGAAATCCACCTCGGGATCGGCAGTGAACCTCACCGCGAATATCGACCGGTTGATCCTCGGGTCGATTCCGGATATCGGCTTCAAGGGGGATCCGGCCTTCCACGGCCCCAAGCGCGGCGACTGGGCACTCATGGCAGGCTCGGTCAAATACGTGTTGTGGCGACTGCAGGAGCGCGTCGTCGGACAGGGGCCGGACAGCCCGATGGGTCAGACCCAATGGGCGCCGGCCGGGGCTCCCCTTCCGCCCTCGCCGGCCGAGCATGGTCCGCCCCCCGGACCGCCTCCAGCGCCTTCGGCGCCTTCAGGACAGGAGCCGCCGAGGTGATCAGCTCCATCAGCCGCGGAATCGTCGGCGCCGTCAAAGCAGGCCACCACCGACGGTTTACGCTATCCGGGATAGCCCTCGCCGCGGTCGCTGTCGTCGCGGTCACCTACCTCAC
>JAHZKD010000277.1 GCA_022600605.1 Actinomycetes bacterium
GGGTGTCTCGCACAGTGTGGCGTCACCGCCCTCGAATCCGCCGCCTGCTTCGGTCTCCTCGCAGGCTGGTATGAGCGGGGGGTTAGCGAGCGCGGTGGGTGCTGCGGCGATCGCGATGGAGGCGCCGCCAGCGGCCAGGAGCGCGGCAAGGGTGGTCAGTGGAGTTTTCATGTCAATTCCTTCCGGGTGATGATGACCTGGCCTAGATCATGCCAAAGCCGCCCATGCCGCCCATGGCTCCTTGGGCAAGCACGCTTGGTCGGGCGTCGAGTTGGGCGTTGCCGGGTGTCTCACACAGCGTGGCCCCGCCGCCCTGCCGTCCGCCGCCTGCTTCGGTCTCCTCGCAGGCCGGTATGAGCGGAGGGTTAGCGAGCCCGACGGGTGCTGCGGCGATCGCGATGGAGGCGCCGCCAGCTACGAGAAAGGCGGCAAAAGTGGTGGTCAGTGAAGTTTTCATCTCAAATCCTTGCGTTGGGATTACTACTAGCATATAGACCTCTGCCACTTATCGGAGGAAGTTCCAACGACGTTACGATTCCAGGCTCGGCGGCAACCACAGCGGGAATCGCGTTCACCACTCGGGCCGCCGTAGCCACCAGGCCAGCATGGTTGTGATCGCCGTTGGGACTGCTCAGGCACAGATCGAGGGCATACGAGGGTTCGCCGGTGATTTCGATCCGATAGGAGCCGCCGGGCTGAGCGGGTCGCGGCCAGTCGGGACACAGATCGTCGCGCAGCCGGGTGACGTGTTCGAGCACGACCGCGACTTCGCCATCCTTCAACCCGCGCACTTCGAACCGCATCGCGGCGGTTGTGCCCTTGTCGATGCGGCCGGCGGCGATGTCGAAATCTTCTGAAGCGGGGACGCGGACGTGGGTCTCGGTGACCTCGTCGAGTTCGATGCTTAGGCCGGCGGCCAGCTGCCGGACTACCGAACCCCACGCCAGACTCAGCACTCCGGGCTGCAGCAGCATCGGTGTGTCGTCAATGCTCCCACCGAAACCCATGACATCGAACATCACCGTCGCGCTGTCGTAGGTGTCGTAGTTGATGATCTCCATACAGCGGATCTGCTGGATGCTCTGGCATGTCCCGGCCAGCGCTAATGGCAGCAAGTCGTTGGCGAAGCCGGGGTCGATTCCATTGACAAATATGGTCGAAGATCCCTCTTTCGCGGCATTCTCGATGGGCGCGATGAGTTCGTCGGGCAGCACCTGCCACGGATACTGCAGAAACACCGCGCTGCTGCCGACTACGTTGACCCCGGCGGCCAAGATCCGCCGGTAGTCCTCAAGTGCCTCCGGCAGCCGGTTGTCGGCCATCGCGGTATAGACGGCGCACACGGGGCTGGTGGCCAGGACGGCGTCGAGATCGGTGGTCGCCACAATGCCTGTTTCCCCGCTGCCTGTTTCGCCGCTGCCTGTTTCGCCTGTTTCCCCGCTGCCTGTTTCCCCAATTTCCCCGCTGCCCGTTTCTCCGCTCGAATCCAGAAGTCCGGCAAGCTCTGCGGCGTCCTTGCCGGCCTTGGAATCCGAGGAAACCCACACCGCGGTGAGCTCAAATCGAGGGTCGGTGATCAACTGAGTCAGCGCGTGCGTGCCGACGTTTCCGGTGCCGATAGCGGCGACAGGGATGGGGTTGGGGCTGGCCATGATGGTTTCCTCACAGATCGGGAATCGGGAGGTCGAGGTTCGGGAATGTAATCCCGCCGTCGACCTCAAGCGTCTTTCCGGTTAGGTAACTTGCCGCTGGTGAGGCGAGATAGACCGCAGCGGCGGCGATGTCGAGCGGGTCACCGAGCCTTCGCAATGGTGTGGCCTGTTCCATCGGGGTGCGTAGGGCATCGTTGTTGGCCACGATGTCGAGTGCCGAGGTGAGAATCGATCCCGGAGCGATTGCGTTCACCCTGATGCGGGGCGCGAGGTCCAGTGCCGATAGTCGCGTGTAATGCGCGAGTGCGGCTTTCGCGGTGCCGTACGCGGCGAAACCGCGTCCGGCGAGCCGCCCCATCGTCGAGGTGATGTTGATGACGTTCCCGCCCCCGGAGTGCTCCAACATCAGTGGCGCCGCCGCCGTGGTCAGTGCATGCGCGGTGGCGACGTTGAAGGTGAAGGCGTCCTTCAGATCTTTCGTCGAGGTGCTCAACAGGGCGTTGGGCATGGTGCCGCCGACGTTGTTGACGACGATGTCTAGTTTTCCGAAAGCTTCGACGGCCTCGGCTGCCAACCGGGCTGCGTCATCGGGACGCGCTAGGTCGGCCACGATGACATGGGCGCGTCGGCCGGCGTCACCGATCCGAGCGGCGACCTCCTCTAGCTGTGACCTGGTACGAGCGGCGATCACCACGTCAGCACCGGCTTCGGCGAACCCGAGGGCGATGGCGGCGCCCAGGCCCCTGCCCGCTCCGGTCACTACTGCCACCCGGTCGTCGAGCCGGAACATTTCGAGAATCAAGTGTTCCTCTCTCCCCTCCCGCGGCTCACGGTAGCAAGGCATGCGCGCAGGGCATAGAGGGGTTCTGGAACGCGTTCTAACCGCTAGCTCTTCTCGGCCGGCGCTTTCCCGGCACCCGCCCTCCTGGACACCTTCTTCGCCGACTTCTTGGCCGCCGCCGTCGCGGGGACGCGCTGCTCCCTGCGTGCCTGCACGCTGGCCTCAAGCTTGGCGAGCAAGTCGGAAACGTCCTCGGTCGCGTCGAGCTCCTGGGGTCCCTCTCCGGAGGCGAACGCCTCGCCGCCTTCGAGCTTGGCCTCAATGAGCTCCCGTAGGTGCTCTTGGTAATCGTCGTGGTAGCGGTCCGGGTTGAAGTCGTCGGTCATTGAGTCGACGACCTGGCTGGCCATCTTCAGCTCAGCGGGCTTCACATCAACTTCCTTGTCCAGCACCGGAAAGTCGGGATCACGGATCTCATCAGGCCACAACAGCGTGTGGATCATCATGACATCGCGCTTGCTGAAGTCCTTGACTCGCAACGCTGCCAGCCTGGTCTTGTTGCGCAGGGCGAAGGTAACGATGGCGACCCGGTCGGTCTCCATTAGCGTCTTTGCCAGCAGCACATAGGATTTCGTTGACTTGCTCTCTGGCTCGAGGAAGTAACATTTGTCGTACATCATCGGGTCGATGTCGCCGGCCGGCACGAACTCGAGCACCTCGATCTCGCGGCTGCGCTCCTCGGGCAGAGTTGATATGTCATCGTCGGTGACGATCACGGTCTGGCCGTCATCGGATTCGTAGGCCCGTGTGATGTCGCGATACTCGACGATCTCACCGCAGATCTCGCACACCCGCTTGTATCGGATACGGCCGCTGTCCTTGGCGTGGACCTGGTGGAATCTGATGTCGTGGTCCTCGGTGGCGCTGTAGACCTTGACCGGTACGTTGACCAGGCCGAAGGCGATCGAACCCTTCCAGATGGATCGCATCAGTCCAGTATGGCCGATGACGCTGCCGCATCGCGGCTGGCGCGATCAGGCAGGTCGGCTCCGGCGCGCGACACCGTCAGCGCGGCGGCCAGCGAGGCCGCGCGCATGACCCCTGTCAGGGTGTCTAGCGTGATCGCGGCAAGTCGTGCGCGGCGGGCGGCTCCCAGCAAGTCCAGTGACCACAGAGAGTCGATCAAGCCAGTCATGAATGCGTCGCCGGCGCCCAGGGTATCCACGACGTCCACACTGAATGCTGGTACCCGCAGGGCTCCGGAAGCGCACCACGCCAGCGCTCCGTCGCCGCCCATCGTCACCACGACGATCGACGGGCCCAACGCCAGCCACGAGGCCGCAATCTGCTCCGGTGTCCGCGTCGGGTCGAGCCAGCGCAGATCCTCGTGGCTGGCCTTGACCACATCCGCGCGTTCTACCATCCGGTCGATGCGGGCGCGGGCGGTATTGGCATCCGCGATCGATACCGGGCGAATATTCGGATCGAACGTGCACGTCGCCCCGAGGCGATACGTGTCGACCAGGGAAGCGGTCGCCAGACAACCAGGTTCGAGCACACTCGCGATCGAGCCAGTGTGCACGATCAGCGGCGGCGCTACCTGCGGGGTACCCGTCAACTGCCAGTCGATGTCGAAGGTGTAGGACGCCGAGCCTTCGGCGTCGAGCGCAGCCCGTGCAGTGGGTGTGTGCCTAGCGACTTGACTTCCCGGAACAAGTTGCACCCCTGCGGAGTTCGCATACTCGCGGATCTGCCGCCCGTGGGCATCGTTGCCGATGTGGGTCAGAAAGTCGGTGGCTCGGCCGAGTCGCGCCAATCCGACTGCAACATTGAGAGGACTGCCGCCGACATGCTCAGTGACTGCCCCAACTTCCCGCTCCACGATGTCAATCAACGCCTCGCCGATGACCAGTGCCCTCACCGTGCCGACGGTACCGGCGCCCGTAAGGCCTGCAGGCCTTATAACGTGGACTGGTGGATCGCTACGGGCGGGTGACGCTGACGAACCCGGATAAGGTGCTGTACCCGTCCACAGGTACTACCAAAGCGGAAGTCTTCGACTATTACCTCAAGGTTGCCGAAGCGATGCTGCCCCATATCGCGGGCCGGCCGGCGACACGCAAGCGTTGGCCCAACGGCGTCGAGGAAGCATCGTTCTTCGAGAAGCAGTTGGCTTCCTCGGCTCCGGACTGGTTGTTGCGCCGCGCCATTGTTCACAGGTCGGGAACCACCACTTATCCGGTCATCGACACGGTGGAGGGGTTGGCGTGGATCGCTCAGCAGGCCGCCCTGGAAGTGCATGTGCCGCAGTGGCGGTTTCTGGATGCCGCGGATGGCGTGGGCGCCGCGCAGGGTCCCGCAACCCGCATCGTGTTCGACCTTGATCCCGGCGACGGCGTGAGCATGAGGCAGCTCGGCCGGGTGGCCCATGAGATTCGCGACCTGATCTCTGACATCGGCCTGTCGGCCTTCCCGCTGACCAGCGGAAGCAAGGGGCTGCATCTGTATGTTCCGCTAACGGATCCGATCAGCTCGCGGGGTGCGTCGGTGCTGGCCAAGAGGGTGGCCCAACAGCTGACGCAGGCGATGCCAGCGCAAGTCACCGCGACGATGACCAAGAGTCTGCGCGTGGGCAAGGTGTTTGTGGACTGGAGTCAGAACAATCCCAACAAGACCACGATTGCCCCGTATTCCCTTAGAGGACAGGAGCATCCGACCGTGGCTGCGCCACGTACCTGGGAGGAGATCGCCGATCCGGAGTTACGGCAACTGACTTTGGACGAGGTGCTCGACCGGTTGGACTCCGACGGTGATCTACTCGCCGATCTAGACGACGCGTTCCCGGTCGCGGACCGCTTGACGATGTACCGCAGCATGCGCGATACCGCCAAGACGCCGGAGCCGATTCCCGGGGGAGCGCCGCGCGTTGGTGGCAACGACAAGTTCGTGATTCAGGAACACCACGCCCGGCGACTTCATTACGACTTCCGGCTGGAACGCGACGGTGTGCTAGTGAGTTGGGCAGTGCCGAAGAACCTGCCCGATACGCCGGCGGTGAACCGTCTTGCCATCCACACCGAAGACCATCCGATGGAGTATCTCACTTTCGCCGGGGAGATCCCCAAGGGTGAGTACGGGGGTGGAGACGTCGAGGTGTGGGACACCGGCACCTATGAGACCGAGAAGTTCAACGACAATCCCCCGGACGGGCCGGACACGGGCGGAGAGGTGATCGTCAGGCTGCACGGCACGAAAATCCAGGGCCGTTACGCGCTAATCCAGACAGAGGGCAAGAACTGGCTCGCGCACCGGATGAAGGACCAGACACGCCCAACCGCAGCGGATCTCGCACCGATGTTGGCAACCGAGGGCTCGGTTACACGACTTGAGAGTGCGCAGTGGGCCTTCGAGGGCAAATGGGACGGCTATCGTTTGCTCGTCGAAGCAGACCGTGGCACGCTCACCCTGCGTTCACGACGGGGACGCGACGTCACTGACGAGTACCCACAACTGAAGGCGCTGGCAGCTGATCTGGCAGACCACCACGTGATCCTCGACGGTGAAGCGGTGGCGCTCGACGAGTCAGGTGTCCCCAGTTTCGCTGATATGCAGAACCGTGCTCGCTCGACCCGGCTGGAATTCTGGGCCTTCGACATCCTCAACCTCGACGGCCGATCGTTGTTACGAGCCAAGTACTCTGACCGCCGGCGGCTGCTTGAGGCGCTCGCTCGAAGTGGCGGCTTGACCGTGCCGGATCTGATCGATGGCGACGGACCCGCGGCGCTCAAGGTGGCAAAAGCCAGAGGGTGGGAAGGGGTCGTCGCCAAGAAACGGGACTCTACATACCTGCCGGGCCGCCGGTCGTCGTCGTGGATCAAGGAAAAAATCTGGAACACCCAAGAGGTGGTGATCGGCGGCTGGCGCAAGGGGACCGGTGGTCGCACCAGCAGGATCGGTGCATTGATGCTCGGCATCCCCGGCGAGGGCGGCTTGCAGTTCGTCGGACGGGTGGGAACCGGCTTCACCGACAAGGAACTCGCCAAGCTCAGGACGACACTCGCGCCGCTGCAGACCGACGAATCACCCTTTGTCGCAGCACTTCCGAAGCAAGATTCCATGGGGGTGACATTCGTGCGTCCGGAGTTGGTGGGGGAGGTCCGTTACAGCGAGCGCACCGCCGAGGGTCGACTGCGCCAACCGAGCTGGCGCGGTTTGCGTACCGACAAGATGCCCGACGGGGTCAGTTGGGAATAGGAGCGCTCGGGGCTCGGGGCTCGGGGCTCGGGGCTCGGGGCTTGCGGCTCGGGCGTTGTTGACAGCCCACGGCCAGAATCATCCGGAGGCCTCGATCGCTTCCTGCATACCCTGGGTGGCCAGTTCGTCAGCCAATTCGTTGTCTGCTACGCCCGAATGCCCTTTCACCCATAACCTTTCGACCTGGTGCCGTGCGCAGGCATCCTGCAGGCGTTTCCAGAGGTCAACATTCTTCACCGGCTGCTTCGTGGCGGTCCGCCAGCCGTTGCGCTCCCAGCCGTGGACCCATTTGGTGATGCCGTTCCGAACGTAGGTGCTGTCGGTGTAGAGATGTACTGTCACGACC
>JAHZKD010000278.1 GCA_022600605.1 Actinomycetes bacterium
GCGGCACTATCGTCCGCGGCATCCCGCCGTTGGAGGGTGCTCACCCGGTTGGTGTCACGCGAGTTTCGGGAGCCGGATCGAACAGCGGCTGACGACTCTGCACCCGAATGCTCGGTCAGAGACGAATCTGTAGAGGTGTCGTTGCCATCCGTTGCCCTGGTCGGCTGAGCCCGCGATTCGCTGGATTCGTTCCCTGCTGATCGCCCGCTCGAATCGGCACTGCCTGAGGCATCCGCGTCGGCCGCAGCGACCCCCGCCCCTGTGAACACGGCAGCGCCGAGGCCGACGAAAACCAAGACCGCACACCACCGCGCACGCCCCTCGACCATCGGAAACTACCTCCTGAGTAGATCGCAGCACACGCTAACCGAGTCACGGTCGAATAGAAATACAGAAGCGCAACCTCCTCAGATCTGTAAGGAACCCGTCAGTAGTTCGCCCGTCAGTAGTTCGTAGGCACTTGAGAGTCCTGATAACCGTCGGCCATCCAGCTAAACGCACATCGTGGTCACTACCGGAAGCCCTCGCAAGCAGCAACGAAATGGCCAGATCACTGCTCGACGGCAGATCTATTCTGTCGCAGAACAACGGTCTCGACAGCGACGAAGACCAACAACGATGCGGCTACCGCCCAGATGACAATTGGGTAGCGTCCGTCCAGTCCGTCGGTGGATGTATGACGGAGCAGGATGCCGCCGTATGCCCAGATGAACACCAAGCCGTACGCGACGTCGCGGTTGCGCAACGCCGTATACGCCCCAATCACCATCGCTACCACGACGATGATCGCGGCCCACGTTGAGTCGGCCAGGCCGAAGCCGTCCCAGTTCAAGTAGACCAACAGCACGGTGATGTTCGCGACGGTCGCCACCGTCGTCCACCCGAAGTACACGCTGAACGGCACACTCACGAACCACCGTTCGCGCGCCGTGAGGTTTGCCAACCGTAAACTGTTAGTGATCAGAACCAGGGATACCAGGATCACGGCGATAAGCACGGCCGACAGCGCGATCATCCCGTAATGCCAGGAGAAAACCCAGGCGGTATTGGCGACGGAGGACACCGAAAACAGCAGGCCGACCTGGTTCAACAGTGCAGTGCGCTCACCCTCTGGCTGCGGACCGCGAAACAAGCCGAGCTGGTAGAGGACGTGCAGGCCTAGCAGCAGGTAGATCACGCCCCAGATCGAGAACGTCACACCCGCGGGAGTGAACAGGTTCTGGTAGGCCTCCGACACCTCGCCGGTGCGTCTGCCGTTCAGCGGCAGGGCATTAGCAAGGACGTTCACCGTGATCATCGCTAGATAGGTGATGACTACCAGCACTTTGATTGGTCCACGTGCGATGCCTGCGCCCATGTCATCTCCTGTCGACGTCGTCACTGTGCTCACCAGTTCATCATTCGCCGGCATCGTCTGCCTTGCGGATTCGATTACCGGTAGGCCCCGATGCGCTGATTCGAATCTGACACCACATTGGGTGTATGGATCGAGGGTTGCCGGGCAACTGCACATCAGAGTCTTCGGACCACCAGAGACGGTTCATCTGCACGCTAAAGCCGCAAGATCACCACGACGAATGCGACGAGACCCAGGCAGGCGATCAAGCCGGCCATGACCCCGGCAATCGAATACGGCATGGGGCCGATCATTGCCTCCAGCGTCTTCATCTCCTGACGATGCTGCAGCCAGGCCAGAGCGAGGGCCGCAACGCCCATGAGGATCATGAGCATTCCGACTACCCAGGGGCTCACGACCGGTTGGCGGTGGTGATCCTCCGTTGAAAGATATTGAAAGAACTTGAAAATCGTGAAACCGAAAGCGATCAACGAGGTGCTCGTGCGGATCCACGCCATCAGCGTCCGCTCGGACGCCAGGCGTGTGCGTTCGGCGGCGAGTCGAGTGGATGTGTCCAGCGGTTGATCTGCGATGGTCCCTTTTCACCTCTCCTACCCATGCGGGTGTGCACTTCGCCCGATCAACTCACCCAACCATCAACCACCAACTCATGGTTCAGGCATCCCCTGTTTCACGAACAGCGCACACCACGATGCGCTTCCCCGGGGGCAGCGCCGGCCCCTTGTCCCAGTGTGGCTCTTGTCTTCGACAAGACAAGACAATAGGTCGCAATTAGGTATTGCGTAATCCCTGCTCAGAGGCGGTTCGTGCGTTGGGGCTGCGGGGTCAACCATGTGGTGCCTGGCTCTGAGCGCTCTCACCATCAATGAGACACACGCCGGGCATCAAGAGCTGGATCTGCACGCCATCCACTACGTTTGGATCGTGAGCAATGCTGGCACACTCGTGGGATACACGCGCTGCTCGAAGGACCCCCAAGATCTTGTCGAGCAGCAAGGGCAGCTTCGCGAACTCGGTGTCGCCGAGAACCACATCTACTACGACCAGGAGCTGACCGGCACGGACACGGAGCGGCCAGGTTTGGATCAGGCGCTCGGCGCAGTGGGCAAGGGAGACACCCTGGTGGCGCCGAAGCTGGACAGGCTTGCCCGTTCGGTACCCGATGCTTGCGCCATCGGCGAAGATCTCGCCAAGCGCGGCGTCTCATTGTCGCTGGGCGGGCAGCTGTACGACCCCGCCCAACCGATGGGCAAAATGTTCTTCGACATCCTCACCAGTTTGTCCGAATTCGAAATCGATCTACTGCGAACACGCTCCCGCGAAGGCCTCACCGGATTGACGACCATTCCTGAGACGCTTGAAAACCTCAAGTTCGCCCTACAAGGACCCCGAGTTCACGGACCTCATCTAGGTGTCTTGTTATGTGGCATAGACGATTTCTACACGATCGACGAAACCTGGGGATCGGCCTACAGCAACATCGTGCTCGCCACCCTGGCCATGCGGATCCGACAGAGCGTACGCCAAGGTGACGCCGTTGGGCGCATCGGCTGGGACACGGCATTAGTCCTCCTTCCAGGCGTCCACAGTCTCGACAATGTCGCTCTGGTCGCGGAGAAGATTCGTGGCCGCGCTGAAGAACCGATCCGCCACTCGGGCGTGACGATCCACGCCACGCTAAGTATTGGCGCCACCCTGGCAGTTCCCGGCGAGTCGGAGTCGACCCTGAGAGCCCGGGTGGAGGCAGCGATGGAAGCGGCCAAGCTTGACGGAGGCAACCAGTGTCGCAGCGTGCCAGCACCAGCGTGACCCGTTCGGCTTTGTCCGCCGCCGACCCCCCGAGAGCCGGCGGCGGACGGGCTGGGCGTCAGGCGCTCTCGGCGTAGCAGACGCGGCGTTGCCGCACCGGGTAGCCGTTGCGTTCGGCCAATGACTTGAGTTGCCGCAGAGCAAACGTCCGTCCACGTCCCGCCTCGGGTACGTAGATTCCGGCCCACAGCCCTTCAGCACGGGGCAGTTCGCACGCATCCCGTGCGCACACCCACCGGCGTGGGCACGACCGGCAGATGGTCTTCGCCTCGTCGTCGGCGGTGGTGGTCCACCGCTCGGGTTCTCTGGTGCACGCACCGACCGGTGTTTCGTCAAGCAGAAATGCGTTCATCAGTGTCGCTCCTCTGTGCGCGGGCGGCGAATTAGCCGCCGCGCCCGCAACCGTAGCGGACTAACCGTAGCGTTGCAACAGTTGATGCAACAGAATGGGGTCCCTGGTACACAGCCACGGACGCGATGTGAGCCTCTATGGCCGCACGTCGTGGTGTTTGAACTCGCCTTTTATCAGATCGACGCACTCACAAACTGGTATGAAAATTCCGTTGCGTCGATGCAGTTCTGATGCTCGAAAAGGTGTAGCTTTGACACGGAACCAGGGCGTTGTGCCGAACTGAGGCGGGCAGCCACACCAGGCCCCGCAAGGCTAGGTTCGCGCCGATTCGAACCAGACAGCACGAGGAATCCGGGTAGATGACCAACGCGGCGTCGATCGATGAATCGACCGACGTGCCGGACCCCGGAATGGTCCGGGCCGGGGCTGCGGCAGCCGCCCGGCGGCGCGAACTCGACATCAGCCAACGCAGCCTTGCCGCCGACGGGATCATCAATGCCGGTGCGTTGATCGCCTTCGAAAAGGGCCGAAGTTGGCCCAGGGAACGCACTAGGGCAAAGCTCGAGGAAGTGCTGCGCTGGCCACCGGGGACAATCACGAGGCTGCGCAAGGGCGAACACTCGCAGCAGGGTGATCTCGCGACAACGACGTCGTCGGACACGAGCAGCGATGAGGTGCCGTTGATCGCTCAGGCGGTCGTCACCGCCGTCGGCACAGTCAGCTCAACGATCACATCCCTGCCACCCGCCGATGACCCCGCCTTCACTCCCCGCGTGACAGCGGTTCTGTCGGATCTGCGACAGCTCGAAGCCGTGGCAGCGCGAGCAGCGCGGATCGGCCGACTGACGCCGACACTGATCAAGGCGCTCAGCACCGTACGCAGACATTACGACGATCTGATGGTCCGGGCAGCCGGCGCACCGCATGCCACGCTTGGGCAACGGTTGTATTCCGCGCGGCGGGCGACGAATCTGACGCTGCTCGAAACCGCACAGGCCGCAGGGGTTTCCGAGCGTGCGATCCGGCAGGCCGAGGCCGAAGAGCGGGTTTCTAGCGCCGAGGCCGCGGCCATCGAGGAGCTGGTCGCCCAGATCTTCTGAGCTCCGGGCTCAGAACCCTCCGCGCGCCCGGTCGCCCTGGGTCGGGAAGTAACCGGACAGCGCAGCACAGATCTCGAGAAACTGTCGACGAGCGGCACGCGAGATATCTTTCGTCCCGTCGATGACGCCGCCCGGGCGCAGTTGCCCATCGAACGGCACCTCAACCACGAGCTGGCCCTGACTCGAAAACTGCTGCGCGAGAATGGTCTTGACTCGTTTGTCGGCGTGACCATCTGAGTCGTTGAGGACCACAATCACGCGCCGCAGCAGGTCGGTCAACCCACGGGCAGCCAGCCAGTCCAACGTCTGTCCAGCTGCCGCCGCACCGTCCACCCACGGCGTGGACACCACTACTAGTGCGTCCAAGTCGCGAAGCACATCCTCGGTGACCGGAGTATCCACCGTCGAGCTGCAGTCAACGACGGAGATCGTGAAGTGTCGATCGAGACGGGCGGTCGCCTCGCGATAGATAGCCGGATCCAGCACCCTCCGCCGCGCAGGTGTCGCTTCGCCGGCCAGCACGAACAGTCCGGCCTCATTGTGGCCGACCCGGTTGCGGATGTCGGCGAAGGTCTCCAGGTGCTCGTCGGCGGCCAGCTCCCAGAACGAGCCCTGTGCCGTCGGGTCAACCCGCGCTCCAAGCTTGCCGAACGCGGTATCGGCGTCGATAGCGATCACGCGATCGTCCTGCCGCAGCTCAGCGAGCACCGATCCAATGCAGGCCGACATAGTGGTCTTGCCGGCGCCGCCCTTACCCATCACACCGATCTTGAAGTGTCCGCGCAGTGGGCCACGGATCTGGCTTTCCAGCTCGGCCTGGCGACGCTCCTGCGCTGACGGGCCGAGGTTAACCAACCCGAAGGTGCCCTTGTACACCGCCAGCCGCCATCCCCGCTTGGCAGTGCGCTTGCGGATTGGCACGAGTTCGTCGGCACGTATGAGGTCTGCATAGGACTGCGGCCTAATGGCGGCGGGGGGTCCCTGAGACGGCGCGGGCGGCCAGGGGTTGCCGCCGGGCGGGCCGGGGTGCTGCTGCGAGCCTTCCGGTTGTCGCCGCAATGCGCCATCGCGATCGGTCACAGAGCGTCTCCTCTGGATGGGACTCGGGCAGTTCCTGGCAGTCAGCATCCGCCAGGCTAGCTGGCCAGAACCCCCAGCAAACTATCAGCAGGTTCACATCAGCAGCCAGGAAACGTCGGTGAGTGTGATGTCGGCGACAGCGCGACGGGTCAATCAGCTTCACTGCGAGCGCAGCGGCGGACGGCGGCAAACAGCGCCGCGGTGCAGCGAAGGATGCGCCCGATCAGGTGTATCTACAGTTCAGGGGCCGAGTGCACAGCGGGTGAAGTGAGCTGCGGCAGACCTGGTCACAGCGGCCTGGGCCCCCTGAATTACTGCCAGGAGGGAGTTTTTCCGCTGGTACGCTGCCACGAGGAAGGAGGTGACCGCATGGGTGTGTTCGATGGCGCTGAGGACGCCGGCAAAGTCTTCAATAGCTTCACTGGGAGTCACAGGGGGCTCCTGGCAGCGCCCCACAGCCCCATCTCGCAGTCACCGCCCCCTGGCACTCAGGGAGGATCCGGGAAACCGATCAAGAGTGCGTTCGGTTCCCCGATCCTGAAAGCCGGGCAGGTGCTGATCGGGGGCATGCGTCTGACTACTGGCTGGGGCGACCCTGAACGGGGCGAGGCGTTCGGGCAAGGTTCGGCACGGTTCACGCACGCCGGCGAAACTGTGGCGTCGTCGTACCCTTCGGAAGAGTGGCAGGGGTCAGGATCTCAGGCCTACGCAACGGCAAATCGCCGCCAGGCCGACCACACCGAGTCGATGGCCGCGCTGGATCGCAATGTAGAGGCTGTGATCGAGCGGGAGGCCTACCAGGTCGCAATTCACCGCAACAAACTGGACGACCAATCGGGCTTCCTGGGTGACCTGAGCTACGTGACCTGGGCGATGGCCCTCATCCCCGGGTACGGGAAGGCAGCGAAAATCCTTGTCGAGGCGGGCGCGGTGAGCGCCGCTCTGAGCGCCTGCACCTACGAGCTCTACCAACTTTCCCAGGAGGCAGGTGAGAACGCCGAACAGCTGCGCGAGCTTGTCGAGGAGTACTCGGCGTTGAGCCGGAAGGCAGCTCCGCCCGATCTGGGCGATGCGCCTGGGCTACCGCCGGCGTCAGCCGGGCCACCGGGACCCGGCCGGTCGGATCAACCGGGACCAGGAGGACCCGCCCCAGCCCTGGTTCCAGGCTCGCCGCCGGCTCCTGCACTGTCCGGAGCGCTCGGCGGGCCGGCTGCCGCTGCGGGGGTGACGGTCCCGCCTGCGGGTCCGGTTGCCCAGAGCGCCGCGGCACCAGCCACCGGGCCTGCGGTCACGGCGCCCGCTGCGGCGACCGAGATGATGTCCGAGATGGCCCCCGTGTTCGGCGTAGTCGGCGGAATGATCGGGTCGGTAGTGGCTCCCCTGGCGGCAGTGCTGACCGGGACCGCCGGGGCGGCGGCCCAGTCACTGTCGATGCTGACCGATGTCGCCGCCGCAGACGAGGTCGGTGAGATGGCGCTCGACGAGGAAATTCCGGCTACCGAGTCTGACGATGACCGCGCCGTCGACGACTCCCCGCCCGTAGCCGGTCACGATCGCGGCCCGACCATGCCCGAGGTCATCGCTGAGTCCGCAGAGTCGCGGCCTCAGCAGACGAACACATCCGAGCCGTTGCGGCCGCACGTTCCGCCGGCCGCGACGCGACCGCCTCAATAGCTGAGCAGGAGACCGCCCTATGTCCCGCGACGAATTAAAGGTGACTACTGCACACCTGCGCGAACTAGCTGCCAAGCATGGCCAGACGGCCGCTGAAGTCACCTCGGCCACCGAAACGGTGTCCGGGGTGGACACCGCTATCCGTAAATCCCACGGTCTGATCGCTTGGTCCAGCGCGGGCGCGGTCGAGGCGATCCAGGAGGCGCGGCGCGGCGCGGGAAAATGCGCGGCCGACGAATCGGAGGCATTGAGCGAGAACCTGATCTCGGCCGCCGGCCGCTATGAGGCCACCGACCATGCGTCAGGCGCCAGTCTCGACCGACAGCTCCCTCCCGGACCGACCGCGCCACCTCCAGAGCCCCCGCGATGATGGCCAGCCCGTCCTTCAGAAACGGCGAGCCCACCCACTACGACGACGTCGTGGGCGTCGAAGTCACCATCGACGGCATGTTGGTGCTCGCCGATCACCTCCACCTAGTGGACTTCCCTATCTCCCTGGGGATCCGGCCGAACATCCCCTACGAAGATCAACGAGCCCTCGTGTGGGATCAGGTCCGCCGCGACCTGACCGCTCAAGGAATACTCACCGCCTTCGGTGACCCACACCCCGAAGTAGCAGCGATGGTCGACGCCCTGAGCCGGCCCGACCGCACCCTCGATTGCCGCTGGTGGCGGCGCGATGTCGGTGGCAAGATGGTGCGCTTCGTAGTCTGTCGTAAGGGGGAGCGTCATGTCGTCGCGGCCCGGGACGAAGACTTGCTGGTGCTGCAGCGAGTCGCTCCGCAGATCGGCCTGGCGGGGATGGTGAATGTGGTCATCGGCAACTCCACCCCGGCCGAGGTCGAACCTCTGACGGGTATCGCGGGAAAGTTGGCCGAGGCTCGAACGGCCGAGCAGCTCAGCACGTACGGCCTACCGCCATCGTCGGCTCGGATATACGCAGAAGCTACGGGCAAGCCCGAAAGCTGGGTGGAGATCACCGCCAACGAGCGGCACCCCGGGGGGACGTATTCACACGCGGGGGTCGGCGCAGGTGTTCTCGACTCGGCCTTAGGCAGAATTGTGTCGATCCCGCGGCGGGTCAACGGTGAGTTGTACGGCAGCTTCCTGCCGGGCACTCAGGACAATCTTCAGCGCGCGCTGGACGGATTGACGGAGTTCCTTCCGTCACGCGCATGGTTCGACCACAAGGACGTGATCGACCACGCTGAACGCGACGCTGCGCACCCGTACTAGGAAAGGCGGTAACGAGTGGCTCACTTTCCACCCATTGCGCCTGACGATGGGGACCACGACGACCTGGCGGCGCTGGACTTCAGCCACAGCGACGATGTGGAGGAGACCGAACTCGGAGTCATTCTCGGCGAATACATCTCCGAGGTCGACACTGGCGAACCAGAGCTGCCCAGCGCACTGGAGCCGGTCGCGGACAACCCAGCCGACAACGACCCCGCCATGCCAATGTTCACAGTCGCCAACCCATCCGCGACCGTGGCGGTAACGACCTTGATGGACGGCCGCGTGCACCGGATCGACTTATCCCCCAACGCAACCACCCTGACCGAGGCAACACTCGCCGAGGAAATCGTAGTCATTGCGGGCCTGGCGACCCAAGACGCCCGGTCAGCTCAATTCACATACATGCTCGAAGGTATGCGCGAACAAGGTCACGACACCGTAGGCACCCGCGACTTCCTGAGCCGCGACATGGATCTCCCCACCCCGGAACAGGCTCAGGCTGCGCGTGCCGAGCTGTTCGCCACCCGCTATGCAGGTGAAGAATGAAGGAACATCTGACAAGCATCTTCGCTACTGCCGTCGGTATGCTGCCCACTTCGCCGACGCGGTCGTTGGAGATGTTCACCGAGATCACCGATCTCGACGAAACCGCCTGCGACGCGTGGGTGGGACGAATCCGCTGCGGTGACACCGATCGGGTCACCATGTTCCGGGCGTGGTACTCGAGAACCAACTTCGGTCAGCTCGCCGGAGCCGCCGAGGTATCGATGAACAGCCTGGCCGCCCGGGTGCCCATCGGGGGCCAGTACGGTGAGATCAGCTATCCGGTGATCTCACCGCTGGCCATCACGCTGGGGTTCGCGGTCAGCGAGGCCGCCGAGGGCAACTACACCGACGCGATGGAAGCGCTCGACGAGGCCCCCGCGGCCGGCGCTGAGCACCTGGTGGCTTGGGTCAAGGCTGTCGTTTACAGTGCGGCCCAACGCTGGACCGATGTGATCGACGAGGTCCGGGGCGCCGGAACCTGGCCGGACAAGTTCCTGGCGGCCGCGGCCGGAGTGGCCCACGGTGTGGCCGCAGCCAACCTCGGACTGTTCACCGAAGCCGAACGCCGCCTCACGGAATCAAATTCGTCGCCCGCGAGCGGAGCATGCGCTGCGGAGATCGCCTGGTTCATGGCGATGACCCTTCGCGGCCAGGGCAACGAAGAAGCCGCCATTGCATGGCTTGAGTCACTTCAAGCCAGCTATCCGACTCCGAAAGTCGCTGCAGCGCTGAAAGATCCCGGATACCGACTGGCGATTACGACAGCAGAGATGATCGCCGCCCGACGCGACCCGTGGGATCCGTCCAGTGTTGAGGCTGACAACTCCGGCAAAGAGAAACTGCTGGCCGATGCACAATCTAAACTGGACCGCCAGATCGGCCTGACCCGGGTCAAAGAGCAGATCGAGCGATATCGCGCCGCCACCCAGATGGCCAAGGTGCGGGCCGCCCGGGGAATGAAGGTCGCGCAGGCGTCCAAACACATGATCTTCACCGGCCCGCCCGGGACGGGCAAGACCACCATCGCGCGGGTCGTGGCGAACATCCTCGCCGGCCTCGGCGTGATCGCCGAGCCGAAACTCGTTGAGGCGTCACGCAAAGACTTCGTCGCCGAGTATGAAGGACAGTCCGCGCTCAAGACCGCACGAACCATAGATCGGGCGCTAGGCGGTGTGCTGTTCATCGACGAGGCCTACACGCTGGTCCAACAGCGTGACGGCCGCGCCGACCCCTTCGGCACCGAGGCCATGGAAACACTACTAGCCCGGATGGAGAACGACCGCGACCGACTGGTGGTGATCATCGCTGGTTACAGCAATGACATCGACCGCCTGCTGGAAACCAACGATGGCCTACGATCGCGCTTTTCGACCCGCATCGAATTCGATTCGTACTCCCCGGACGAAATCGTTGACATCGCGAAAGTCATTGCCGCCGATAATGACTCGAATTTCGCCGACGATGCCACCAAGCGGGTGTTCGACGCGGCGACGCTGCTAGCGCAGAGCACCGTGAACGGCAAGCCCGCACTCGATGTCGCCGGTAATGGCCGCTACGCGCGACAGCTCGTGGAGGCCGGCGAACAGACGCGTGATATGCGCCTGGCACA
>JAHZKD010000279.1 GCA_022600605.1 Actinomycetes bacterium
CCTTCCGAGGTCAGGTACAGCCACAGTGCCGCGAGCGTGAAGAAGCCCAGGTAGATCGATGCCCCTAGCCCGGTCATAGCGCCCCTCATTTCGTTCAGGATCTGTCCGTCGTCGAGTACCACTCTGTACAACGCCGCCGACAACCCCAATGCATTCCCAGGGTGTGTCGCGAACGGCATTCCCAGGGTGTGTCGCGAACGCCGCGCGCGTTTGGCTTGCACCGCGTGCGGTGCGATACGCTGTCGTGGCTTCACGCGGGGTGTGGCGCAGCTTGGTAGCGTGCTTCGTTCGGGACGAAGAGGTCGTGGGTTCGAATCCCGCCACCCCGACTGTGTTTGCGCAGCTAGAAGGCGCCATTTCGGTATTCAGGTCGAAGGCCTGGTTTGGCTCCAGTCCGCAGTAGATTCAAGCGACTGGGTGCGTGTGCCTCATCGAGGGCAACGGAAATGAGGTCAGCGAGGAGGCTGTCTCCTTGGGTGTCGAACGTGAGCGCGCCCGAGTTGCTGCGGTCCCGTAGAGCCGCCGTGATACTTCATGGACATGGCGTACCAAATCCTATACAGTCCACCATGGCCTGTATAGGATTTGGTACGGAGGAGGTCGATGGGTCATGGCCGACCCTGATGCAAGCCTGCTCGGCAAAATCCCAGACACCTTCCGGTTCTCCGAGGCGCTGGAGCACATCAACAAGCGACAGTTCTACAAACTGCTGGCCGATGGGCGCATCACGCCGATAGCGCGCGGTCTGTACCGCAAGAGTGACTGGCACGGTGACGAAGACCTCATCGAGATCGCCTCTTCCTCGCCGCGCGCCACGATCGCGTTGCGGTCCGCGCTGGCGCGCCACGACCTCATCGACGACATCCCCGACATGCTGGACATAGCCCTCCCCCGGGGCACTTGGGCACCCCGCATCAGCACGCCCGTCAGGTGGCATCGCTTCGACCCCGGCACGTTTGACATCGGGCGCGACACGCTGGATATCGGCGCGGGAAAGGAAATCGGCATCTACTCCGCGCCACGCAGCATCATCGATACCTACCGTCTGCAACACCACGAAGGCATCGACCTGGCGAACGAGGCGCTCAAACGGTGGCTGCGCCAAGGTGGCCAGCCGTCCGACCTGTTGCGGATGGCACGGTCGTTCCCCCACGCCCAGCGCGCGCTCCAGCAGACACTGAGCATCCTGCTATGAGCATCTCTCGGGAAACCGCTGGGGGTCGGGCATACATCGACCTCCAACGGCGAGCCAAGAACACCAACAGAAACACCCAGGAGCTGATCCAGCTCTATATCCTCGAAGGGTTTCTGGCCCGCCTCGCGGAGAGTCCGGTGCGTGAGAAGTTCGTACTGAAAGGCGGCGTGCTCCTGGCAGCGTTCGGCAACCGCCGTCCAACTCGTGACGTCGACTTCGCCGGTCGGGACATCGGCAACGACGAAGCAACAGTCCTCGCCTTGACCAAATCCGTGCTCGCTGTGCAACCTTCAGATGACGACGGGATCGAGTTCGCACCCGACACAGCCACATCCGAGGTGATCCGCGAGGACGACGAATACTCCGGCGTTCGGGTCAGCTCGAACGCCAACATAGCCACGTCACGGAACAGGTTCCACGTCGATGTGAACGTCGGCGACCCCATCGTCCCCAGCCCCACAATCGTGTCTGTGCCCCGGTTGATCGGTGGCGACCCGATCAGACTTAAGGGCTATCCGCTGCACATGGTGCACGCCGAGAAGATCGTCACCGCTGTGCAGCGTGGCGTGGCGAACACGCGGTGGCGGGACTTCGGTGACATCTGGACGCTGTCCCGCAGTCGCGCTGTGGCGGGGCCCCACCTCCAGGGGGCCATCCGCGAGGTGGCGCGGCACCGCCGCGTTGAGCTAAGCGCACTCAGTGACGCGCTCGACGGGTATGCCGACCTGGCACAGGCGAGGTGGGCGGCCTGGCGGCGCCGGCAGAGCCGTGAGGAGTTGCCTGCCCAGTTCGGCGACCTACTCACCGAGGTGATCACGTTCGCCGAGCCGGCGATCACCGGCGATCTCAAGGAGATGAGATGGAACCCGGTCGACAGGCAATGGGTATAGCGGGCGCACGACCCACCATTTGTCTCGGGCGGGCGATCAGGTTTCGGCCTTCCGGCTGTCGGACTCCCCGAGTCCAGTCCGCAGTCAGTCCGCAGCGGATTAACCGCGAGCCTGCGGCAACCAACGCTGCCAACGCGCTGGCATGCCGAAGTCTCACGCAGCCAACATTGTTCGCTTATTCAAACGCACTGGTGGGATGGTTCGGGACGAAGAGGTCGTGGGGCGGCCGGCACTCAACGACCGTCAGATGCCGATCAGCGACATCGACCTCGGCGCGAACCTCGTTACGGACACGCTCGGGCACCCTGCCCCGGCACCACAACTGCACTCGGACCACGTCAGTCTCGCCGTAGATGGACGGCGGCAAATCTTTGGCACCGGCATGCGAGGGTCAACGCTGAGCACCAACCCGTCGGACCTACGGTTACCGTTGAGGCCCGAAGTGAGGAGACGACGATGCCGATCACGGTGATTCTCGAACTCAAAATCAAGCCGAATTCTGTGGCGGAAGCGCGCAATGTGATGGGTCGAGCGCTTCAAGATACCCGGACGTTCGAGGGCAACCTGGGCACCGAAGTACTCGTCGACGCGGACGACGAGGGGCACTGGCTCATCTACGAAGTCTGGGACAGCGTCGAACATGACGAGGCCTACCGCGCCTTTCGGGCCGGTGCAGGCCGACTCCCTGAGTTACCTTCGTTGCTAGCAGCCCCACCGGTCAAAACGCGTTACGGCACTTCCGACATCTAGCGCCCCCACATCCATCTGAGGGCTAATGCTGTTCAGCGACGATTTGGTTTCTTCCGGCCTCCTTGGCTTGGTACAACAGTTCGTCGCAGCGATCGAGGGCATTGATTTCGGCATTGGGTGTTGCCACTGTTTGTGCCAACACACCGATGCTCACTGTCACGATCGGAGCCACCGGCGAGTTGGGGTGTTCGATATTCAAGTCCTGCACTTGCTGGTGCATTTCGTTGGCAATTTTTTCGGCGTAGTCAAGGCCAGCGGTCGGGAGGACGATCAGGAATTCCTCGCCACCGTATCGGACGACCATGTCAGCATCCCTGCGACCGAAACCTTTTGCGATAGCAGCTATCCGCCTGATCACTTCATCGCCTGCGATGTGCCCATAGGTTGCGTTGTACTGGTGAAACCAGTCAATGTCGGCCATCAGCATCGCGACGGGTTTCGACTCGCGCGCGCACCGCGCCCACAGGATCTCAAGATCCTCAGCCAGAACGCGACGGTTGGAGAGCCCGGTGAGTTCATCGGTCCGGGATAGAAGCGCGAGCCTTTGGTTTGCGGCCTCGAGGCGTTTCCTGGCGCTCGCTAGCTGCCGCATCGACCGATCTGTTGCTTCTGTTGCTGCGGCGATGGCATAGACAGCCGTGAAGGCCAAGGTGACCAGAAGCTGATCTCTCACCACGTCATCGAGGACATCGTCACGCCGCGAAATGGTTATCAAGGTCGAGACTGTTGCTAACGCCGCCGCCGGCGGCGCCCCGACTGCACCAAAGATCAACGACAGGAGCACAGCGTTCGCCAGCGCGACCTGCGGCGCCAGCATCGTCCTGTCCGTGAGCGCGAGACCCACCGACGACACGCACAGGACCGCTGCTGCTGCCCCGCCGACCAGAACCACGGCGGTTGGGCGACGTCGAGCGATCGATCGGCTGGCGTCGCGGAGCAGCAGGCCGAGTGGGACTCCGACGAGTAGCCCCACGCTGTCCCCGAACCACCAGCTCCGCCAGGTCGCGAGGTAGTCGATATCGAACGCCCAGACCAAACCGAGGGCTCCGAGTGTGCCGGTCAACGCGGGAACCGCGACCGCGCCGCCCACCAGGGCCAAGACGCCGCGCATCGAGAGCAGCCCGATACCGCGCCGACTCCCCGCTATTAGCGCGGCG
>JAHZKD010000280.1 GCA_022600605.1 Actinomycetes bacterium
GTGCCGGACAGAATCTCGTCCCAGGTGATGTCCTCCGCTCCCCACCTACGGATATTCGTAAACATGCTGCCGTCGTCGGCGGCGTCGAGCTGCTCCCGGCTGCGGGTGCGGCGCTCGGCCCGGCGGCGTCCGGTGTCGGTGATCCGGTCGGCCAGCCAGCCCGGCAGCTCGCGTACCTCGCCGGTCGTGCGGTAGTCGCCTTCGGGGCGGCGGCTCGGTGGGGTCAGCACATAGCGCCCCTCGCCCCAGAACACCGCGTAGCCGCCTTCGGGGTCGGTCAGCTCGCCGAGGTTCCTTGGCAGCTCGACGCCTTCGGGCACGGTGAAATACCAGTGCCCGCCGTCGCTGTGGACCGTTTCGCCGGTCGTCGGGTTGACCGCGCCGGGTGTCTCTACGGTCGCGGGGCCGACCTCATCGCCCTCGGCCTGGGCGTCGCACCGGAACGCCTTGACCTGCTCGGCGGTGTCGGCATCGACCACGACCAGCCGGGACCGTCCGGTGTTCACCGCGACGTTCACCGCGCAGCCCGTGCCGTACTGCCCGACGTACTGCCTCATGTAGCCGTCGAGCGTCGCCGTGTCAGTGGTCGCCTGATAGACGCCACCGCCCCGCAACTTGCTCTCGGCAGCCTCGCCGCCTTTGACCGACTCATAGTCGCGGGTCCGCTGGCGGCGCTGTGCACTTGAGCGCATGTCGGCAGGCAGTTTCGTGCCTGGCTGGATCAGCAGCACCGAACAGCCGTGCTCGGCCAGAGCGCGGACATACTTGCCGACGCGCTCACGGTCGGTCGGCTCCGGCGCACCGCTCAACAGGTCGGTGAGCGCGCACGCCCGTCCGGCCTCGGCGTCGGTATTCTTCTTGCTAGGCACTGGTCTGCCTTTCGTAGTTAGCGGTGCCGCCCCGCAAGTCCCGAATCCGTATCGGGCAGGGGCGGCACCGTTTCCGTTTGTCACGGTCGGGCGGTGGTCGCTCACATCCGTTGCGCCGCTTGCGATCCCGGCGTCAACCGTTCGCGGCGGCTCAATCGGTCAGCATGAGCTGTTCGCGGACCCAGGCAGAGGGAATACGAATGCGGCCCATCACCTTGATTGACGGCCACTCTCCGGCCTTTACCGCCGCGTAGCCGGTCGAGCGGCCTACCCCCATCACGCTTGTCACGTCATCAACGTCAACGGCAGGCCGGGTTCTGATTCGGTCGAGCGCGCCGCTCAGTCGGTCGTCCGTGGTGTTCGTGCAGATGTCATTCATAGCGTCTGGTGTACTCTAATTAAGTCCGGTATTCCACCATCTATGAACGGTCGTTAAATGCCATCCGACAGCTCAGGGTCCGCACGCGGCGATCTGGTGTCCATTGAGGCCCAACATGACTCGCCGCAGCCGTACCGCATCGTTCTGGTCGGCCATCGGTTTGCCTATGAACTCGACCTGCTCGCTGGCAGCGATCCGCCTGCGCTGTCTGACTTGCGACTGGCCGCTCTGGACGCGAACACTCCTATCGAGAAAAGCGACCTCATGGCGGTGGCGAACTGCCATGCCCGGCTCGCGGCCATCGCCGCTCAATTCGCCCGGCGCGATGTCCTGACGCACGACCACGCCGCCACCGAGCGGATGCGGGCGGGCCTTTCAGCGTTCGGCGTTGACGCTGACGGCGTGACGTTGCATAGCCGTGAGTCGCCCGGCCCCGTGCTGGTGCCCGCACCCAAGCGAGGGCGGGGCCGACCAGGCAAATCAACCGAGTTCTACCGCAGGGTCGCCGATGCGGCCCGCGATGCTGCCGCCGACCCCAGCCGCCGGAACATCGCGGTCGGTGTACAGAAGCGTGCGGCGCACTGGCCCGAATGCAGCGGCGTCGAACCACCGAAAAGCACTGTCGAGCGCTGGCTAAAACGGGCCCGCAAGCTCGGCCTTTACCGAGGACCAAAGGCCCAGACCCCAAACCCGGCAACCACACCCGAGGAGACCGACCGATGAGCACCGAGACCCACGCTGGCACACAGCCCGCCGAGACCAAACCGCCCAAGCGCACCCGCCGCGCCGAACCGATCAGCAAGCGCACCGCCCGCGACGGGACGGTCAGCTACACATTTCAGGCCGACGTGGGCACAAAACCCGACGGCAGCCGCGACCGCAGAAGGACCACCTGCACCACGTTGGCCGAGGCCCGCAAGGAATACCGGCGTATCACCACCGAGGTAGCCCAAGGCACCTACAACCGGCCCACCGCCATCACTGTCGATCAAGCCTGCGATGCGTGGCTCGAAGGCAGCAGGCACAGGATTCGTGAGGTGACGATGACCCACTACCGCAACGTGCTCCAGCCAGTCCGTCGATACCTCGGGGGCAAGAAGTTGCAGCAGCTCACCAAGGCCGATGGCGATGCCTTGGTTCAGTGGATGCTGACCGAGGGCCGCTGCTCTCCTGCACATCACCTGTCTGACAGCCGCAACGCGAGGGTGGCCGCGTTCGTCGCCGCCCATCCCGAGGGAGTATCGACGGCAGCTATCAGGGCCGAGTTTCCCGGCGAGGACACCGCCACCTGTCTCGCGGGGCTGTTGCGCTCGGGCCGGGTTACCAGACCCCGCCGGGCGTTCTACGTCGCCGCTGAACCAGCCGAGGAGCAGGGGGCGCGTGGTGGCGTGAAGGCGGTCAGCGTGCGGGCCACCTTGATTGCTTTCAGGGCGGTGGTCCAGACCTACATGGATCAGGGTGTGCTCCCCCGCAACGTCATTGCGTTGGTGGACAGACCCCGCGACCAGGCCAGCGGTGGCACTGGCACCGCGAAGTCATGGACACTCGCCGAGGTCCAGACGTTCCGCGAATCGGTGCGCGATGAGCAGCTGTTCGCGTGCTGGCTGCTCAGCATGTACGGGCTGCGGCGCTCCGAGGTGCTCGGCCTTCGGTGGCTGGACATTGACGACGACACCCTGCGTATCCGGCAAAGCCGGATCGCGGTCGGGGGTCATTCGGTGGTCGATGAGCCGAAGTCGAAGCGCGGCACCCGCGACCTGCCGATGCCCGCCGAGCTGTCCGACGCGCTGCGGGCACTCAAGATTAGCCAGAAGCGCGAGGCGCTGGCCCTCGGTGTCGCGTGGTCCGACGACAGGCTGATCGCCGTGCATCAGGACGGAACACTGGTCAGGCCCGAGTGGTACAGCGACCAGTTTCACCGGCTGCGCGAACGGGCCGGGCTGCGCCGTATCAAGCTCCACGGCCTGCGCAACACCAGCGTCAGCCTGATGCTCGATCAGGGCATCCCGGTGCACATCGTCGCGGCGTGGCACGGGCACCACCCGGCGACGGCGCTGGCCATCTACTCCGAAGCCAAGGCCAACGAGCTGCGCGCCGCTGGCGCGTCACTGTTCGGCTGACCCGGCGGGCCAGAACTGCCGAACCCGCTTGGCACATTCTTGGCACACTGGCGCGGTCTGGCGACATCCGCTGGAAACACAAAAACCCGCTCCGGCACTGGCCAGAGCGGGTTTTTCATTGTCGGGCTGACAGGATTTGAACCTGCGACCACTTGACCCCCAGTCAAGTGCGCTACCAAGCTGCGCCACAGCCCGCGTTGCTGCCGGGATCGCCGGCAGCAGGCGAAATGCTACCGCAGCCCCACCCCGCAATCCCAA
>JAHZKD010000281.1 GCA_022600605.1 Actinomycetes bacterium
GCCAACTGCTCATCGGTCTGGCCGTTGCGGGGCAGAACTCCACGATGGTCGTTCTGTTGTTCACCAGCCTTGCGATCGCCATCGCCATCAACGTGCTGGCAGACCCGCTGGCTGGTCTGCTCGACCGGTTGGCCTTCTCCCGTTCGCCCGGTTTGAGCGCCGACCGCGCCGCGCTGCGCAGCACCGAGGCGGCATTGCCGCTTCGGTCGGGTAATCCGTTGGATGGGATGGACGAGGAGACCTTCGTCCGTGTCACCCGACGCGCGCTCGGGCATTACGGCGATTTGTCCAAGCTTGTCGCCAGTCCCTTGACGGCCTTACCGGACATCGACGAGCGCCTGACTAGTCGGGGTGCGCCGGACCAGCCGCTGGAACGGGCCAACGAGCTGCGCGCGCTGCTGGCTGACCGGATCGCCGGCCTCAAGCCGCGCGACAGCGGTAACTTCGGCACCTCCGAGCAGTGGCGCCACTACAACTCGCTGTACTTCCCGTATGTCGCCGGTGTCCGCGCCTACGCACAGAACGCGACGGCGGCTGGACTGGATCCCGTCGCGCGTCAAGCCTGGCAGTGGCTGGTCACCGAGGTGCCGCAGCGGTCGCTGCACAACTGGCAGAACGCGGCAGCCCGCGTCATCGCCACGGACCTGCGCAGCAACCTCGTTGTAGCCCGCTGACCTGCGCTTGGCAGTAGTTGGCAGGGTTTGGTGTCGAAATGGCAGTGCGATCTGCGGACCGTAGGTGACATGACCGCCAACACCACCGGCCCAGTCGTTCAGGGAGCGGACAGAGCCTTCGGTATTGCCGGTCTGCAGTACCACGAGGTCCGCCATCGGGCGTGACCTCCACATGACTGGTCCGGGGTCGGCCCGGGCATGCGAGGAGCAGTTGCTTGCATGCCGAGGTATCGGTGTCGACCCCGGCACCGGTCATTCATGAGAAGTCCGAACATCAGAGAGGAACCACCATGACCGCCATGACCACCACGATCTCCACTCGACTCAATGCGTCGACGGATTCGCTGCTGCGATTCGGCATGCGCGTCGATGCTGTTCTCAGCGGGTTGGCCGGAATCGCCACAGTGATCTTCGCCCGTCAAATCGCCGAGCTTTCGGGCACCAGCGCCGGAGTCGAGTACACGATCGGCGTGTCGTTCGTCTTCTTCGCCGTTGGTGTTCTGGTCCTTGCGGCGCGGCCGGCAGTCCGAACGCCGGGCCTGCTGCTGGCGATCGGAAACGTGGCGTTCACTGTCGCCACTGTGGTCGTGGTGCTCGCCGGTGTGTGGCCGCTGACTACAGCGGGCGTGGCACTGGTCCTCGGCACTGGCGTGTACACGCTGGTGATGGCCGAGTTGCAGTATCAGGGTGTGCGCCGTATTCCGAAGGCGTAAGCCAGGAGGAAGTCGTAAGTCACGAGACGGCCACCGATGTCGGGGTTCCCCAGGGAACCGCAGCCATCGGTGGCCTTTTCGATTTCATAGTTTGCGTAGGCGCAAGCGGTTGATGGAGTGATCGGCATCCTTACGCAACACCAGTGTGGCCCGTGGCCGAGTCGGCAGAATGTTATTGATCAGGTTCGGCAGGTTGATCGAATGCCAGATATCGCGAGCGGCCACCGCGGCTTGATCGTCGGGCAGCGTGGAGTAGTGGTGAAAATGGGAGGCCGGATCGGCGAACGCACCGGCCCGCATCGACAGGAAACGCGCCACGTACCACTGCTCGATGTCTTCGATTCGGGCGTCGACGTACACCGAGAAATCGAACAGGTCGGACACCATCAGTGCGGGGCCGGTCTGGAGTACGTTCAGGCCTTCGAGAATCAGAATGTCGGGGTGCCGGATGATCTGCTTCTCGCGAGGCACGATGTCATAGAGCAAATGCGAATAGACCGGCGCGCAGGCCGCGTCGGCGCCCGACTTCACCGCGGTGACAAAACGCATCAAGCCCCTGCGGTCGTAGCTCTCCGGAAAGCCCTTGCAGTGCATCAAGTTTCGCCGATTCAGCTCCGCGTTGGAATATAGAAAGCCGTCGGTGGTGACCAGGTCCACGCGAGGGTGATGCTCCCAGCGCGCCAGCAGAGCCTGCAGCACGCGGGCGGTGGTGGACTTGCCGACGGCCACGCTGCCTGCGACGCCGATGACGAACGGTACTGGCCGGCCTGGGTTCTGTTGGGGCTCTCCGAGGAAGTCGGCGGTGGTGGCGAACAGGGCTTGCCGCGCCGCGACCTGCAAATGGATCAACCGAGCCAGCGGCAGGTAGACCTCTTCGACCTCGAGCAGGTCGAGCTTCTCGCCGAGGCCTCGCAGCCGGACCAGTTCGTCCTCGGTCAGCTTTAGCGGTGTCGACATTCGAAGCGCACGCCATTGCTTTCGGTCGAAAGCCACGTAGGGGCTGGGTTCACTCAGCCGCGCCATGGATACAGTGTTGCAGTTAGCGTGGTGCGGCATGGGCACCGGTGTGGATTCTGCAGCTTCGGCCTCCATCGTCGACGAGTACTTGATGCTGGGACTTCGCTTCGACAGAGTTGAGCAGGGCTACGTCGATGCATTCACCGGCGACCCCGCGTTGAAGCGGTTGGTCGCAGCGGAGCCGCAGCCGGACCCCGCCGATTTGGCCCGCCAGGCCGATCGGCTGCAGGCCGAGTTGCCGGCCGAGTTGGACGATGCACGCGCGGCGTTCGTGGGGGCGCACTTGCGGGCGTTGGCCTGCGCCGGCCGCAAATTCGCAGGTGAGCAGGTCGGATTCGTCGATGAAGTCCAGTCCTACTTCGACGTCCGGATCACCAAAGGGGATCCCGACCGCTACCGGCAGGCCCATGCCGAGCTGGACGGCGCGCTCGGCGGCTCCGGAACGCTCGCCGACCGGATACAGGGCCACCGGGCGTCGGAGCAGATCCCGCCCGCCCGCCTCGAGGAGTGCATTCACGCTTTCTCCAGTGCGTTACGCGACCGGGTACGTACGACGTTTCCATTGCCCGCCAGCGAAACCATCGAATATGAGGTCGTCACCGACAAGCCATGGTCGGGGTTCAACTACTACCTAGGCGACTATCGGTCCCGGGTCGCAGTCAATGCCGACCTCAAGCAGCAGATGTCGAACCTCCCGCGGTTGGTTGCCCACGAGTCCTATCCAGGCCATCACACCGAACACTGCCGGAAGGAAGCTGGACTTGTTGCCGGCAAGGGCCAGGCCGAGCAGACGATTTTCCTGGTCAACACCCCGCAATGTTTGATGGCCGAGGGGTTGGCGGATCTCGCGCTTTACGCCGCGGTCGGCCCGAGCTGGGGCGCCTGGGCCGCCGATATCTACGCTGATCTGGGCCTGCGTTTCGACGGTGAGCGGGCCGAGATGGTCTCGGAAGCAACGGCTGCGTTGGCTGACGTCCGCCAGGATGCGGCGCTGATGCTGCACGACGAGCACCGCAGCGTCGACGATGTCACCGATTTTCTCAAGCGATGGCTGCTGATTAACGACGATCGTGCTGGTCAGGCACTGCGCTTCTTGTCGTCGCCGCTGTGGCGTGCCTATACGAGCACCTATGTTGAGGGGTACCGCCTACTGCGGGGATGGCTAGATGCGCGACCGGTCGGGGTCAGCTTGTCTGAGCGCTTCACCACCCTGCTCGACGAGCCGCTGATCCCGTCATCGTTGCGGCCGGCTTGATGTAGCCCCTCCCCGGGCCGTGTGCAGTTTCATTCGCGACGCGCCGCAGTGCACGTATGAGGACGCACAATCGATGTGGCCTCTGCGGCCAGGTTCCTCATCGCGGCTCCTCCGTCGCCGCTCGATCGTCGCCCGACTAGGCTCGTCGGCATGACTGCAGAGTCCGTGACCTCCTCGGCCGGCGCCCAGGGTTCCGAGTATGCCAACACTGCGAGCGAGGCCTACAACGCCGCGCTGCGGGTGATCGAGACAGTCGAGCCGCGAGTTGCCGCCGCAACCCGCAAGGAGCTTGCCGATCAACGGGATTCACTCAAATTGATCGCCAGCGAGAACTACGCCTCGCCGGCGGTGCTGCTGACCATGGGCACCTGGTTCTCAGACAAGTACGCCGAGGGCACCATCGGGCACCGGTTTTATGCGGCCTGCCAGAATGTGGACACCGTCGAAGCGCTGGCCGCCGAGCACGCTCGCGAACTGTTTGGCGCTTCGTATGCCTACGCGCAGCCGCATTCCGGAATCGATGCCAACCTGGTCGCCTACTGGGCGATCTTGGCCAAACGCGTCGAGGCGCCAGGTCTGGCCGAGCTCGGCGCCAAGCACGTCAACGACCTGTCCGAGACCGACTGGGAAACCTTGCGCGCAAGGCTGGGTAACCAGCGGCTGCTGGGGATGTCATTGGATACCGGTGGCCACCTCACCCACGGTTTTCGGCCAAACATCTCCGGCAAGATGTTCCACCAGCGCCAATACGGCACCGATCCAGAAACCGGGCTGCTGGATTACGACGCCGTCGCTGCCGCTGCCCGCGAGTTCAAGCCGCTGGTGCTCGTCGCCGGCTACTCGGCCTATCCGCGTCGGGTGAACTTCGCGAAGATGCGTGAGATCGCCGACGAGGTCGGGGCCACTCTGATGGTCGACATGGCCCACTTCGCCGGGCTGGTGGCGGGCAAGGTGTTCACCGGTGACGAGGATCCGGTGCCGCACGCACATGTCACCACCACCACCACTCACAAGTCGCTGCGTGGGCCGCGCGGCGGGCTGATTCTGGCGACCGAGGAGTTCGCCCCCGCCGTCGACAAGGGTTGCCCGATGGTGCTCGGTGGCCCGCTGTCGCATGTGATGGCCGCCAAAGCCGTCGCGCTGGCAGAGGCGCGCCAGCCGGCCTTCCGCGAGTATGCCCAGCGCATTGCCGGCAATGCCAAGTCGCTTGCCGACGGATTCCTCAAGCGGGGTGCCCGCCTGGTGACGGGCGGTACTGACAACCACATCGTGCTGCTGGACGTGACGTCGTTCGGGCTCACGGGGCGTCAGGCCGAGTCGGCGCTGCTGGATTCGGGGATCGTCACCAATCGCAACTCGATCCCCGCCGATCCCAACGGCGCCTGGTACACCAGCGGAATTCGTTTCGGCACTCCCGCGCTGACCACTCGCGGCTTCGGCCCCGACGATTTCGACCGCGTTGCCGAACTCGTCGTCGAGGTGCTTACCCACACCGAGGCGAATCAGGGTGGGCAGGGTGGGGTTTCTAAGGCCAAGTACTCCCTGGCCGACGGCACGGCCGAGCGGGTGCGCGCCGCCTCAGCGGAGCTGCTGGCCGCGAATCCGCTGTATCCGGGCTTGACTCCGTAGACGCGAATCCGCTGTATCCGGGCTTGACTTTGTAGAAACGTGATCGCAGCCACGACACCCCGGCGCCCGATTTCCAAGAACGTGTGTATAAGGGTTACAGTTACTTCATGGCACAGAAACCTGTCGCTAATGCGCTGACTACCGAACTCGAGCCTGTCGTCCAGCAGGAGCTGCGACGTCATCTTGACTCCGAGGACCTGTGGTACGCCCACGACTACGTCCCCTTCGATCAAGGTGAAAACTTCGCATTCCTCGGCGGACAGGACTGGGATCCATCGGAGGTGACGCTGCCCAAGCCCATCACCGATGCGCTAGAGATCCTGCTGATCACCAAGGACAATCTCGCCGGCTACCATCGCGAGCTCGTCGAGCACTTCATCCTTGAGGCGAAATGGGGCCGTTGGCTCGGACGCTGGACCGCCGAGGAGCACTTGCACGCCATAGCTCTGCGCAACTACCTGGTGGTCACCCGTGAGGTTGATCCCGCCGCCAACGAGGACGTCCGCGTCGAGCACGTGGTGCAGGGCTACCGCGCCGACACCTACAGCCAGCTGGAAACCTTGGCGTTCACAGCTTTCTTCGAACGGGCTCACGCCGTGTTCTGCCGCAACCTGGAGGCGCAGATCGACGACCCGACGCTCAAGGGGCTGGTCGGCCGGATCGCCAAAGACGAGGAACGTCACGAGGAGTTCTTTGCCAACCTCATCAGTCACTGCCTGACCAACGCACGCGACGAAACGATCGAGGCGATCGCGCGCCGGGCCAGTGGGCTCGAAGTGGTGGGCGCAGATATCGTCGCCTACCGCGACAAGGTGGCCGTTGTCGCCGAAGCGGGCATCTTCGACCAGGGGCAGTTGCGCCGCGTCATCTCCGACCGCATCACCGCCTGGGGTTTGGCCGACGAGCCCCGCCTACAGCAGTTCATCGGCGCGTAACCCGGGCGCCATTGCGCTACGGCGCGCCTGCGAGGCGCGAAAGCCACACCCGGAGTAGCGTCATTTTCGATGGCTAGCGACATGCTCTGCTGTCCGGGCGGTCCCGATCATCTCGATCACAAAGGACCGGCCCCGGTCCTGGAGACCGCTGCGTGTCCACCGAGACGCTGGTGTGGTGCCGCACGGGCTCAAGGAGCGCCACGTGACTGAATCGCAGGGCTGGCGGAGCCAGCGATCGGGCCCGAGTCGGACCTACGTGCTCGATACCTCCGTGCTGCTGTCCGACCCCTGGGCCGCCACGAGGTTCGCCGAACACGAGGTGGTAGTTCCGCTGGTGGTCATCAGTGAACTGGAAGCCAAACGGCATCATCATGAGCTTGGCTGGTTCGCCCGGCAGGCACTGCGAATGTTCGACGATCTTCGGCTTGAACACGGGCGGCTCGACCAGCCGATCCCCGTTGGGGACCATGGCGGCACTCTGTACGTCGAACTCAACCACAGCGACCCCACGGTGCTTCCTGCCGGCTTCCGAACCGGCACCAACGATTCGCGAATTCTGACCTGCGCAGCCAACCTCGCCGCCGAAGGTAAGCGAGTAACACTGGTAAGCAAGGATATTCCGCTACGCGTGAAGGCTGGTGCCGTTGGTTTGGCGGCTGACGAGTACCACGCGCAGGACGTCGTGGCGTCCGGGTGGACCGGAATGTCGGAACTCGAGGTCGCCAGCCAGGACATCGACGGGCTGTTCGCCGGGGGAGAGATCGACCTCGAGGCTGCCCGCGATATGCCGTGCCATACCGGAATCCGGCTGCTGGGCAGCAACTCTCACGCGCTGGGCCGTGTCAATGCCGACAAGCGGGTGCAGCTCGTGCGCGGGGACCGTGAGGTGTTCGGTCTGCGTGGCCGCTCCGCCGAACAGCGGGTGGCGCTAGATCTGCTGCTGGATGAATCCGTCGGCATCGTGTCACTGGGCGGCAAGGCCGGCACCGGAAAGTCAGCGCTGGCCCTGTGCGCAGGCCTGGAGGCGGTGCTTGAGCGACGCACTCAGCGCAAGGTGGTCGTGTTCCGTCCGCTCTACGCGGTCGGCGGTCAGGAACTCGGATACTTGCCTGGCAGCGAGAGTGAGAAAATGGGGCCTTGGGCCCAGGCCGTCTTCGATACGCTCGAAGGCCTCGCCAGCCCGGCGGTACTCGAAGAGGTGCTGGCGCGCGGCATGCTTGAGGTACTTCCGCTGACGCACATCCGTGGACGGTCACTGCACGACTCGTTCGTGATCGTCGACGAGGCGCAGTCATTGGAGCGCAACGTACTGCTCACGGTGCTGTCGCGACTGGGCACGGGCTCCCGGGTGGTGCTGACCCACGATGTCGCCCAGCGGGACAACCTGCGAGTCGGCCGTCACGACGGCGTCGCGGCGGTGATCGAGAAGCTGAAGGGCCACCCGCTGTTCGCCCACATCACGCTGCTGCGCAGCGAGCGCTCACCTATCGCGGCGCTGGTCACCGAGATGCTCGAGGAGATCAGTCCGAGCGCGCTGCCCTGACCCGCGGGTTCGGCGTGCTTGTCGTCGCTGGGTGGCGACAAGCACGCCGAACTCCCGTCATTGGCCGTCGCTGACCTTTGCCATGGCCAGCACATCGAGGCGCTTGTCCAACTCCTCCTCGGAGAGCTTGTCGCCGATCAGGCCTCTGTCGATAACCGTCTGCCGGATCGTCTTGCGCTCTTTGAGGGCTTCTTTGGCAACCTTGGCCGCCTCCTCATAGCCGATCGCGGAGTTCAGCGGGGTCACGATCGATGGCGATGACTCCGCCAGATCGCGCAGATGCTGTTCGTTGGCGACCAGGCCGTCGATGCACGTGGCGGCGAACAACTTCGATACGTTAGCCAGCAGCGCGAACGACTCCAGCACGTTGCGCGCCATCATCGGGATGTAAACGTTCAGCTCGAACGCGCCGTTGCCGCCGCCCCACGTGATTGCGGCGTCGTTGCCGATGACCTGTGCTGCCACCTGCGTCACCGCCTCGGGGATGACGGGGTTGACCTTGCCCGGCATGATCGAGCTGCCCGGCTGGAGGTCGGGCAGCTGTAGCTCGCCCAATCCGGTCAGCGGCCCTGAACCCATCCAGCGAATATCGTTGGCGATCTTGGTCAGCGAGACAGCGATCGTTTTCAGTGCGCCGGATGCCTCGACCAGACCGTCGCGTGCTGCCTGAGCTTCGAAAGAGTTAGCGGCGGTGCGCAATTCTGCGATTCCAGTTTGATCTACGAGGACCGCGACGACTTTGGCGCCGAATCCTTCGGGCGCGTTGAGGCCGGTGCCCACTGCCGTCCCGCCGATGGCCAGCTCACCCAACCGGGGCAGCGTCGCTTTGACGCGTTCGATTCCGGCCGCGACCTGGCGTGCATATCCGCCGAACTCTTGGCCGAGCGTCACCGGGACCGCGTCCATCAGGTGGGTGCGCCCGGACTTGACCACCGTGCGCCACTGGCGGGCCTTTGCCTCAAGTGACTCGTGGAGTACCTCCAACGCTGGAATCAGGTGACGCACAGCGGCTTCAGTGGCCGCGATGTGCGTCGCAGTCGGGAAGGTGTCGTTAGAACTTTGCGACATGTTCACGTCGTCGTTCGGGTGGACGGAAACGGGTGGGGTCGCGGCGGCGGCAATGCTGGCGATCACCTCGTTGGCGTTCATGTTCGAGCTGGTGCCTGAGCCGGTCTGGAATACGTCGATGGGGAACTGGTCATCGTGGCGACCGTCGGCGATTTCGTTGGCGGCAGCGATGATTGCGTCGGCTTTCTCCGGTGCGAGCCTGCCGAGGTCTTTGTTCACCTGCGCGCAGGCGCCCTTGAGCAGGCCGAGCGCGCGGATTTGAGTGCGCTCGAGGCCGCGGCCGGAGATGGGGAAGTTCTCCACTGCGCGCTGTGTCTGTGCGCGCCACAACGCGGCGATGGGCACCCGCACTTCGCCCATGGTGTCGTGCTCGATCCGGTACTCGCTGGAATCCTTCTGAACAGCGGCGTCGGTGCTCATATATGCCCTTCTTATGTCGGTGTTTACGGCAACGGATGTGCGGCGGACTTGTCGCCGGTGAAGTCAACGGCGGAGTACTCGTTGAGCTTGGACAGGCGGTGGTAGGCCTCGATCGTCCGTACGGTGCCGGACTTGGACCGCATCACGATCGATTGAGTGGTGCACCCACCGCCGTAGTAGTGCACGCCTTTGAGTAGGTCGCCGTCGGTAACGCCCGTGGCGGAGAAGAACACGTTCTCTCCGGAGACCAGATCCCGGGTGTGGAGAACTTGGTCGAGATCGTGGCCGCGATCGAGAGCCTTTTGCCGTTCGGCGTCGTCGGTCGGGGCGAGTTGGGCCTGGATTGCTCCGCCCATGCAACGGATTGCCGCGGCGGTGATGATGCCCTCGGGGGTGCCTCCGATGCCGACGAGAAGATCGGTTCCGGATTCGGGACGACACGCAGCGATGGCGCCGGCGACATCGCCATCGGAGATCAACCGGATGCGGGCGCCCGCATCGCGGACGTCGGCCATCAACTGGAGGTGGCGGGGCCGGTCGAGCACGCACACGGTGAGGTCGGCGACGGTCAAGTTCTTCGCTCTGGCGACGGCGCGGATGTTCTCGCCGATCGGGGCGGTGATGTCAATGACGTCCACGGCCTCAGGTCCTACGGCGATCTTGTTCATGTAGAACACTGCCGACGGATCGAACATCGCGCCGCGGTCGGCCACGGCCAGCACCGAGATGGCGTTGGGCATCCCCTTGCTCATCAGCGTGGTGCCGTCGACTGGATCGACGGCGAAGTCGCAGTCCGGGCCGTCGCCGTTGCCGACTTCCTCGCCGTTGAAGAGCATCGGGGCGTTGTCCTTCTCACCCTCTCCGATCACGACGACGCCGCGCATCGATACCGAGTTGACCAACTGGCGCATCGCGTCGACGGCCGCGCCATCGCCGCCCTCCTTGTCGCCCCGGCCGACCCAACGCCCCGCCGCCATTGCGCCTGCCTCGGTCACCCGCACGAGCTCGAGGGCGAGGTTTCGGTCCGGGGCTTCACGACGAACGGCGTTCATGGCCAAGATTCTCCCATTGACGGGTCCGCCAACCGGAGCTGGGATACTGGCCGGCATGACGATGCAGCCCGAGCCGGGTCGCGGGGTCTCCGGTCACGGGGGCAGCGAGCCGGAAGACCCAGGTTCCGCTGCTCCGGTGTCTGATGTCGCCGCCTACGCGGCTCCGGCGCCCCGCCCCGCGAAGTCGCGCCTCCTCCAGGACGGCCGCGACATGTTCTGGTCGATCGGGCCGCTCCTGCTGGCCTGCGTAATCCTCGCCGGCCTTCTCGGAATGTGCTCGTTCGCCCCGACCGGTCCCGGGCCAGGCATGGTGCCCGACTACGACGCACCGGCTGCACTGAAGGCCGACGCCGAGGCGCTCAAGATCCCGATCCGGTTGCCTGCGCTACCCGAAGGTTGGCGGGCCAACTCGGGTAGCCGCAACGGAATCGAGGGCGGGCGAACTGATCCGGTGACCGGGCAGTCGGTGCGTGCTGTCAGCTCCACGGTGGGCTACCTGACGCCTGGCGGCATGTATCTGAGCCTGACGCAGAGCAATGCTGACGAGGACAAGTTGATCGCCTCGCTCGGTCCGGACTTGGTGCCGACCGGAATAGCGGACGTCGACGGCGTGACGTGGATCGTTTATGAGGGCGGTGACCGCGACGGAAGGCCGGCCGAGCCGGTCTGGACCGCACAATTGCCCGGGCCGTCCGGGCCGGCGCAAGTCGCCTTGAGGGGTGCTGCGGGTACGGACGAGTACCGTAGGCTGGCGCTCGCGACCCAATCCCAGTCGCCGCTACCGGTGGCATGACGCAGGAGAAGTGATGACCTCACCTGAGGCCGACCTCACTGGATGGACCATGGCGCCGTTCTCGGCGGCCGGGTTCACCTACGACGTCTACAGCAAGGGGCAGGGGCCCGGCGTTGTGCTCATGCCCGAGATGCCCGGCATTCATCCCGGCGTGTTGGCCCTCGGTAATCACTTGGTGGACAACGGCTTTACGGTGGCCGTGCCGTCTCTGTTCGGTACGCCAGGGGCCCGGGCCATCAGGCCAGGTGCGGTGGCGGTTATGGCGCGCGGGTGTGTTGCCAAAGAATTTGCCGCGTTTGCGACCAACGCCGACCGGCCGATCGCCCATTACCTGCGTGCGTTGGCTCGCGATCTCAACGAGCAGACGCCGGGCAAGGGGGTGGGTGTGATCGGCGAGTGCTGGACCGGCGGCTTCGCCCTGGCCGCGGCCGTCGACGACAGCGTGCTGGCGCCTGTGATGAGTCAGCCGTCGCTGCCGATAGCGCTGACCGCGAAGCAGAAGGCCGATCCCGGCCTATCGGAAGCCGAAATGGGGGTCATCGAACGCAGGGCAGCGGACGAGGGATTGTGTGCCTTAGGGCTGCGTTTCAGTCAAGACCCGCTGGCACCGGGTGCGCGGTTCAGCACACTCAAGGCCCGTCTTGGTGACGCCTTCGAGGTGATCGAGATCAACTCCAAACCCGGCAACGAGCACGGGTTCGGCAAGATGACGCACTCGGTGCTGACCCTCGAGGTGCGCGAGCAGGATGGACATCCGGCCTACGAAGCCCGC
>JAHZKD010000282.1 GCA_022600605.1 Actinomycetes bacterium
AAGGCGTTCTGGCTGACGTCCCAGGATGGATAGAGTCCGATGACCACCGTCTGGGCAACCTCGCTTGATCGCCTATCCCACACTCCGGGGATCGCGCTGAAGTACCGGTCCCGGAACGGGGCGAGCAACTCACCCTGGCCGGGGCGGACAAACCCACCGATGATTGACCGCGCGGTGATGTTCGCCAGCGTGTCGTCCTCGACGACTCGTTGCCAGGCCGACTCCTTGACCAGTGCTTGCGGACGGGCTGCGGCCGCAGCCGCGGCCTGCCGGCGACCCGTGGCCGTCGGGTCGTTGGCGGCTTCGGCGTCGATGAACGCAGTCTCTACGCCATCGGCATCGAGGTGTCCGCTGGCGGCCAGTGCAGTCACGATGCGCCAGCGCAGATCGGTATCGATCACCAGCCCCGCCATATTCACCGCGGCGGGTTCGTTTTCATGCTCTTCGCGCGAGCGCTCATCGGTGTCATGCTCTTCGCGCGAGCGCTCATCGGTGTCCAGCAGCGCCGACAACACGGCGACATGATTGGGTGCCAGCACCGATGTGCATAACGCATTGACGAACGCCAGCTGATGGTCCGATCCCGGCTCGGCCTGCTGCGCCAGGTCCAACAGCGCATCCCCGAAGGCCGGCCAGCCGATGTCGGCTGCCCAACCGGGTTCGGCGTAGGAGCCCAGTGCCGTCTGCGCCTGCAGGACCAGGCGTTGTGCCACGCCCACCTCAGATTCGGCGTGCAGGCCGCTCATTACCAGCGCGACGAAGTCGCGGGCACGCAGTTCGGCATCGCGGGTCATCTCCCATGCCGCGGACCATGCAAGCGTGCGGGGGAGGGGATCGGCGATATCGGAGATGCGGGTCAGCACCGTCTGCAGCGACTCGGGATCCAGCCGAAGTGAGCAATATGTCAGGTCGTCGTCATTGACGAGAATCAATTGGCCACGCGAAATGCCCTGCAGCGCAGTAACTTCAGTTGTCGAGCCGTCGATGTCGAGCTCTTCACGGTGTACCCGCTCCAACTTACCGGAGCTGCCCTGGTCGTAGATGCCGACCGCCAGTCGATGCACCCGGGTCTCGCCTGCGCCGGGTTTGGCGCCCCCCTGATTGATCGCGAACCGGGTGAACTTTCCGTCGGCATCGACGTCGAAGTCCGGCCGCAGCGTGTTCAGGCCCGTGGTTTTGAGCCACTGGCGGCCCCAGCTCGACAGGTCGCGGCCCGACGACTTCTCAAGCGCGCCGAGCAGATCACCGAATGTCGCATTCCCGAAAGCGTGATCGCGGAAGTAGTCTCGGAGCCCGGCAAGAAAAGACTCCAGGCCGACGTAGGCCACGAGCTGCTTGAGGACGCTGGCGCCCTTGGCGTAGGTGATGCCGTCGAAATTCACCTCGACGGCGTGCAGGTCCGGGATGTCAGCGGCCACCGGATGGGTCGAGGGCAGCTGATCCTGCCGGTACGCCCACGACTTCTCGACGTTGGCGAACGTCGTCCACGCCTGTGTGTACTCGGTGGCCTCGGCCTGGCACAGCACCGAGGCGAACGTCGCGAATGACTCGTTGAGCCACAGGTCATCCCACCACCGCATGGTGACCAGGTCGCCGAACCACATGTGTGCCATCTCGTGCAGCACGGTCTCCGCGCGTCGTTCGTAGGACGCCCGGGTGACCTTCGACCGAAAGACGTAATCCTCTAGGAACGTCACCGCCCCGGCGTTCTCCATCGCGCCGGCGTTAAACTCCGGCACGAACAGCTGGTCGTACTTGCCGAACGCATAGGGCGTGCCGAAGTTGCTGTGGTAGAAGGCAAAACCCTGCTTGGTTTCGGTGAACAGTCGCTCTTGGTCCATGTAGTCGGCCAGCGACTTGCGGCAGAAGATCCCCAACGGGATATCGCTGTGGTCGTCGGAGTACGTGTCATCCCAGCGCGCATATGGGCCGGCGATCAGAGCTACCAGGTAGGTGCTCATCCGGGGGGTGGACTTGAACGTGTGCTGCTTGGCCTCACCGATCTGCTGGGTGTCGATGGTGGCGCCGTTGGAAATCACCTCCCAGTGCCCGGGCGCGGTGACCGTGATATCGAACGCAGCCTTGAGGTCGGGCTGGTCGAAACACGTGAACATCCGCTTGGCGTCCGCGGTTTCGAACTGCGAGTACAGATAGACCTCGTCGTCGACCGGGTCGACGAACCGGTGCAGGCCCTCACCGGTATTCGAGTAGTTACAGAGCGCGTCGACCACCAGCACGTTGTGCGCTGCCAGCCCGGTCAGCGGAATGCCGGTGGACTCGTGGTAGTCCGACACGTCGATGGCGATGCCATTGAGGGTGGCGCTGAGCACAGTGTCGGCAGCGAGGTCGGCATAAGTGTCGGCACCGGCGAGCGCGTCGAATTCGACGGTCGTCAGAGAGCGGAAAGTGTTCTCGCCAGGCATGCCGTTGCCGTCAGTCAGGTCCAAGGCGATGTGATAGCTGTCGGCGGTGACCAGGGCGGCACGCTCGGCGGCCTGGTCGCGGGTCAGATTAGGAAGGGCCACGCCGGTCAACAGTAGCCTCACAATGGGAAGACACCACGGGCACCGTTGGTTGTGCACAGCGGATGTCCGTCACGTCTCGATCGTTGAGGAGAAGAACCATGTCCGAGAAGTCCCGAGCCGATTTCTGGTTTGACCCGCTCTGTCCGTGGTGCTGGATCACGTCGCGCTGGATTCTGGAAGTGGAGAAGGTTCGCGACATTGAGGTCACCTTCCACGTGATGAGTCTGGCCGTGCTCAACGAGGGCAGGGACGTGCCGGAGGGGTACCAAGAGCTGATGAAGACGGCGTGGGCCCCGGTGCGGGTTGCGATCGCCGCCGAGCAGCTCAAGGGGCCCGAGGTTCTCGCGCCGTTGTACGCGGCGATGGGTACCCGGATTCACAATCAGAGCTATCGGGAATTCGACAGTGATTTCAGTCAGGTGATCGCCGAGTCCCTTGAGGAGGTCGGACTGCCCGCCGAATTGGCCGAGGCGGCGACCTCTCAGTCCTACGACGAAGCGCTGCGCGAAAGCCACCACGCCGGCATGGACGCGGTCGGCGAGGACGTTGGCACCCCGACGATCCACGTCAACGGAGTCGCTTTCTTCGGGCCGGTGCTGTCGCGCATCCCGCGTGGCGAGGAGGTGGGCAAGCTTTGGGACGCTGCGGTGATCTTCGCGTCCTATCCGCATTTCTGGGAGCTGAAGCGCACCCGCACGGAAGCGCCCAGCTACGACTGACTTGGTCGATGGTGCTCGGGGCAACGTCCTGCCGGTAGTCGGGAAGTGCCGCCGCTCACCACGCCGGACCGCAATGGGCCACAGCTCGTTGAAATTCGCTGCCTACGTGCCGGTGGCTGCCTAGGCACCCGTGATGGGCACCCCGATTTGGCTGCACATCTCGATGGCTTTGTCGCTATACACCCGATAGCCCCAGTCGGGCTGGTAGCCGTGAATCTCTTGGGTATCCAGATCGCGAAGGAACGTCAGGATTTCGTGGCTGAACAGCTGCCCCGGTACCAGCACGGGAAAGCCCGGTGGGTAGGGCGTGACGAAGGTCGCTGATACGACGGCGACGCCCGCGGCCAGTTTCTCGTCGATCTGCTCGCCGTCGAGGTATTCGCAGTTCGCCTCGTCGTAGGACAGATAGAAGGCACGGCGAACATCTCCTTCGGGCGTGGCGTCCGGTGCCGACTGGTCGCGAAACGCGGGGTGGAAACCACTGAAGTCGGGCAGCGGTGCTGAGCCGGCGGTGAGCTTGTGCACCTTCTTCTCAAACCTGCCGCGCTCGACCAAGCCCATCTCCGATAGTCGCTCATCGAGCTCACTGGCAATCTTGACCAGGACTTCCACCAGAAATGCCACCGAGCTGCGGGTGGTGCCGATATTGGTCATGAACAGCACAGTGTTGCGCGAGGTCTTGTTGATCTGGACGCCGTAGCGATCCATCAACTCGTCGCGCTTGAACGCATCTCCGTCGTAGCCGGTTCTGCCGATGAACAGGGTGATTCGCGAGGGGTCGAGGACGAACTCGTCTGTTTCCCAAGCCCTGATCATGTTGCGCAAGCCCGAGCGTAGGGGCTGAGCCAGGTGCGCAGCCCGGTATTCCTCGGGAATCAGGTCGGAGGTGCGCAGGCAGACCGCGTACTTGCTGAGCAGTGGATGGTTGTCGATCGAGTCGCGCAGCTGCATGGCGTTCTCTATCTGGCGAGCAACCAGCTCATAACCTTCCAGCGCGGCTTGACGGCGCCCGAGGTCCATCGAGGCCAGGATCTGGTAATTCGGCGAGGTTGACGTATGGGCCATGTAGGCCTCGTGGAACGGCTCGGCGACTTTCTGGTCGTAATCCTGGTCGAAGACGTGGATCATCGAACCTTGCCGCAGCGACGTCAGCGTCTTGTGCGTCGACTGGGTTGCGTAAACGCGAACGCGTGCCTTGGCCGGGTCGGGTAGGAGCCGGCGGTTCAGCAGGTCTTCGTCGCTCGGTGGGTGCTCGGTATCTTGTGCCAGTTGCTCTTCGTAGGCCTTGGCATAGTCCTTGTCGGCCAATTGTTTCCGCAGCGCGCGTGCTGCCGCCATCGCCGTGCGGGTACGGTACACAGGGTGGAAACGCGCGAACGCGAACCAGGCTTCATCCCAGAGAAATACCAGGTCCGGTTTGATCGCCAGACACTCCTGCATGACCCGTTCGACGTCGTAAACGATACCGTCGAAGGTGCAGTTGGTCAGCGACATCATTTTGACGCGATCGAGTTTTCCAGCACGTTTGAGCGCCAACAGTTTTGACTTGATCTCGCGCAGCGGAACCGCCCCATACAAGGTGTATTCGGTGAGCGGGTATGCCTCCAGGTAGATCACATTGGCGCCAGCCATCATCATTCCGTAGTGATGCGACTGGTGACAGTTGCGATCCAACAGCACGATCTCGCCGGGTGCCACCAGAGCCTGCGTGACGATCTTGTTGGCCGTCGAGGTGCCGTTGGTGACGAAGAAGGTCTGTTTGGAGCCGAATGTCTTGGCGGCCAGATCTTGGGCCTCGCGCAGTGGTCCGGTCGGCTCCAGCAGGGAATCCAGTCCGCCGCAGGTGGCTGAAGTTTCCGCCATGAAGACGTCCAGTCCATAGAAACCGACCATGTCTTGGATCCAATGCGAGTTCACAATGGACTTGCCCTGCGAGATGGGCAGGGCGTGAAAGACTCCCGTCGGGCGATGACTGTACTGTTTGAGCGCGCTGAAGAACGGGGACTGATATCGGGCTGCGACTCCATACAGGATGCTCAGGTGAAGTTCGAGAAAGCCTTCCCTGGCGTGGAATACGCGCCGGAAGTTCGTGTCTGTCCGGCCGGCCGTCTTCTCCACCTCTAACTCGGTCATCAGGTAGAGGTCCAACTCGGGCCGCAGGTCGGTCAGAGCCGCCGCGAGGACTTCCGCCCACTCGCCGGGGGTCTCGCCGTCGACGAGTCTTTCGGATACGCCGGTGTCGACGAAATCGGCAAGCGCGGACAAGTCGCGAGCGGACTTCGCGGCAAACCGTCGCCCGATCACCACTGCCTGCAAGTTCACGTTGAGCCGCGCGGCGACCAGCGCCTCGGCCACACTGGATACCAACACCAGGTCGTAGGAGAATTCGTCATCGGGGCGACGCCAACGCTGCACCGCTGCCCGCACGGTGCGTTTCTGTTCGTCGTTGAGGGCCTCGACGGCCAGAACCTCAAAATACGGCCGCTCGTGGGCGTGGGCCGTCGGTTGGGCTTCGGACTGGTGCTGATCCGGGGCAAGAGCATCTTGGTTATCGAGGTCCGCAATATCGACAGCGCCGCGGCGATAGACCTCGGTGGAGAGCGCGCGGTTGATTTGGGCGACCGCGTGGGCAAATTTGTCGTAGCGGGCGGTAGTGAACAGCCGATCGAGCTTGGCGAACCGCGGCGCGCCCGGATATGCCCACAAAGGCTCGAACGGCGTCAGCCTGGCCAGTAGCTCCTCGCAGGTGGCGTGGTGCCCGTCTGTGGGGTTCCCGGCAACAGCCGCCCGGGCCAGCTGATCGGCCGCGTCTTCAAGACGGCACCAAGCGTCGGCCCTGAGCTGCCAGACGCTGTTGTACGCGCGCGACCTATCCGTCATCACCACAACCCTTCACCGGGAAAACCATATGTCACTTCGGTTGCATCGGGTTCGGCATCGGAGCAAAGAACGCTTGGTACGGACGACGGACATGCCAGCTGCTGCCGTGCGTCAACCCCGCAGATCCCCGCGTTGGCGGGGTCGGGGCGCCGGTAGGGTATCGGCATGCGCGTCTACCTGGGGGCCGACCACGCCGGATACGAGCTCAAGCAGGCCATCGCCGAGCATCTGAAGGCGACCGGGCACGAACCCGTCGACTGCGGCGCCTTCAGCTACGACGCCGAAGACGACTATCCGGCGTTCTGCATCGCCGCCGCGAAGAAGACAGTCGCCGACCCGGGAAGCCTGGGCATTGTGCTGGGCGGCTCCGGCAATGGCGAGCAGATCGCGGCCAACAAGGTGCCGGGGGCGCGCTGTGCGCTGGCCTGGAGCCCAGAGACCGCGTCGCTGGCCCGCGAGCACAACAACGCCCAATTGATCGGCATCGGCGGCCGCATGCACACCACCGCGGAGGCGCTCGCCATCGTCGACGCATTCCTGGCCACCGAGTGGTCGCAAGCCCCGCGCCACCAACGCCGGATCGACATCCTCGCCGAATACGAGAACACTCACGTCGCACCGCCGGTGCCCGGCGCCTAGCAGGTCGGACTCGATGCCCGAGGGCCATACCCTGCATCGATTGGCCCGGCAGCACCAACGTCGTTTCGGCCGCGCGCCGGTACAGGTCTCGAGCCCGCAGGGCCGGTTCGCCGAGGGGGCCGCGGCAGTCAGCGGACGCGTCCTGGAAAAGGCCAGTGCCTGGGGCAAACATCTGTTTCACCACTATGACGGCGGACGCGCCGTGCACGTACATCTGGGGCTGTACGGGACGTTCACCGAACTTGGGCAGCCGGTGCCGCCCCCCGTCGGGCAGGTGCGCATGCGGATGTTGGGCGCCGAGTACGGCACCGATCTGCGCGGCCCGACAGTCTGCGAGGTGATCGAGACCGCAGAGATCGCCGACGTGGTGGCCAAGCTAGGCCCTGACCCGCTGCGCCCCAAGGCCGACCCTTCACCGGCCTGGCGACGAATCGCCAAGTCCAGCAGGCCCATAGGCGCGCTGCTCATGGACCAGGGCGTCATTGCCGGCGTGGGCAATGTGTACCGAAGCGAGCTGCTGTTTCGCCGCGGCATCGACCCGCTCCGCTCCGGTGCGGCTGTCTCCGCTGACGAATTCGACGAAATGTGGATCGACCTGGTCGCGCTCATGAAGGTCGGTGTGCGCCGAGGCAGGATCGTGGTCGTGCGGCCGGAGCACGACCACGGTGCACCGTCGTACCGGCAGGGACGTCCACGCACCTACGTGTACCGGCGTGCAGGCGACCCGTGCCGGGTGTGCAGGACGAAAATCCACACCACCGTGCTGGAAGGACGCAACTTGTTCTGGTGCCCCAGCTGTCAGACCTGAGGCCCCGCGGGCAATCTTGTCAGCGATAGCCGCGACAATGTGCCGGTGGAGTTGATCCTGGTAGTCGCCGGCGCCATCGTCGTGACCGCAGTCTCGCACCGTCGCGGACTTGAACCGGCGTTGATTATCGTGCTTGTCGGCATCGCCGTGTCGTTGGTGCCCGGCTTCGAGGCGCCCCACCTGGACTCGCAGATCCTGCTGTCGGTGGTACTGCCCCCGCTGCTGTACTCGGCCGCGCTGGACTTTTCGTTTCCGACATTTGTGCGCAACATCAAACCGATCCTCGGTCTGGGTGTCGGCCTTGTCGTCGTCACGACGTTCACCGTTGCCGCGGTGTCTTCGTTTCTTGTCGTCATTCCCTTGACCTTCGCCTCCGCGCTGATCCTCGGCGCGATCGTCGCGCCACCCGACGCCGTGACCGCGGTTGCCGTCGGCCGCAAGCTCGGCCTGCCCAAGCGGGTCATGTCGATCTTGACCGGCGAGAGCCTTATCAACGATGCTGCTGCGTTGGCGCTGTTCTCGGTGGCGGTGGCACAGGTCGCCGGTACCCACACGTTCATCGAGAACCCGGTCCTGCTGTTCGCCTACAGCGCCGTGCTCGGTTCGCTGGTGGGCGCAGCCCTTGGATACGTGACGTTGTGGATCCGCAGGCGGCTGGCCAACCCTGCGCTGGAGACAGTTCAGGGTTTGATGGTGCCGTTCGCGGCCTTCATTCTGGCCCAGGAGATGAACGCCTCGGGCGTACTGGCGGTGGTGGTGGCGGGGTTCGTCGTCGGTAGCGGGACCGTGGACGCCGGCTATCAAACCCGGCTACAGGAACGGTACGTGTGGAAGTCGGTAGACGTGCTGCTCGAAGCGTTCGTCTTCGCCTATATCGGCCTGAACCTGAGGTTTGTGCTGGAGGATCTGAACGATCCGACCGATGAGCACAACTCGCTGATCCTGGTGGCAGTGTCCGCGGTGGTGGTGCTGCTGGTCGTGCTGGTGATCCGGCCGCTGTGGGTCTTCGCGATGTTCGGTCGGGGATTGTTGTCCCGCCAAGTGGAGAGGCGGCTGAGTGTACCGATCCCGGAGGCCGGGGGCCGTGGTGCGCTGGGTACTCGGCGCCGGTCCAGGATGCCGGGAAGGTGGCGGTCCCGGATCGTCGACCGCCCGCTGAGTTGGCAGGAGAACGCCGTCGTCTCCTGGACGGGCATGCGCGGGGTAGTGAGTCTGGCCGCAGCCGCCGCCATTCCGCTGACGACGATTTCGGGGGAACCATTTCCTGAGCGCTCCACGATCCAGGCGATCGCCTTCGTGGTCGCCGTCGGAACGTTGTTGCTACAGGGCGCAACGTTGCCATGGTTGATCCGCAGGCTCGATCTGTCGTCAGAGCGTGACGACGCCTACACCTACGCCGAGACCCGAAAGGCTGAGCTAGTGGTGTACGACGCCGCCGACGAAGTGCTGGCCCAGTTCCGTAGCGACCCGCCTGCGGGGCTGGACCCATCGGTGCTCACTGAGATTCACAACACCATCGCGCGGGT
>JAHZKD010000283.1 GCA_022600605.1 Actinomycetes bacterium
CCCAGTGCTTCCAGAGCATTTCGGCCTGTTCCGGTGGCGCCAGTCGATCGCCCAGCCCGGCGATGATCAACCGCCTGTCCTTGGCCAGAAGTGGGCGATAGTTCAGCGGGGAGGAGTACATCGTCGCCGATTGGGACAGTTCCCGGTCGGTTCCGGCGATCAGACCCCTAAGTGCAACCATCTTGTTGGCCGGGAACCATTCGTCCACGGTTCTGTCCGGGGTGACGACGGGCACGTTGGGAATCACCGCCTGGATCCTGTCGTCGACGCTGGCGATCAACGCGGCGGTGTACCCGCCCAGCGACATTCCGGTCAGCGCGATGCGATCGACGCCGGTGAACTCCAGGTAGTCGATGACCGAACGGAAGTCGTGCACCGCCTGGGCCATCGCCTCGGCGAAACCAGCGCTGCCGTGTGCGAAATAGCCGTATCCACTGAAGGGAGAGTGCTTTTCGGCGCGGCGCCCGTGGAACGGAAGTGTGTAGAGCACCACGTCGTACCCGGAGCGGTAAAACCAGGGCAACGAGAAGAACAGGCCGTTGAAGAGGTATGCCGACCCCATGAAGCCGTGGACCACGGCCAAGGTGGGCCGCGGCGCGTCGCCATGACGCCAATGCTGGGCGTGGACGATGTTATTGCGCTCGTGGCCGCGCTGCCGATCACGCAGGGCCGGGTTGACGGCCTGAAAGTTGCTGTGGAAGCGGATGTTGCGCACGTTGCCGTGCGCCAGCCATTCAGCGACCGGGTTGGCCGGGCGCGAGGACACCCGCGGCAACGCCGTAGGTGCGGGGAAGGACAGCCCGGCATCCTTGGCCGAGGCCAGTTCCGCGTAGAACCTCAGGTGCTCCTCCTCGGCCCGCGACTTTGACGGGCGTAACGCACCAGCCACCGCCGGGACCATCGTGGCACTCAGCAGCGACGCGATGGAGGTGCGCAGCGCGAGATCGGCGACGGCCGAGGAGTCGACGATCAACCGCTGCCGCAGCGTGAGGTCGACTCGTCGCGGCAAGCCGCGTGCGCCCGCATCCGCACCGGGGACGTCTGGGACCGGGATGGGTGGCGACTCTGCGTGGGGGATGGGCCGGGGTGCTCGCTGATGTGAGGTGTCGGGCTCCACGTTGGGCATGCTAACGCGGTCGGTTTCGCCAGGTGCCAGACTGGCGGTATGTGGAGTCCGGATCTATACCTGGCCTTCGCCGACCAGCGGGGCAGGCCATTCGTAGATCTGCTGTCACGGGTCGGCAAACCAAACCCGCGTCGGGTCGTCGACCTCGGATGCGGGCCCGGCAATCTCACCGAGACCCTGATCCGCCGGTGGCCGGGCGCCGAGATCGAGGCCTGGGATTCCTCACCGGAGATGGTCGATGCGGCGCGCGCGCGTGGAGTGCCGGCTCGGGTCGGTGACGTGCGGGATTGGAATCCTGCGCCGGATACCGATGTCGTGGTCAGCAACGCGGCGCTGCAGTGGGTGCCCGAGCATCCCGAACTGCTGGTGCGTTGGGCGGGCCGGCTGGCCCCCGGAGCGTGGCTGGCCGTTCAGGTGCCCGGCAACTTCGACGAGCCGTCGCATCAAGCGGTACGTGACCTCGCTGGTCAACCGCAGTGGTCAGACATGTTGCAGAATATCCCCTTGAACAGGTCCGACGCCGTAAAATCGGCTGCCGGATACGCCGGTCTGCTCGGAGACGCCGGGTGTGACGTCGACGCGTGGGAGACCACCTACATTCACGAGCTGACCGGCGTCGAGCCGGTACTGGACTGGATCACCGGGACTGCGCTGCGGCCGGTCCGCACCAGACTGACCGACGAGCAGTGGGAGCAGTTCCGAGCGGAGCTGATCCCGATGCTTGACTCCTCCTATCCGGTGCGCGCCGACGGCAGGACGTTCTTTCCGTTCCGGCGGGTTTTCGCGGTGGCCCACGTGGGGGCGAGATGACGCTGCCGGGCGGTCTGAACCGCAGCAGTCGGACTCCAGCAAATGCCGAATTTCAGCAACTGTCGAACCCCGGCAAAGAGCCTGCCTAGCTGGCTACATAAGTCGACCTACCAGCGACAGCACTTTTTTCATAATCCCTCTTATGTTGTGTTGCTCACACCTGTAACGTGGCACTACCGGTAGTAACTGGGAGTCGACTGCTTCACCAGGGGCGGCTAATCTCGCCCCCTCCCACATGACGCTCGTCGCGGCTCGTGATCGGAGGGTTGATGGCCAAAGTCAACCCCACGCGGCCCGCTCCGCCCAAAGGAACCCGGCTCGCCGGGGAGGCACTGTGGTCTGCGGTGCTCGACAGGTACGAACTCGAGCATCACGAGCTTCTACTCTTGCGCGAAATCGTCCGCTGCGTCGATGACCTCGATCGACTGGCGAACTTGTCTGCCAGGCAAGGAGCGATCACCGCCAACGGGGGCATCGACCCGGCGATCGCAGAAGCGCGTCAGATGCGAATAACCCTGGCCACCCTCATCGGAGCACTGCGACTGCCGGCCGAAGACCAGGAGGCAGGCGACGAACCACGCCTTCGCCAGCCGCAACGTCGCGCAGCTGTTCGCAGCGTCGATCCCTATCCGGCGCCGATGGAACCACCAGAGCCGCTGGACCGTCGCGCCGCTGCGCGCACCCATGTTGGGCCCATCGAGACGTCGGAGCGCCAGCCCGTCTTGCGCGCGGTAACTTCCCAGACGCCGGCACCCCAGATGCCGGCACCCCAGATGCCGGCACCCCAGATGCCGGCCCCCCAGATGCCGAAGCCACGACGTCACATTCCCGCTGGGCGACCGGCGCAGTCGAGCCAGATATCGGTCACCGAGCTGGTGGCAAGGCTCAGTGACGGTTACGTACCGACAGCTGATGATGGTTCTGTACCTGCAGATGAGTCTGTCGGGAGATAACTCCCGGGGAGCTTGCCGAACACGGACGAACCTCCGAAGCAATGCCGCTGAGCATCGGGTCATCGCGGTAGGTCAGCGGCCCTGACCCTCAGCCCATGGAGTCGGGTGGTACAGATGGTCCGGTGTATCTGCGCAACGGCTGGCTGATCGGGACCGCCGTGGCGGCGGTCGGCGTCTATGTGCTGATGTGGCTGGGCTTCACCCAGAACTGGAGCTGGCTGGCGCGCGTCGACGCCTCGGCGCTGGAGCCGCTGCATCATCTCGGTGAGGCCAATCCTGGCTGGGTCACGGCGTGGAATGTCTTCTGCATGGTGCTGGGGCCGAATGCGATTCGGTTGGTGGTGCTCGTCGTGATCGGCGTTGCGCTGTTTCGGCGCAACGTCCGCCTGGCGGTGTTCTTGGTGATCACTGTGGAGCTCAGCGCCCTGGTGACCGAGATCGGCAAGGCGCTGGCGGACCGGCCGCGGCCCGCGACCGCGTTGGTGAGCGCCTACGGGACATCGTTCCCGTCCGGGCATGCGCTCGGCGTGATCGTCGCGGTGTTGGCACTGCTCACGGTGGTACTTCCGGCGGTGCGCGCCTCTCGCCGCGGCTGGCTGATCGCGGCGGGGGTCGTGCTGGTGGTGGGGATCGGCGTCGGCCGGGTGGTCCTCAACGTGCACCACCCCTCGGATGTGATCGCGGGATGGGCGCTGGGATACGCGGACTTCGTAGCCTGCCTACTGATGCTGCCGCCGCGGCGCCGAAGCGCAGATGCTCGAGACGGCAGCGCATCATTCACCCAGCAGGGCTGCGCCACCGGACGAGAC
>JAHZKD010000031.1 GCA_022600605.1 Actinomycetes bacterium
GCGCGCGATGGGTGCTGCACCTAGACATGGATGCGTTCTTCGCATCCGTGGAGCAGCTGACCCGGCCCACTCTGCGGGGTCGGCCGGTACTCGTCGGCGGACTGGGTGGCCGCGGCGTGGTGGCGGGCGCCAGCTACGAAGCGCGGGTTTTCGGTGCCCGGTCGGCGATGCCGATGCATCAGGCGCGTCGGCTGATCGGTGCGGCCGCGGTTGTGCTGCCGCCGCGCGGTGTCGTGTACGGGCTGGCCAGCCGACGTGTCTTCGAGACGGTGCGCACGCTGGTGCCGGTGCTCGAACAGTTGTCGTTCGACGAGGCTTTCGGGGAGCCCGCGGAGCTCGCCGGTGCCCCGTCGGCTGAGGTGGCGGCATTCTGCGAGTCGCTACGCACCGAGGTTGCCGCCGCGACCGGACTGGTCGCCTCCGTCGGTGCGGGCTCGGGCAAGCAGATCGCCAAGATCGCTTCGGGTTTGGCCAAACCGGACGGAATCACCGTGGTGCCGCGCGAGCAAGAGCGGGTTCTGCTCGACGCACTGCCGGTGCGCAGTCTGTGGGGTATCGGACCGGTGGCCGAGGATAAGTTGCATCGGCTCGGGGTAAACACCATCGGTGACTTCGCGGCCCTGTCGGACACCGAGGTTGCCGACATCCTTGGGTCGACGGTCGGTCCCGCGCTGCACCAGCTGGCACGCGGAATCGATGATCGGCCGGTCGCTGAAAATGCGCCGGCCAAGCAGATCAGTGCCGAGTCGACCTTCCCGGTGGATTTGACCACTCTCGACCAACTCCACGAGGCGGCGGTTCCCATCGGCGAGCATGCCCATCGTCGTCTGCTGCGGGATGGCCGGGGGGTCCGCACCGTCACCGTCAAATTGAAGAAATCCGACATGAGCACGCTCACCAGGTCGGCGACCCTGCCATATGCGACCACGGAAGCGACAATGTTGATTGCGACGGCACGCAGACTTCTCCTGGACCCGGTCGAGATCGGCCCCATTCGCCTTGTCGGAATTAGCTTCTCCGGTCTGTCCGAAGTTCAGCAGGAGTCGCTGTTTCCAGACTTGGAGCTGATGTTGACCGAAGAGGTATCCAGCATCGGTATGCCGCAGCCATCCGCCGACGCTGGTATGCCGACCCCGGTATGGCGGGTCGGCGACGATGTCGTGCATACCGGCTACGGGCACGGGTGGGTCCAAGGCGCCGGGCATGGTGTGGTGACGGTGCGCTTCGAAACCCGAAGCACCGGTCGCGGGCCGGCGCGGACGTTTTCCGACGACGACGGCGCCGTGATCCACGCCAATCCGGTGGACAGCCTGGACTGGCCGGATTTCGTTGCGGGCCTGGCCCGCGACCAAAGCGCGCAGTAGGCGCTGGGTCAGTTCCAGCGCTGGAAGACGTTTTTCACCGAGCCCCCGGCGGCCAGCGCAGCCATCAACAGCACACGGGCCTGCGGCGGCCGAAGTCGCTCCACCACAATCGCGCCCGCATCGACCAAGGCTCTACCCGGCCCGTAACCGGGGCTGACGAGTCCACCCGGGACCCGCGTCGATACCGCAACCGCGACGCCGTCGCGGCAGTGTCTGCGTACGCCGTCGACAAGCGCAGTCCCGGCGTTGCCGCAGCCCAACGCTTCCAGCACGATGCCCCTGGCGCCCGCGGCCACGCAGGCGTCGAGCGCGACGGCATCGGCACCGGGGTAGGCCACGACGATGTCCACCCGCGGCCCGTCGGCGGCAACCAGGTGCCCGAGGAATGGTCGGTCCTTGACCGAACCCAGAGTGCGCCCCGCGAAGCCCTGCAGATCGGTGGTGGCCACCTTGTGCAGGCCCAGAGGCTCGAACACCGTTCCGGCGAAACTCACGGCAACACCCATTCCGCGGGCATCCGGGCTCGCGGCGAAGGTGAGCGCGTCACGCAGGTTCGAAGGCCCATCGGCATCGGGCGCGTCGGCGCTGCGTTGGGCACCGGTCAATACGACCGGCGCATCGCCGTCATAGGTGAGCTCAAGCCACAGCGCCGTCTCCTCCATCGTGTCCGTGCCATGTGTGACGACGATCCCTTCAGCGCCCTGGGCATCGGATGCCGACCGGACCGCCGCGGCGATTCGGTCCCAATCCGTCGGGGTCAGCTGGGAGCTGTCCAGCGACATCGTCTCGATCGCCTCGACGTCCAGCCCACCGGTCAGCTCCGCTCCCGACACCGTCGGCCGCAACACGGCGTCACCGTCCGCTGTGGCTGAAATCGTCCCACCGGTAGCTATGACGACAAGTCGGCCCATGGGGGAATTGTTCCCCACCGGCCCTTTGCGATGATGGTGGGCGTGACTGATGAATCATCGAGCCCGGTTGAGCCGGTGATCGGCGACGGTGGCGCGAAGCCAACCGGTGACGGGGGCGCGAAGCCAACCGGTGACGGGGGCGCGAGGCCAGCAGACGGCCGACCCCGGCGGCGGGTGCGTCTCCTGCTCACCGTGGCGGGGGTGGTTCTCGTCCTGGACATCGTCACCAAGGTGCTGGCGGTGAGATTGCTGACGCCAGGTCAACCTGTGCCGATCATCGGCGATACCGTGACATGGACCTTGGTGCGCAATTCGGGCGCGGCGTTCTCGATGGCGACCGGCTATACATGGGTGCTCACCTTGGTCGCGACTTTCGTGGTCTTCGGCATCATCTGGATGGGTCGCCGGCTGGTGTCTCCATGGTGGGCGATCGGTCTTGGCATGATTCTCGGCGGCGCGATGGGCAACCTCGTGGACCGGTTCTTCCGCTCGCCGGGTCCGCTGCGCGGCCATGTCGTGGATTTCCTGTCCATCGGGTGGTGGCCGGTGTTCAACGTGGCAGACCCCTCTGTGGTGGGCGGGGCGATCTTGCTGGTTGCGTTGTCGCTGTTCGGGTTTGATTTCGACACCGTCGGCAGGCACCAGCGCGACGACGAAGACGAAGACGAAGATCGGGTCGGCAGTCTCCTGCCCGACGACGACGGGGCTGGCGACGGGGCTGGCGATGGGGCTGGCGACGGCCAAGATCACGTCGGACGTCGCCAGCCAGAACCCGACTCCGGGGACTGATGACTACACGTTCAATGCCGGTCCCGGAAGGGCTGGCGGGCATGAGAGTCGATGCCGGTCTGGCCCGTCTGCTCGGGCTGTCGCGCACCGCGGTCGCGGCGCTGGCCGAAGAGGGCGCCGTCGAGCTCGACGGGACCCCCGCGCAAAAGTCCGACAGGCTGATCGCGGGGGGTTGGCTGGAGGTGCGGCTGCCGGAGGCTCCCGCTGTTGTGGAGAACACGCCGGTCGAAATCGAGGGCATGTCGATCCTCTACGCCGACGACGACATCGTCGCGGTCGACAAGCCGCCCGGGGTGGCTGCGCATGCGACCGTCGGCTGGCACGGTCCGACCGTGCTGGGTGGGCTGGCGGCGGCAGGGTTCCGGATCAGCACCTCGGGAATCCACGAACGCCAGGGCATCGTGCACCGCCTCGACGTAGGCACCTCAGGGGTCATGGTGGTGGCGCTGTCCGAGCGGGCGTACACCGTCCTTAAGCGGGCATTCAAACAGCGCACGGTCGAGAAGCGTTACCACGCGCTCGTCCAGGGCCACCCGGACCCGTCCAGCGGGACCATCGATGCTCCGATCGGTCGGCACCGCGGCAGCGACTGGAAGTTCGCGGTCGTCGAAGGCGGTCGGGCTAGCGTGACCCACTACGACACCCTGGAGGCCCACCAGGCCGCAAGTCTTGTCGACGTCCATCTCGAGACGGGCCGGACCCACCAGATCAGGGTCCACTTCGCCGCACTGCATCACCCATGCTGTGGCGATCTGACTTACGGCGCTGATCCGACGTTGGCGAAAAGGCTTGGACTGGAACGTCAATGGTTGCACGCCAGGTTTCTGGCGTTCGCGCATCCCGCCGACGGGAGGCGCACCGAGATCACCAGTCCGTACCCGGGCGACCTGCAGCAGGCGCTGGACGGCCTACGCCTTCACGACGTGTGAGATCGGGGCTGCTGTTCGGCGTCGGCGCCTACGGCATGTGGGGGCTGTTTCCGGCTTTCTTCCCGTTGCTGAAGCCCGCCGGCGCGGTCGAGGTGGTGGCGCACCGGATTATCTGGAGCTTCGTCCTGATGCTGCTGGTGGTCGCTGTAGTCGGTCGATTCGGCGACCTCAAGGCCATCAGCGGACGTGCATGGCTACTACTGGCCGCGGCCGCAGCGCTGATCTCGGTCAATTGGGGCATCTATGTGTATGCCGTGAATAACGGACACGTTGTCGACGCCGCGCTCGGGTATTTCATCAACCCCCTGGTATCGATCGCGCTCGGATTGCTGATCTTCGGGGAGAGATTGAACCGCTGGCAGTTCGCCGCGCTGGTGGTGGCGGTCGTGGCGGTGGTGGTCCTGACGGCCCACGCGGGGGTACCGCCGGTGATCGGGCTTGGCCTCGCCATCTCGTTCAGCTTGTACGGCGCACTGAAAAAGCTGGTGCCCACCGACCCGCGGGTCAGCGTAGGTGTCGAGGCTGGGTTGGCCCTGCCTTTTGCGCTGGCCTTTGTGGTCGTTCTGCAGGTCAACGGGCAAGGGACATTTACCGGCCACGGGGCGGGACACGGTGTATTGATGATCTTGTCGGGCGTGCTCACGGCGCTGCCGTTGTTGCTGTTCGCTGCGGCTGCGCATCGGCTGGCCATGGTGTCGCTGGGGCTGCTGTTCTACGTGACACCGGTGATGCAGTTGTTGTGGGGCGTGCTGGTCGGGCATGAGGCGATGCCGCCTGTGCGCTGGCTGGGTTTCGCATTGATCTGGGTGGCGCTCGCGCTATTCACTGTCGATGCGTTGCTCCGGGCGCGTGTCCGGCGGCGGTCATGCGAGCCCCCGCCGGCGGAAGGTGTGCGCTGGTACCGACCGGCTCGCTGACAGGCTGGCAGCAACGCTGGTGAACGAGGCCAGACACGCAGCGCGACACGCTGTGCGCTGTCGGTGGCCGGCCATAGACTGACGTCCCTATGAGCGGTTCAGATTGGCGGTCCTCGGGGTCGTTTGTTCACCTGCACAACCACACCGAATATTCGATGCTTGATGGTGCTGCCAAGATCACCCCGATGTTGGCCGAGGCGCAGCGGCTGGAGATGCCTGCAGTAGGCATGACCGATCACGGAAACATGTTCGGCGCCAGTGAGTTCTACAACAAAGCGACCGAGGCAGGAATCAAGCCCATCATCGGCGTAGAGGCCTATATTGCTCCGGCCTCGCGTTTTGAGACAAAGCGAGTCCTCTGGGGCGATCCGAGCCAGAAGGGTGACGACGTCTCGGGCAGAGGGTCCTACACCCATATGACGATGATTGCCGAGAACGCGACCGGGTTGCGCAACCTGTTCAAGCTCTCGTCGTTGGCGTCGTTCGAGGGCCAGCTCGGCAAATGGTCGCGCATGGATGCTGAGCTGATTGCCGAGCACGCCGAGGGCATCATTGCCACCACCGGCTGCCCATCGGGTGAGGTTCAGACCCGACTGCGACTGGGGCACGACAGCGAGGCCCTGGAAGCCGCCGCGAAATGGCGCGAGATCTTCGGTCCGCAGAACTTCTTTCTGGAGTTGATGGACCACGGACTGGACATCGAGCGGCGGGTCCGCGACGGGCTCATTGAGCTCGGTAAGAAGTTGTCGATCCCGGCACTGGCCACCAACGACTGCCACTACGTCACCCGCGACCACGCGCACAACCACGAGGCGCTGCTGTGCGTGCAGACCGGGAAGACGTTGTCTGATCCAGCCCGGTTCAAGTTCGACGGCGACGGCTACTTCCTCAAGACGGCCGCCGAAATGCGCGCGCTGTGGGATGACGAGGTGCCCGGCGCCTGCGATTCGACCCTGCTGATCGCCGAGCGTGTGCAGTCCTACGCTGACGTGTGGAGGCCGCACGACCGGATGCCGATCTTCCCGGTACCGGACGGGTATACCCAGGAAACCTGGTTGCGCCACGAGGTCACTGCCGGGCTGGGCCGTCGTTTTCCCGCCGGAGTGCCGCGGACGTACACCGATCGCGCCGACTACGAGATAAAGGTGATCTGCGATAAGGGCTACCCCTCGTACTTTCTGATCGTCGCCGACCTGATCAGCTATGCCCGCTCGGTGGATATTCGGGTGGGCCCGGGTCGCGGCTCGGCGGCCGGCTCGCTGGTGGCGTATGCGATGGGCATCACGAATATCGATCCGATTCCGTACGGGCTGCTGTTTGAGCGGTTCCTCAACCCCGAGCGGATGTCGATGCCTGATATCGATATCGACTTCGACGACCGCCGCCGTGGCGAGATGCTGCGCTACGCAGCCAACAGATGGGGCAGCGACAGGGTCGCTCAGGTCATCACCTTCGGCACCATCAAGACTAAAGCGGCGCTGAAAGATTCGGCTCGGGTGCACTACGGCCAGCCTGGCTTCGCCATCGCCGACCGGATCACCAAGGCGCTGCCACCGCCGATCATGGCCAAGGACATTCCGCTCTCGGGAATCACCAACCCCGACCACGAGCGGTACCGGGAGGCCGCCGAGGTCCGTGGTCTGATCGATACCGATCCGGATGTGCGGACGATTTACGAGACCGCGCGCGGCCTGGAGGGGCTAATCCGCAACGCCGGCGTGCACGCCTGTGCGGTGATCATGAGCTCCGAACCGCTCATGGACGCGATTCCCCTGTGGCGCCGGCCGCAAGATGGCGCGGTCATCACCGGATGGGACTACCCGTCCTGTGAGGCCATCGGGCTGCTGAAGATGGACTTCCTTGGTCTGCGGAACTTGACGATCATCGGCGATGCGATCGAGAACATCAAAGCCAACCGGGGCATCGACCTGGACCTGGATGCGGTACCACTCGACGACCCGGCGACGTATGAGCTACTTGGCCGCGGTGACACATTGGGTGTCTTCCAGCTCGACGGTGGGCCGATGCGCGACTTATTGCGCCGCATGCAGCCCACGGGCTTCGAGGACGTCGTCGCCGTCATCGCCCTGTACCGGCCCGGGCCGATGGGCATGAACGCCCACAACGACTACGCCGACCGCAAGAACAACCGGCAGAACATCAAGCCGATTCATCCGGAACTCGAAGAGCCGCTGCGCGAAATCCTCTCCGAGACCTACGGTCTGATCGTCTACCAAGAGCAGATCATGCGCATCGCGCAGAAAGTGGCGAGCTACTCGTTGGCCCGAGCCGACATTCTGCGCAAGGCTATGGGCAAGAAGAAGCGCGAGGTCCTCGAGAAGGAATTTGAGGGTTTCTCCGAGGGCATGAAGGAAAATGGGTTCTCGGCTGCGGCGGTCAAGGCGCTGTGGGACACGGTGCTGCCGTTCGCCGATTACGCGTTCAACAAGTCCCATGCGGCCGGCTACGGTCTGGTTTCCTATTGGACAGCCTTCCTCAAAGCCAACTATCCCGCCGAGTACATGGCCGGCCTGCTCACCTCTGTTGGAGACGACAAGGACAAGGCAGCGGTCTACCTCGCCGACTGCCGCCGGTTGGGTATCACGGTGCTCCCGCCGGATGTCAATGAGTCGGCTCAATATTTCGCCTCGGTCGGTACCGATATCCGTTTCGGGCTTGGCGCGGTTCGCAATGTCGGCGCGAATGTTGTTGCATCGCTGATCAACACGCGCACCGAAAAGGGCAAGTTCACCGACTTCTCCGACTATCTCACCAAGATCGACATCGGCCCGTGCAACAAGAAGGTCACCGAGTCACTGGTGAAGGCTGGAGCATTCGACTCGCTGGGGCACCCCCGCAAGGGGCTGTTCCTGGTGCACACAGACGCCGTGGATTCGGTCCTTGGCACCAAGAAGGCCGAAGCCAGAGGTCAGTTCGACCTGTTCGGCGGGGAAGCGGGAGATACCGACGCCGGGGACTCAGTGTTCGCCATCAAAGTGCCCGAACAGGAGTGGGAGGACAAGCACAAGCTTGCCCTTGAGCGCGAGATGTTGGGGCTCTACGTTTCAGGTCACCCGCTCAACGGCGTCGCCCACTTACTGTCCGCCCAAGTGGACACCGCGATTCCCGCCATTCTGGACGGCGACGTCGCCAACGACACCCAGGTTCGGATTGGTGGGATCTTGGCCTCGGTGAATCGCCGGGTCAACAAGAATGGGTTGCCTTGGGCGTCAGCGCAACTGGAGGACCTCACCGGCGGTATCGAGGTGCTGTTCTTTCCGCAGACCTACTCGATGTTTGGCGCCGAGATCGCCGATGATGTGGTCGTGCTGATCGGCGCGAAGGTGGCCATCCGCGATGACCGGATCTCGCTGATCGCCAACGAGCTTGTAGTTCCTGATTTTTCGAGCGCCCAGGTGAATCGGCCGGTGGCGCTGAGCCTGCCAACGCGGCAATGCACGGTGGACAAGGTGAACGCACTAAAGCAGGTGCTGGTACGGCATCCTGGTACGGCTCAAGTGCATCTGCGACTGATCAGCGGGGAGCGCATCACCACGCTTGAGTTGGATAAGTCGCTTCGGGTGACGCCGTCCTCGGCGCTCATGGGTGACTTGAAGGAGCTATTAGGCCCTGGCTGCCTCGGCGGATGAACCTTTGAGCCTCGGGGCTTAACACCGATATCGGTGGCAGAGAGGTAGCGCTGCCTCCCGCTGGGCCAGGTGGGAAGCTGGCCTCAGTTGCCGCGGGGTAGGCGCCAGCGCCCGGGAGGTGCATCATTGGTTGCCATGCCGACGATCCGTGTCCACCACAGAGGTCGGTCTGTACTTTTGAACCGCTCGTTGATGTCCGCCGGATCTCGCACTGCACGCATGGCCGCGTCCGTCGTCGTCACACTCGTCACGCTGAGTCTGTGTCAGGCCTGCGCCGATGATCCGCCACCCCAGGCGGCATCGACCGATCCGGTCGGTTCACTTGATCTGCTCAGCGACCCATTTCTGCAGATGCCCACGCCCACTTCGGTCGAAGTAGCCTGGTTTACCGAGTTCGCAGGGGATGCCCATCACGTGCTCGTCGGTGAGCAGGTCGACACGATGTCAGAGGCCCAGCTACGGGAGACGCTGGCACGCGGCGGCGCTCCTGGCGTCAAACTATTCGCGGCGGAATCCGTCGGGCTCTCGCGGGTGGCAGAGGATTCTGAGTCCCAGTTGCCCGCCGACGACAAGCCGGCTGCCGGCATCCGCGCGCGTGAGGTGTTCCGGCACCACGCCAGCGTCACCGTCCCGGGCGCTCACCGTCAGCCCTACCGTGTCGTCAGCACCCGGGGCGACGAGCTCGTGGGGTCGGGCACCTTCAGTCTCCGGGGGGCGCCGATGCCCGGTGAACGACTAGTAATCATGCTGATCTCTGACCTTCAGCTGCACATCAATACGCCGGCCAATGTCGAGTTCGCCACCCGGACTATCACCGAAGAGCTCGGTCAGATCGACGCCGTTTTCTTTCCCGGCGACCTGGTTAACGTCTCCGATCGGGCCTCGGAGTGGTTCGACGACCAGCGTGGGGCGGCGTTTTTCCCCGCGCTTCAGGGCAATGGCGCACGGGTGGCGAGCGACGGCAAGGTCTACCGCGGCGGCGAGGTGCTCCAAAATGCACCTATCTACCCGGCGATTGGTAATCACGAGGTGCAGGGCCGTATCGAGGGACACTCATCGCTCAACGATTCATACAACAACCCGGTGCCCCGCGCCGTCGCCGAAGCTGAGTACGAGAAGTTGTCCGAGGTCATCAATCCGGATGGCGATCCTGCGGTGAAAGCGCAATGGATTGAGGACAATTCGTTCTCCACAACAACCTACGAGGAGATCTTCTCCCTTCCTCAGTCCGACACCGGTGGTGAGCGGTACTACGCCACGACTGTCGGTGACGTGCGCTTGGTGTCACTGTTCTCGACCCGCATCTGGCGCTCCCCTCAGGCCGACTCCGATCCGAGCTCCCGCAGTGACGCTAGCCGCTACCAGGAGGCTCAAGCCGGCCTTGCCGACCCTCTCGCCCAGGGATACGGCGAGTTCATCTTCGAGGATCTCGCCGTTGGCTCAGAGCAACATGACTGGCTGATTGAGGAGTTGAACTCCGCTGCATTTCGCGACGCCGAGTACACAGTGATCTTGCTGCACGAGAGCCCACAGGGCCTCGGCGAGAACGTGATGCCGCCGTTCGCGAATCCCCAGCGGATTGAGGAACGCGATGACCGCGGTGCGATCGTCGGGATCCGCTACGAGTATCCGAGGGCGGATAACACCCTGCTACGTGACGTGCTGCCACTGTTCGAAGAGGCCGGCGCCGACCTTGTCTACAACGGTCACAACCACTTGTGGAATAGGTTTGTCTCGGAGAACGGTGTCAACTACCTTGAGGCTTCCAACACCGGCAATAGCTACGGGGCCTTCCACTGGCTTTCGGGTGCGAGCCGCCCGATCCCGCCAGCCCCATGGAACGCCGACAACTACCTCGCCCAAGGCAATCCTGGCGGCCTGGATCCAGTGGTTCCGACTATCGCGCCACTGCACAACACCGACGGGCAGGAACTGCCGTTCATCGCCGACAACGACTTGGTGGTGTTCCAAGCGCTGGACACCGGTACCGGGACGGTGACGAGCTGGTATGTCGATATGGGCAACACTGATGTCGGAGCGGTCAAGTTCGACGAGTTCAGCATCTAACTCGGGGGCTTTTGGCCACC
>JAHZKD010000284.1 GCA_022600605.1 Actinomycetes bacterium
AACGTCACCGCGAGCAGCTCTGCCTCTCGAGGCGACCACGATGTGGGCTGCGGGCCGCGATCACCCATCCGGCTCATAGCGCCCACCTTAGAACGGCGGTATTGAACGACCCAGTACCTAGCCATTTTGCGGCCATCTTGCGGCCATCTTGCGGCGCCATCTTGCGGCCATCTTGCGACCACCGAGGAGCCATCGAGCGACCACCGAGGAGCCATCCCGCTCACCGAGGAACCGAGAGTCCCAGAATTGGTGTACACGTGCCGGCGAACCAGCGATTAGTCAGATTCGAGTGCACACCCAGCCGGTACCCTTAGGACCCGTGACCGTGGACAACCTCGCGCTGATGCCCGATTTCCTGGACCCGATCATCCTGCTCGGCTACTTCGGGACCTGGGCACTGGTCGGGCTGCTGGTCGTGGTGTTCGTCGAATCCGGTGTGCTGTTCCCGATCCTGCCCGGCGATTCGTTGCTGTTCGTCGCGGGGATGCTTGCCGCCGGCACCGCGACCGCGGCCCAGGACGGAACAGTTCAGGCCAACTTCGCCCTCTGGCAGCTGGTGGTGTTCGTCCCGATCGCCGCGGTGCTCGGTGGCCAGGTGGGCTACTGGATTGGGCGCAACGTCGGCACCGCCATGTTCAAACCCGACGCCCGATTCCTCAAACAACGCTATCTGGACGAGGCACACCTGTTCTTCGAGAAGCGGGGTCCGTTCGCCATCGTGATCGCACGTTTCGTGCCGATCGTGCGTACGCTCGCGCCTATCACCGCCGGCGCCGCCAAGATGCACTACGCCGTATTCACCCTGTACAACGCTGTCGGCGCAGCAGTGTGGGGCATCGGCCTGACGGTGCTGGGATATTGGCTGGGCCGCTTCGAGATCATCCAGCACCTGCTCGAACCGATCGTCATCGGGATCGTGGTGATCTCGGTCCTGCCGATGCTCTTCGAATGGCTCAAGCGGCGCAAGGCCGCCAAACAGTCCGGCTCGACCGCTGAACCGGAACCGACAGCCTGATATCGCGGCTCCACCCCCGCTGGGCCACCGGTTCAGTCACCGCTGGGATGCGCCATCGCCCGCGACCGGAACCGATTCGTCGTCGGCGACGGTGTGGGCGGCCTCCATCAACATCCAACCCGCCAGCTGCACCGACAGATCACGCTCCGGAGTCTGCGAAGAGTTCACCGCACCCCCGATCATCTGCGCCTCTTTGGTCCCCAACGTCGGAAGTTCGGCGAATCGATCCCAGAACGCGCTGAACAACGGCAGGCCCTCGGCAGTCTGGCGATGCTCCCAAGCGGTTCCCGCTGACCGCAGCACCAGGGAACGCGCAGTCTGACGGGCTTTCTCGTCCTCGGGCCCGCACCGAGGCAGCGAGGTGGCCACCAGCGCCAGATAGCGCGCCAGGATTCCGTTGAACAAACCTCCGTCACCGCCACCGGCACCTTTGATCACACCGTCAGGTGCCATGTGTTCGGCAACCGCAGCAACCAGCCGGTGCACCCGTCCGGCATGCTTGGCGTCCTCGCTGCGGGCGGCCAGTTCGGTTTCCAACCCGAGCACCACTCCCTGGCAGTACGTGTACTGAGCTCGAACCAACGAGCCGGCCTTGATGCCGTCGAACACCAGGTGAGTTTCGGGGTCGATCAATGTCTCGTTGATCCAGTCGGCCATCTGTTGGGCTCGCCGCAACCGATCCTCGTGGCGGGCGAGGAAGATACCCGCTGGTCCGTTGGCCGGCGCGTTGAAGAACTGATCCTGCTTGCGCCAGGGTATTCCGCCGCCGTCCTCGGGCACCCAGGCGTCACGGAACTGCGTGGCGAGCTTTTCCTGCGCCCTCGGGCGGCCTACCCCGGCCAACCGGCCCGCGCGCTCCAACGCCAGGGCCAGCCAGGCCATATCGTCGTAATAGTCGTTGACCCAAGAGCCGAGGTTGCGGAAACGATGTCCGCGGATCTGCCGGGTGATCGACTTCACGCGTTCAGGCTGGGGGTCGCGCAGCTGCGCGTCGACCAGGTTGTCCAGCAGATGGGCCTGCCACCAGTAATGCCAGATGCCGAACCGCGAATGCTTCTTCGCGGCAGGCCAGGCGACCACGCCCAGTTGAGTGCCCGGTATCCCCCACAGCCGGCTGAGGTGCCGCTTAGTGATCGCAGCTTCCGCACTGGCGGCACGGTTGGCCCACATCTGATCCATGACGTTGATCCTGCCTTAAATCGGAGGCCGCCCGAAACGGTCGAACAAATCAAATGAGACATTTTCGTCTCACGTGAGCTATAGTCGTTGCATGTCGATCACTCGTGACCACGTGCTGCGCGCAGCAGCCGACTTCCTCGGTCGACGTCCCAACGCCACGCAGGACGAGATCGCCGCCGCCGCAGGCGTCAGCCGGGCCACCCTGCACAGGTATTTCTCCGGCCGACTCGCCCTCATGCAGGCGCTGGAGGATCTCGCCATAGTCGAGATGCAGGGCGTGCTGAAAACCGTTCGGCTGCAGGAGGGTTCTGCAACCGAGGCTCTGCGCCGCTTGATCGCGGCCTGCCAACCGGTGTCGCCGTACCTGGCACTGCTGTACAGCCAGAGCCAGGAACTCGACTTCGACGAATCGCAGGACGCATGGCAGGAAATCGACGCCGAGATCACGGCGTTGTTCCAGCGCGGACAACGCGACGGGGACTTTCGGCCCGACCTGACGGCGGCATGGCTCACCGAAGTGTTGTACAGCCTGGTCGGCGGGACCGCGTGGGCGATCCGGGCAGGCCGCGTCGCCGGTCGCGACTTCGACCGACTGATCACCGACCTACTACTCAACGGAGTGCACACCTCATGACCCGCCGCTGGCTTGCTCTCGGCGTCCTCACCATGGCCGTGCTATTGATCGGCGTCGACGGCACGGTTCTTGCGCTGGCGACGCCGTTCATCAGCGCAGACTTGGGTGCCAGCGGCACCCAGATTCTGTGGATCGGTGACATCTACTCTTTTGTTCTGGCCGGCCTGTTGATCAGCATGGGCAGCCTCGGGGACCGCATCGGTCACAAGAAGTTACTTCTCTGCGGTGCAACAGCTTTCGCCGTCATCTCGGCCATCACGGCGTACTCCCATACACCGGAGATGCTGATCCTGACGCGCGCGCTGCTGGGTATGGCCGGCGCGACTCTGGCACCTGCATCGCTGGCACTGATCCGCACACTGTTCCTCGACCAGAGGGAGCGCAGCATCGCCGTCGGCGTGTGGGCAGCGGCCTTCTCGGCAGGCGCCGCACTGGGCCCCGTGGTCGGCGGCGCACTGCTCGAACACTTCTGGTGGGGGTCGGTCTTCCTGATCAACACCCCTGTGATGCTTGTCCTCCTCGTCGGTGGCCTCGTGCTGCTACCCGAACACCGCAATCCCGAACCCGGCCCTTGGGATCTCCCCAGTGTGGCGCTGTCCGTGCTCGGAATGCTCGCAGTGGTGTACGGAATCAAGGAGGGATTCATCGGCTTGGCGCACGGTCTGCACATCGACGCCGTACTGGCGGGCGTCATCGGTGCGGTGGCATTGACCTTGTTCGTGCGGCGCCAGCTCCGTCTGCCGGTGCCACTGATCGACGTCCGGCTGTTCCGCAACCCGGTGTTCTCTGGAGTCGTGTCCGCCAACCTGTTGTCGGTGCTGGGCCTTTCTGGACTGGTGTTCTTCCTGTCGCAGTACTTCCAGCTCGTGCATGGCTACGCGCCGCTCAAAGCGGGCCTGGCGGAGCTGCCCGCCGCGGTGGCGGCCACCCTGTTCGGCGTGCTCGCCGGCGTGGTTGTGCGCTACGTCTCGCACCGCCTGGTGCTCACCACCGGCTTGACCTTGGTCGGCGTTGCGATGGCTTCCCTGACGATGTCGCTGACGCTCTTCACGCCGGTCACGCCCTACCTGCCGCTGGGCATCGCGCTGTTCGTCGTCGGTGTAGGTCTTGGTCTCGCGTTCACCGTCGCCAGTGACGTGATCCTGGCCAGCGTGCCCAAAGAACGGGCGGGCTCGGCAGCAGCAGTCTCCGAAACCGCCTACGAACTCGGGATGGCGCTCGGAATCGCGGCACTGGGCTCAATCCTCACCGCCGTCTACCGCACCGTCGCGATCGCGCCGAGCATCCCATCCGCGGTGGCAGCCGAGGCTCGTGACTCCCTGCCCGGAGCCATCCACGCTGCACAGGCGCTGCCGGCCAACCAGCAGACCGAATTGCTCACTGCCGCTAAAGCGGCGTTCACCGACGGCCTTGCCCTTGCCTCCGGAGTCGGCGCGGCGCTGCTCCTCGCTGCAGCCGTAGCAGTCTGGCTGTTGCTAAGACCAAAGCCCCAAGTCACCGGCGGCCCGGCTCCCAAACCCCAAGTCGCCGGCGGCCCGGCTCCCAAGTCCGATGTCGCCGGCGGCCCGGCTCCGCGGCCGCAGTCACCACGCGCGGCCGAGATCTGCATGCTGGCGAATCCCTGTGTGCATAGCAATCCCCGCCGCAACCGCGGCGTTGATGCTGCGTGTGGAGCCGAACTGGGCGATGGAAACCGTTAAGCAGGCCCCGGCTGTCGCC
>JAHZKD010000285.1 GCA_022600605.1 Actinomycetes bacterium
AAGGCCAATACCCCGACTCGGCCGAGATGGCGGCCAAAGTCGCCGAGCGTAAGCGACGCACTTCGCTTGCCAGCCATTTCTCATCTCCGCCGCACCCAAATGTGTTGCGGCGCCGTTTAGACCATGTGGACCATGTGCTGCTGCGCCATTGAGACCACAACTTCAGCGCCGCACATCTAAGACTCCCGCAGCCATACCGTACACACATCTGAGAATGTGTGTACCCGATTTGGGGTGCGCGTCGGATATTGCGCGCCGATTAGCATCCTTCCGCAGTCTTCTGCGCGTTTTGCTAGAGCCCCAATATGTGAACGTGCACTTTCTCTCAGTTCGAGCGGGTAACGATCGGGGTGTGGGCCATCGATATCACTGCAGGTCAACGCAGTTGCTGGAGCGAGGCGGAGAAGCACGACGACCCCGGTGACTCTCACGTTGTGCCACACTTGAGTGGAATCGCTGAACTGGAGGTATACGCATGCTGCAGCGAAACAAACGTCGGCTGATCGGGTCTTTGATGGCGGTCACCGTCGTCGCAGGACTAGTCCTGAGCGCACCGTCGGCGCTTGCGCAACCCGGTGTGGCCCCGGCTCCGGCGCCTGTCGACCCGTTCGCGCCGCCGCCGGCCAATCCGTTTGTCTTCCCGCCGCCGCCACCACCGGCGCCTGCGCCGGCCCCGGCCGACCCGCTGGCCGTGATACCCGGGCAGCCGATGGCCATTCCGCCAGGCACACCAGGCGGGCAGAACCCGAATCCGTTCGTTGGACAGCCGCCTTTTGTGCCGCCGTCCTTCAACCCAACCAACGGGTCGATCGTTGGCGCCGCCAAGCCGATCTACATCAATTTCCAGCGGCCGATCGCCAACCAGAAGATGGCCCAGGACGCGATTCACATCACGTCGAATCCGCCGGTGCCCGGAAGGTTCTACTGGGTCACCGACACCCAGGTGCGTTGGCGGCCCCAGGACTTCTGGCCGGCCGGCACTGTGGTCAACATCGATGCCGCGGGCACCAAGTCGAGCTTTACTGTCCCCGAGCAGCTGGTAGCGACGATCGACAACAGCACTAAGCAGATGCAGATCGTGCGCAACGGTGTTCTGGAGAAGACGATGCCGGTGTCGCTCGGTAAGTCTGGCCACGACACGAAGAACGGCACCTACTACGTGTTGGAGAAGTTCGCCGACATGGTGATGGACTCCTCGACATACGGGGTGCCGATCACCGACGCCGAGGGATACAAGGTCAAGGTGCAAGATGCCGTCCGGATCGACAACAGCGGGATCTTCGTGCACAGCGCGCCGTGGTCGGTGAGCGACCAGGGCAAGCGCAACGTCAGCCACGGTTGTATCAACATCAGTCCCGCCGACGCGCAGTGGTTTTTCGATAATTTCGGCAGCGGCGATGCGATCGTGATCAAGAACACCAACGGTGGCATGTACACCCAGCCCGACGGTGCGTCGGATTGGCAAATGTTCTGACCGGGTAGCACGCGCTTTCCCGGCGGGTGGTGCGCGCGGCGTGCCACGATGAGCTCAGGCCGACGGCCGTCCCGGCCCTCGGCACTCAGCGAGGGTGGGCCGATGCCCGGTGAGAGCAAGGCGGTAGCGCGCACGGTTGCCGTGATCGCGTTGCTCCTGCTGGCCGCCGTCGCATTACGCGGTCATCTGCCGGGGGCCGAACCTGCTCCCGATCCTGGCGAACCCACGCCCCGCGGCCAGGGCAGTGTCGTCGCTACCTTCGTCATGCTCGGGCTGTCGATCGCCGTCATCGCCATCGGGATTGTCGCCCAGCTGCGCCGCCGCCCGAGGTTGCCGACTGCGGGCGAGCTGTCGGACGACTCCGGCGGCGGGCGCATAAGAGTGCCGTGGCGGCTGATGTTGATCGTGTCGGCCCTCCTGGCGGCCTGGCTGCTGGTGGTTCTGCTGCTGCCACGGTGGGGGTCGGGATTCGATCTCGACGCGGTGCCGACGACAGACCCCGAATCTGCGGTCCTACCGGAAACTAATTCGGCCGCGACGGGGGAGGGTCGAACCGAAACGGCACTACCAGAACCCTCCGGTGGCGGCGGCGAATTACTGGGCTACCTCGGGGCAGCCACGATCGTGTTGTTCGCCCTCTCGATCATCGCGACGTTGACCGGGATGCGGCGCGCCGGCACGACGACCCCGGTGCCCGCCGAGGAAGACACCGGGCTGGTCGCTCCGGAAGCCGGCCCCGATCTCGTGCGGGCAGCAGAACTCGGGCTTGCCGAAATCGGCGACCGAAGTCGCGATCCTCGCGAAGCGATCATCGCCTGTTATGCGGCGATGGAACGGGAGCTGGAGAAGTCGCCGGGCGCCACCCCGCGGGTTTCGGACACGCCCTCAGAGGTGTTGGCCCGAGCGGTCGAACACCGTGCGCTGCGAGCCCGCAGCGCTTCTGAGCTCGTCGAACTGTTCGAGGAAGCCCGATTCAGCCCGCACGTGATGAACGAGGGTCACCGCGCCGATGCCGTGCGGGCGCTGCGCGTAGTTCAGCGCGAATTGCAGGGCGCATGAAGCAACTGGTGATCTCCGGAGTCTGTCTGGTGGCTGTGGTGCAGGTGCTCGCGTTCACTGCGCTCGACCGCCATCTGGTGGTGGGG
>JAHZKD010000032.1 GCA_022600605.1 Actinomycetes bacterium
GGCCATCCGGGACATCGAGGATCGAATGGTCGCTTTGTTCGAGCGCATCGCCGCGGCGCGGGGCGCCCAGGTGAACGCTCGTGACATTGTGCTCGGCGCCGACGAATCCGGCGATATCGGACTGTGGCTGTACGCCTTGGCGGTTCGGCTACCGATGGGGCAGGCCGACAGATACGCGGTGCTCGCGGCACCGACAGCGGCCGAACGGGTGGCGGCACTGTCCGAAGGCCTCGACACCGTCACCGCGATGGTGGAGTTCGGGCAGTCGCAATGATCACTCCGGGTTGAATGCCTCGGTGCGTAACCTTTCCAGGGCGCGCCCGTCGGTGAGCTCGTCGCGATCCTCAGGATGTCTCCAGTAGTGGCGGACCATCCAATACAGTGCAGCCCCGTTTGGGGCGTAGCCGTCAGCGCTCTGGATGATCCGCTGTTGTCCGTCTTTCATCACCAGGACAATGGGTTGCCTGGTTTTTGGCTTGGGTGCGTTGTCGGTGATGTCGGCGACATCTGTCCATGAGCCACCTTTGGTGTGGAGAATGTCGCGGATTTCGAAGCCCTCCGGTGAGAGCAGCACGTGGCCCGGGCCCCGGCGGGTATAGGCCACGAGCCCGATTACAGCCAGAACCACCGCCGCGCCGATCAATTGTGGATTACGAATTTGTCGGAAAGTGCTCAACTCAATATCGACAGAGTCCAGTGGCGCGAAGATGAGGTACAACACCCCGCTGGACACAACTGCTCCGAACGTGACCCACAGCAGTATGCCGACCCAGGGCTCGGGGCGCAGAACGGTGCCCGCAGAGTCAGAGGTTGCGCGCAGCGGTACCCGTCTGAAACGGCCCACAGTGGCCAAGGCGCAACCCCCGAAGCAAAACACACTCGCGCCGGCCGTGACCGCGGCGGCGAGCAGGTCCGAGCGTGCAAACGCGGTCACCGTCGCGTTCGCAGCGATGCAACCGGACAGGCCGAACAGCAGTAGACCGAGCGCGAGCCTGAGGTTGTGGTCGCTCCAATTGGGCGGTTGCGGAAGGGAATTCACTCGCAAAATGCCACCGCTACTTTCTTCCCGAGTCCTTCCATCCATTTACCAACCAACACCGATCCCCCCACGGCAAACAAAGGAACGGTCACGGCTTGCGCACCCGGCATCACAGCGCCGAGACCTCCGCCGGCAGCGCCCCCGACCAAGTCGCCCAGGACGCCGAAGCTGCCCGCAAATCCGGTCACGCACCGGTCGTAGGCGGTTTCGGCGGTACCCATGTCCCAGAGCGTCGACAATATGCCCAATGCCGGACCGCCGAACTTGGCGCCAGCCCCGATGTTGTCGATCGCATTCATCGATATCACGGGTAGCCGGCCGCCGTTGGTAGTGTGTGCTGCAAGACCTGTCAATGCGCCGCCCACAATCTCGGGGGCATCCATCGCGAAGAACGGACTATCGGGGGGCAGCTGGCCGCTACGGCCGTCGAAAAGCGTGTACTCGGCTGTGACGTGCCCGTCTGCCCCAACGGTGGTCACGAGCTGGAAGTCCTTGTACAGGAAGACCGTCTGTGAACTACCGTCGTAAGCGCCCCGCGTGGTAGTTGTCTTGGAGAGCCAGTTACCTTCGGCGTCCCAGTGCTCGATGGTTGTCATATCAGGCACGCCGTAGTCGTAATCCCGTTCATAGCTGGTAACAACCTGCCTGCTGCCATCCTGCATGATCAGCGTCTTCTCGAAGTTGCCCTCGTCGTTGTAGCGTTCGCGCGTTTCACGGACAGTGGTCGACATGTCCTCGCCGCGCATGACGTTCTGCTGAAGTAAACCCAGCGGTTCGCGGGAATTGGGGACCTCGTCTACGGGCCGCTGCCCGCCCGGCAGCATTAGACCGGCCAGGCCACCGGTGGCGGGCGGCTCGAACCCGAATTTCTTCGCCTCAGCCAGCACCTTGTTGGCTGTGCTGGTGTCGGCATCGTCAACCGCCACAAGAAGCTTGTTGATGGCCAGCTGTTCGGTCACGACCTGTTTGGTGAGCTCGGCAATCTGCTCGGCGCTCTGACTCCCCGGATCGATCAACACGACCCATGCGTCTGAGACATTCAGCGGTCCACCATCGACTTCGTCGGCTTTGGCCAGCAGAGTCTTTCGAGCCGCTCCGATCGTGGTTGCGCCGTCGTGCAGGGCCCCTGCGACCGCCGTGGCTAAGTCGCTGAAGCTGGTCGCGGATGTATGGGCACGGTCGAACATGGCGGATGCGGCATCGTGGGCGGGCCCGGACCACGCCTTCGTCTCCGGCATGATCTTGACATTGTTGCTGATTCGATCAACCGCGCCTTCGACGGATTCACCAGCAGTCTGGATTGCGGTCCCAGCGAAGGACAGCGAATCGGGGTTCCAGCCCTCAAGCCGGGAGCGTGTTGGCAGCACGACTCAGAAGATCCCGGTGAAGCTTCCTGCTAGGTCGGAGTCGGTCACCTCGTAGGTGTTGCCCGCTCCGCGGACCGCCTCGCCCATGGAGGTGACGTGCGCGGCGATGGCGTCGGCCTGCTCGGTGATGTAGGCACCGACTAGGCGCGCAGCCCATTGCGTGGTGGATCCGGGCAGACCGTCGGCGCTGCTGGAGGCCTTGTTCCCGACGTCGGCCTCACGGATTGCCGCTGAAGCCCCATCCACTTGCCCGGCGAAGGCACGCAGGATGTCGGGGTCGACGAGCAGAGACATAGTGCTCAACGGTACCGGACCTCAATAAGTGGCCAACACAGAAAATCCGGTCACGGTCACGACCCTCCACCGCCGCCGGCTTCAACGTCGGCGGCGTTCTCGTCCATTTCGTCTGTGGTCAACAAGTCGGCGCGGACGTTGTGCTCCCGGTAGGCCAGCTGGCCGACCCGGTTGGCGATCACCGGGGCCGTAATGAGGGTGAACATGCCGGTCAGAATCAACATGCCGACGTCGGAGTGTCCGCGCAATCGGATCGTCGCGCCCGCCAGAACCAACAGCAGCCCGAGCACCTGAGGCTTGGTCGCAGCGTGCATCCGCGCAAGAGTGTCAGGAAATCGCAGAACGCCGACCGCGGCGGTCATCGCCAGCACCGAACCGGCCAGAATCAACCCGCCGGCGAGGATGTCGAGCGCGGTCATCGCTGAGCACCTTTGTCGGCCGGGTCGCTGATATCAGGTACCCGGAACCTTGCAACACTGCCCGAGCCGACGAACGA
>JAHZKD010000286.1 GCA_022600605.1 Actinomycetes bacterium
AGGCCCAGGGCGGTGAGTGAATCGCGCGCCTCCCCCAGCCGACGCTCGTGATAGTCGGACACGACGACATCGGCACCCTCGGCTAATGCTCGTCGGGCCACTGCAGATCCGATGCCGGTGCCCGCGGCTGCGGTCACCAGAACCACCTTGCCCGCCAAAAGAGCGTGGCCGTCAATCTCTTTCGGTGCAACTGACAGACTCATCCGCGCGGCTCCTTGGGAAGGCCGAGCACGCGCTCGGCGATGATGTTTCGCTGGATCTCATTGGATCCGCCGTAGATAGTGTCCGAACGGGAGAACAGGTACAGCCGCTGCCACTCGTCGAACTCGCCATCTGGGAGGGTGAGTCCCGCCATGCCCTGCACGTCCATCGCGATCTCACCTAGTTCGCGATGCCAATTGGCCCACAACAGCTTCGACACGTTGTCTTTACCGGCGGCCCGGCTGGCTTCCTCGGCATCCATGGTCGCCAGCGCGTAGGAACGCATCGCCTTCAGCCCTGCCCAGGATCGGGTCAGTCGCTCACGGATCAGTGGGTCCCCCGCGGCGCCGGTGCGCTTGGCCAGTTCCACAAGGTTGGAATGCTCACGGGCATAACGGATCTGCTGACCCAGCGTGGACACACCGCGCTCGAACGTCAGCGTTCCCATCGCGACCCGCCAACCGTCACCCGGCGTGCCGACCACGAGGTCTGCGTCGGTGCGGGCGTCGTCGAAGAAGACCTCATTGAACTCAGAGTCGCCGGTCAGCTGGATAATCGGGCGGATTTCGACGCCGGGCTGATGCAGCGGAACCAGCAGGTAGGACAGGCCGGAATGACGCTTGGAACCTTTCTCGGTGCGGGCCACCACAAAGCACCACTGAGCCCAGTGCGCCAGTGACGTCCACACCTTCTGACCATTGATCACCCACTGGGCGCCGTCGAGCTCGGCCACCGTCGAGACATTGGCCAGGTCACTGCCCGCCCCAGGCTCGGAGTAACCCTGCGACCACAACTCGGTGACATCGAGGATCTTGGGCAAGAACCGTTTCTGCTGCTCGGCGGTGCCGTAGGCGATGAGCGTCGGCCCGAGCAGCTCCTCGCCGAAGTGGTTGACCTTGTCGGGGGCGTCGGCCTTCGCGTACTCCTCGTAGAAGGCGACCCGGTGAGCCACCGACAGCCCGCGGCCACCGTGCTCCTCCGGCCAGCCCAGGCAGGTCAGCCCCGCGGCTGCGAGATGCTGGTTCCAGGCGCGACGTTCCTCGAAAGCTTCGTGCTCGCGGCCGGGCCCGCCGAGGCCCTTGAGCGCACCGTATTCACCGACGAGATTGTCGGCGAGCCAGTCGCTGACCTCAGCCCTGAACTCCTGGACCTCTATCACCCCTGTAGGCTAACCTACCAAGCACTTGCTTTGTTGAAGGGACAGGGGACGGCCTGGGTATGACTCAGCGAAGAACCACTCCCGCGGTCCTCGATCGGATCGCGCACGAACGTCCTGACCACCCAGCGGTCGTCACGGATCACAGAACACTGACGTTCGCCGAGCTACGTTCAGAAGTCCGACGAGCTGCTGCAGCCATCATCGACCTCGGCGTGCGTCCCGGCGACTGCGTCGCGATCTGGGCGCCGAACACCTGGCACTGGGTGGTGGCCTGCCTGGCCACCCACCATGCCGGCGCAGTACTGGTCCCACTCAACACGCGCTACACAGCCGACGAAGCCACCGATATTCTCCTGCGCACCGCGGTGCCGCTACTCTTCGCCTCCGGCGAGTTCCTGGGTGCCGACAAAGCAGCCAGTGTGGACCGCGACGCGCTACCGGCCCTGCGTCACCTCGTGCGCATCCCGATCGACAAGGCAGACGGCACATGGGACGAGTTCATCGGCGGCGGCAGCGTCGCGGCCATGGACCAGGTGGACGCCCGCGCGGCGGCGGTGGACCCCAACGATGTCTCCGACGTCCTGTTCACCTCAGGCACCACCGGACGCAGCAAAGGCGTGCGGTGCGCACACCGGCAGTCCCTCGAGGCGTCGGCGGCGTGGGCGGCCTGCGGGCAAGTCACCAGCGAGGACCGCTACCTGTGCGTCAATCCGTTCTTCCACAACTTCGGCTACAAGGCGGGCATTCTTGCCTGCCTGCAGACCGGTGCCACCCTGGTGCCGCAGTTGACGTTCGACCCGTTGCAGGCAATGCGGGCAGCGCAGGACCACGGGATCACGGTGCTTCCCGGCCCACCGACGATCTTTCAGACCCTCCTTGACCACCCCGAGCGCTCCGACTACGACCTCACCTCGCTGCGATTCGCCGTTACCGGCGCGGCGACCATCCCCGTGGTGCTGATCGAACGCATGCAACACGAGCTCGACATCGACATCGTGCTCACCGCGTATGGGCTCACTGAGGCCAGTGGCTTCGGCACCATGTGCCGCGCCGACGACGACGCCGTCACCGTCGCCACCACGTCCGGGCGCCCGATCGCGGATTTCGAATTGAGAATCGGGGACAAGGGAGAGGTACTGCTGCGCGGGCCCAACGTGATGCTCGGCTACCTCGATGATCCCGAGGCCACCGCGGCCGCGATCGACGCCGAGGGTTGGCTGCATACCGGCGATGTCGGCGAGCTCGACGACGCTTGCAATCTGAGGATCACCGACCGGCTCAAAGACATGTACATCTGTGGCGGATTCAACGTGTATCCGGCCGAGGTCGAGCAGGCCCTCACCCGCCTTGAAGGGGTCGCCGAGGCGGCGGTGATCGGAGTCCCCGACGACCGGCTCGGTGAAGTCGGAAAAGCGTTCGTCGTCGCCCTGCCGGGTTCCGAGCTTGATGCGCAGACCGTGATCGACTACACACGAGAACATCTCGCGAACTTCAAGACACCACGATCAGTGGAGTTCCTCGACACGTTGCCGCGCAATCCCTCTGGGAAGGTCGTCAAGCCGCAGCTTCGTGACCTTCAGAAGCGCGCCGAGAGGGTCTGAAGTGGACCTGACTTTCGACGACGCCACCCGCGACTTCCAGGCGGAGGTAGCCGAGTTCCTCGCCGACAACACAGACTCGTTCCCAACAAAGTCCTACGACACCGCCGAAGGCTTCCAGCAGCACCGCCGTTGGGACCAAGTGCTTTTCGACGCCGGGCTGTCGGTGATCACCTGGCCGGAACGCTATGGCGGCCGGGACGCAACACTGCTGCAGTGGATAGTGTTCGAGGAAGAATACTTCCGAGCGGGCGCGCCGGGCCGAGCCAGCGCCAACGGCATCTCGATGCTGGCACCGACCCTCTTCTCGCATGGCACGGAAGAACAGCTCGACAGGGTGCTGCCGAAAATGGCCAGCGGCGAGGAGATCTGGGCGCAGGCGTGGTCTGAGCCCGAAGCGGGAAGCGACCTGGCATCGCTTCGCTCCACAGCGACCAAGACCGACGGCGGGTGGCTGCTCAACGGGCAGAAGATCTGGAGTTCGCGGGCGGTGTTCGGCGAGCGGGCGTTCGGGTTGTTCCGTTCGGACCCGGAGGCGCAACGACACAAGGGTCTCACGTACTTCATGTTCGACCTCAAGGCTGACGGAGTCACCGTACGCCCGATCGCCCAGCTTGGCGGTGACACGGGTTTCGGCGAGATTTTCCTCGACGGTGTCTTCGTTCCCGACAACGACGTCATCGGCGGGGTGCACGAGGGCTGGCGTGCCGCCATGAGCACCTCGAGCAACGAACGCGGGATGTCGTTGCGCAGCCCCGCAAGGTTTCTCGCCCCAGCGGAACGGCTCGTGGCGCAATGGAAAGAAAATCCTGACCCGGCTTTCGCCGACCGCGTCGCTGACGCGTGGATCAAAGCACAGGCGTACCGACTGCACACGTTCGGCACGGTGACGCGATTGACCAACGGTGGCGAGCTGGGCGCAGAGTCGTCAGTAACAAAAGTGTTCTGGTCGGACCTCGACGTCGAGCTGCACCAGACCGCTCTGGACCTGCGCGGGGCCGACGGTGAAATCGCCGACTCGGTGAGCGATGGCCTGCTGTTCGCATTGGGCGGCCCAATATATGCCGGTACCAACGAAATTCAGCGCAACATCATAGCCGAGCGGCTGCTGGGCTTGCCCCGAAAGTAGGCAGTCGTGAACTTTGAGATAACCGAAGAGCAGCGTGACTTCGCTGCCAGCATCGACGCAGCGCTCAACGCCGCCGACCTTCCAGGGGCCGTCCGGGCTTGGTGCGACGGCGACACCTCGCCCGCCCGCAAGGTATGGGCTCAGCTGACAGACCTCGGCGTGACCGCGCTGATGGTGCCTGAGGAGCATGACGGAATAGATGCACACCCGACTGACCTCATCGTCGCGATGGAACGGATCGGTCGCTGGTGCGTCCCGGGCCCGGTGACTGAATCCGTTGCGGTGGCGCCGATCCTGCTCGCCGGAGACGAGCGCAGCGCCGCCCTGGCATCCGGCGAACTGATAGCGACAGTGGCGCTGCCACCGGTGGTACCCCGCGCTGTGGACGCCGACAACGCCGGTCTGATCCTGCTCGCCCAGGAGGGGCGGGTACATGAGGGTGTCGCCGGAGCCGAGCACAAGTCCATCGACCAGAGCCGGAAATTGTTTGACGTCAACGCATCCGGCGAAGCACACGAGGCCGACGTCGCGCGTGCCTTTGAGTTGGGTGCGCTGGCCACAGCAGCTCAGCTTGTAGGTGCAGGGCAGGCGATGCTCGATGCCGCAGTCGAATACGCCAAGCAACGCAGCCAGTTCGGGACCGTCATCGGCGGCTATCAAGCGATCAAACACAAGCTGGCCGATGTCCTCATTGCGATCGAGTTGGCGCGCCCGCTGGTCTATGGCGCGGCGCTGACGCTCGCTGAATCCGACGCGGGTGGATCAGCCCACATCGCCCGCGACGTCAGCGCCGCCAAGGTCGCAGCGGCAGACGCCGCTCTTCTGGCGGCGCGTTCGGCCCTGCAGACTCACGGCGCCATCGGGTTCACCCAGGAGCACGATCTGTCGTTGCAGTTGCTGCGCGTGCAGGCGTTGCGCCCAGCGTGGGGAGACCCGACCTGGCACCGACGCCGAGTACTGGAGGCGCTGACCGCATGAGGTCTCAGCGAGCAGAGAAGGCGGATTGCAGATGACCGAAGAGCGCGAACTGCTGCGTGCCACCGTTGCCGCGCTGGTCGACAAACACGCATCACCGGAGGCGGTGCGTGAGTCGATGATGTCGACGCGGGGATACGACGAATCGCTGTGGCAGATGCTCTGCGAGCAAGTCGGCGCGGCGGCGCTGGTGGTGCCGGAGAATCTCGGCGGTGCCGGCGGTGAACTGGCCGACGCCGCCGTCGTTATAGAGGAACTCGGGAAATCGCTGGTGCCCACGCCCCTGCTGGGCACAACGCTGGCCGAGTTGGCGCTGCTGGCAGCCGACGAGCCCGACGGCGACGTTCTGGAGTCGCTGATGGCAGGATCCTCGATCGGCACTGTGGTCTTCGATCCGAGCTACGTTGTCAACGGAGATGTAGCCGACGTCGTGATCGCCACCGACGGTGAGACCCTCAGTCGCTGTAACTCATTTACCGCCGATCCTGCGGTACCGATGGACCCCACACGTCGACTGGCTCGCGTGGAAGCAAGTCAGACCACGCCAATCGGTGCGGATCCCGGCCTGCTGGATATGGCCATGATTCTGCTGGCAGCCGAACAGATCGGCGCGGCGGCGAAGTGCCTTGATCTCACCGTGCAGTACACGAAGGACAGGGTGCAGTTCGGCCACCCGATCGGCAGCTTCCAGGCCCTCAAACACCGGATGGCGGATCTGTACGTGACGGTGCAATCGGCGCGGGCCGTCGTCGACGAGGCCGTCGCCGAACCGACACAGGTGTCGGCGACCTTGGCCCGGCTAGCTGCCAGCGAGGCGTTCTCCACAGTGGCCGCTGAAGCGGTCCAGTTGCACGGCGGTATCGCGATCACCTGGGAGAGTGACATCCAGCTGTACTTCAAGCGCGCCCACGGCAGCGGGCAGCTGTTGGGGCCGCCGCGTGAACAGCTGCGTCGGCTCGAATCCGAGGTGTTCTAGCCTGAAACCGTGACTATCTCGCTGAGGGCAGGGATCCCACCGTTCCATGTGATGGACGTTTGGTTGGCCGCTGCCGAACGGCAGCGCACCCGCGGCGATCTAGTCAACCTGTCGGCGGGGCAACCCAGCGCGGGGGCACCGGCCGCGGTGCGTGCCTCAGCCGCGGCCGCGCTGAACCGCAATCAGCTCGGCTACACCGTCGCCCTCGGTATCCCGGAGCTGCGTACCGCCATCGCCGATTCTTACTTCACCCGGCACGGGCTCAAGGTTGATCCGCGCGAAGTCGTGGTGACGACCGGCTCATCGGGCGGGTTTCTGTTGGCGTTCCTGGCATGCTTCGACGCCGGTGACCGGGTGGCGATCGCCAGCCCCGGGTACCCCTGTTACCGCAACATCCTGTCGGCTTTGGGTTGTGAGGTCCTGGAGCTGCCGTGCGGCCCCGAAACTCGATTCCAACCGACCGTTGCCATGCTGGCTGAGCTCGATCCGCCCGTCGCCGGGGTGATCGTGGCAAGCCCGGCCAATCCCACCGGCACGGTGATACCGCCCGACGAGCTCGCCGCGATCGCCTCCTGGTGTGAATCATCAGGGGTCCGTCTGATCAGCGATGAGGTGTACCACGGCCTGGTGTACGAAGGTTCGCCGGCGACCAGCAGTGCGTGGGAGACATCGCGGGATTCGGTTGTGGTGAACAGCTTTTCGAAATACTTTGCGATGACGGGGTGGCGCCTGGGCTGGCTGCTTGTGCCCGAAGAGCTGCAGCGCGCGATCGACTGCCTGACCGGCAACTTCACGATCTGTCCGCCCGCGCTCGCCCAAGAGGCCGCGATCGCGGCTTTCACGCCCGAATCCATCGCTGAAGCCGATTCCCTTCTCGACGGGTACGCCGCGAACCGGACCCTGCTGTTGGACGGGCTCCGCAGGATCGGTATCGACCGACTGGCCCCGACCGACGGCGCGTTCTATGTTTACGCCGACGTTTCCCATCTGACAAAGGATTCGTTGTCGTTTTGCTCGAAGCTGCTGGCCGATACCGGAGTTGCGATCGCACCCGGCGTCGACTTCGACACGCTCCGGGGCGGGGCATTCGTGCGACTGTCGTTCGCAGGCCCGGCCGACGACATCGGCGAGGCATTGCGCCGCATCGAATCGTGGCTGGGCTAGACCGCGACCGAGTTCTCAGTGCGACACACTGCGCTGCGCCGGGCAGCTAACTGCACATCGACCCCGTCAGCCTCGACGCCGTGTGACATACCAGTCGAGCAGCGAAGGGTCATCCACTGCGCTGCGCTCGACGACTTTCTTCGGGTCGCCGCCCTGGAGCAGCTTCTTGATCGGCACTTCGAGCTTCTTGCCGGTGCGGGTGTGCGGAATGCCCGGGGCGACGATGATTTCGTCGGGCACATGCCGCGGCGACACCTCGGATCGGATGCTGTCGTTGATACGGTCGCGCAACTCATCGGTGAGTTCGACGCCAGAAGAGCAGACCACGAACAACGGCATCCAGTAGCCGCCGTCGGGTTGTTCGGCTCCGATCACCAACGCCTCAGCGATCTCGGGAAGACTCTCGACCGCCTGATAGATGTCGGCACTGCCCATCCGGATACCGTGGCGGTTGAGAGTGGAATCCGAGCGTCCGTGCACGACCACGCTTCCACGGTCGGTGATTGTGATCCAATCGCCGTGGCGCCACACCCCCGGATACATCTCGAAGTAAGCGTCCCGATAACGGTTTCCGTCGGGGTCGTTCCAGAAGCAGACCGGCATCGAGGGCATCGGCTCAGTGACGACCAGCTCACCCACTTCGCCGCGCACCGGCTGTCCGGATTCGTTCCACGCATCTAACGCGACACCGAGAAACCGCACCGACAACTCTCCAGGCCACACCGGCACCGTGCGGACGCCGCCAATGAACGCCGACACCACGTCGGTTCCACCGCTGATAGCGGCAACCTGCGCGTGCGCACCGACATTGTCGCGCAGCCACAGCGACGACGACGGCGGCAGCGACGAGCCGGTAATCCCGACAGTCCTCAGCGCCGACAGGTCGTGGCTCTGGCTCGGGAGCGCATCGGCCTTCATACAGCCCAGCACGTAGCCGGGACTGGTACCGAGCACCGTTGCCCTGACCCGCGCACCGATCTCCCACAGCGCGTCTGGCCGACCCGCCGACGGGCTCCCCTCGTAGCAGATGATCGTTGCGCCCACCAACAGTCCTGCGACCTGCAAGTTCCACATCATCCAGCTGGGGCTGGTGAACCAGAAAAAAGTATCTTCAGGCCCGATGTCTGACTGCAGCGCAACAGTTTTGAGGTGTTCCAGGACAACCCCGCCGTGACCATGCACGATGCCCTTCGGGAGGCCGGTCGTCCCGGAGGAGAACAGGATCCACAATGGGTGTTCGAACGGGACCGCGACAGCGTTGAGTTCGCCCTCACTCCGCGTTGCGAGATCGTCGGTGGAAAATGTGGCTTGCAGCGTCGGCAGACCCGCACGAAGGGCGGCGACGTCGTCGCGCTTGTCCCGATACTTTCCACCGAACCGATAGCCGTCCGCGGTCACCAGCACCTTGGGTTCAAGCTGACCGAGCCGATCCAACGCTGCTTTCGCCGAATAGTCCTGACCGCAGGCGCTCCAGACGGCGCCGACGGCTGCCGTGCCCAGAAAGGCGATCACCGCCTCAGGGATGTTGGGGATGTATCCGACAACTCGATCACCGGGACCTACGCCCGCTGCACGCAGGGCCTCGGCGAACGCAGCGGCGCGGCCCAACAGCTCGCCCCACGACACTTCATGGTCGGGCGCGTCTTCGCTGACGTGGATGATCGCCGGCCGGTCGGTGCGAGCATTGCGGGTGATCTGATCGACGTAGTTCAGCGTGGTACCCGGAAACCATCGAACACCAGGCATTTCGCAGCGGTCGAGCACCGTCTGCCCGCGAGGACCGATATCAAAATAGTCCCACAAGGCGGCCCAGAAACCAGCGATGTCGGCCACCGACCACTCCCACAGAGCGGCGTAATCGGGAAACGCCAAACCCGTTCGCTGCTCGACGAACCGCGCGAAGTCGGTGACCCGCGCGTCAGCGATGTCCCGGTCGGTGGGAACCCACTGCGGTACGTCCGTCGCCGTCACCATGCTCTCCATCCGCCGTCCATTGTGTGAGGAAGCTCCCGCGACCATTCCAGCAGACCAGGGTGCCAGCCGGCCCACCAACCCGCCGACCACTTCACGCTCGACCTGCAGTCAAGCCTCAACCGCATCACACCAGGTGCCAGTTCGCCGCGGGACACACACCGCGAGCGAACCGACAACGCTACAGCCAGGTGTCGTCGGTGGTGGTGGTCAGGAAAGCTTCGAGATCGTCGCGCCAGTCTGCCGGCGTCGTCTTGTCGGGTTCGATGCCGGTGTACTGCCCCTGATAGAACAGCAGCGGCCTCGGCTTCTTCTTCGGGACGTCGGACAGCGAGTGCACAGCGCCGTACACCACGAAGTGGTCGCCACCATCGTGCACTGAATGCACCGAGCAGTCGATGTGTGCCAGCGTGCCTTCAATGATCGGCGAGCCCAGTTTCGATGGTGTCCAGTCGATTCCGGCGAACTTGTCAGGCTCTCGAGAGCCGAAGCGCGCCGAGACATCCTTCTGCTTCTCGTGCAGGATGTTCACACAGAAGATGCCGCTGGCCTCGATGGCCTGCCAGGATCGCGATTGTCTCGTCGGGCAGAACAGCACCAGCGGCGGGTCCAACGATAGCGCGGCGAACGATTGACATGCGAAGCCCACCGGCTGACCGTCGTGCATGGTGGTGATGACCGTTATACCGGTGCAGAACTGGCCCAGAACGCTTCGGAATATGCGCGGGTCGATCGGTAGCTTGCCCACTTGGCTGATGTCTCCTCGCGCAGGCGCTCGTCAGGATTTGAAGCCGACACTGAAGTCATGGCCCCACAGAGAGACGGCGGTGCTCTCGCGGGCAACCCAGGAGTGATCCTCGACTTCGAGACCTTCGCAGCCGAACTCGACATCGAAGCCGCCGGGTGTCTTCATGTAGAAGGACAACATCTTGTCGTTGACGTGCCTGCCGAGCGTTGCCGACATTTTTACCTTACGGCGCAGCGCCCGGTCCAGGCAGAGCCCGACATCATCGGCATTTTCAACTTCTACCATGAGATGCACTATCCCACTGGGCGTCTCACCCGGCATGAATGCCAAGCTGTGGTGACGTGGGTTCACCCCGAAGAACCGCAACCACACCGGCGGGTCATCGGCGGGCCGGCCGACCAGCTGTGGCGGCAGGCGCATCGAGTCACGCAGGTTGAAGCCCAGGACGTCGCGGTAGAAGTGCAGAGATTCGGCGTCGTCCCGCGTAGTCAGAACGACGTGTCCAAGGCCCTGGTCCTCGGTGACGAATTTATGACCGTAGGGGCTTACCACCCGCCGGTGTTGCAGGGCGATGCCGTGGAAGATTTCCAAGACGTTTCCCGAAGGGTCGGAGAACGTGATCATCTCGTCTACCCGACGGTCGGCCAGTTCGGCGGACGTGGCCTCTTTGTAGGGAGTGCCCTCAAGGTCGAGACGGTTGCGAATATCTTGCAGCCCAGCCGCATTCGCGGTTTCCCAGCCCGACTCCATCAACCGGTCCCGCTCTCCCGGCACAATCACCAGCCTGGCGGGGAACTCATCCATACGGAGATAGAGGGCACCCTCCGGGCTTGCCCCGGGCACCCCGGACCCTTCCACCATGCCCAGCACCTTGAGCCCGTATTCGCGCCAGGCTCCGATATCGGTGGTCTCGATGCGTAGGTATCCCAGCGACTTGATCGTCATCGCTGCCCTCCCAGGAAATCAATGGTCAGCTTGTTGAACTCGTCAAACTTTTCCAGCTGCGCCCAGTGTCCACACTGCCCGAACACGTGTAGCTGCACCCGAGGAATTTGTTTGAGCGCCACCAGCGCGCCGTCCAGCGGGTTGACCCTGTCCTCGCGTCCCCAAATCAGTAGGGTCGGCTGGCGCAACTTGTACACGTCGCGCCACATCATGCCCAGCTCGAAATCTGCGCCGGCGAACGATTTACCCATTGCTCTTGTCGCGGCGAGCGATTCCGGCGTACTGGCGATCTGGAACCGCTCCTCGACCAGCTCAGGTGTGATCAGACTCTGGTCGAAAACCATGATGCGCAGAAACTTCTCAATGTTCTCGCGCGTCGGGTTGGCCGCGAACCTGCCCAGCAACTTGACACCTTCGGTGGGGTCGGGCGCGAACAGGTTGACACTCAACCCACCTGGGCCCATCAGCACCAGCCGGCCGGCCCGCTTTGGGTTATCCAGGGCGAACCGCACGGCGGTGCCGCCACCGAGTGAGTTACCCACGAGCGGGGCCCGTTGGATCCCCAGGTGGTCAAACAGATTCAGCAGCGCAGTGGCGCTGTAGCGGTTGTACTGCTCGTGCTCGGTGTGCTTGTCCGAGAGTCCGTAGCCAGGCTGGTCAACGGCCAGCACATGAAAATGCGCAGCCAGGACCGCAATGTTGCGGCCGAAGTTCGACCAGCTCGAAGCGCCGGGCCCGCCACCGTGCAGCAGCACCACGGTCTGCTCGTGGCCGACGCCGGCCTCGTGGTAGTGCAGCCTCATGTCCTCACGGACTTGCGCGTACCTCGATGTCGACTCGAAGGTGACCTCTTGCTGTTGGGCGGCCTCGGCCGCGAAGGATGTCATCAGGCCGGCCAATCAAACCATCGTGTCCTGCGGTGGCAGCCCGAATTCATTGTTACCGAAGATCAAGTACGCTCGCTCAGGCTCATTGGCGGCGTGCACTCGACCAGCGTGGGCGTCCCGCCAGAACCGCTGCACGGGCTGCTCGACACCCAGCGCGGTGGCACCGGACGCCTCGAATAGCAGGTCGATCGACGCGATAGCGCGGGCGGTGGCGCGCACCTGGTCGCGACGAGCCCTGGCTCGCAGCTCGAACGGAATCTCCTTGTCCGCCTTCAACAGCGCGTACTCGTCGGCCATGTTGCCGATCAGTTGCCGCCAGCCTGCGTCGATGTCGCTGGCAGCCGCGGCGATGCGTACTTTGGCGAACGGATCGTCCTTGGACTTCTCACCGGCGAAGGCGGCACGCACCCGCTTGCCCTGGTGTTCGACATGGGCGTCATAGGCGCCGTAGGCCATTCCCATGATGGGCGCAGAAATAGTAGTGGGATGCATGGTGCCCCAAGGCATCTTGTACACCGGGTCGGTGTTGTTCTCCAATCCACCCGCAGTATGGTCGTTCATTGCCTTGTACGACAGGAACCGGTGCGTCGGCACGAACACGTCCTTGACTATGACGTTGTTGCTGCCGGTGCCCTTCAATCCGACGACGTGCCATACGTCGTCGATGCGGTACTCGCTGCACGGGATGAGAAAGCTGCCGAAATCGACCGGCCTTCCGTCCTTGATCACCGGTCCGCCGAGGAAGGCCCACGTCGCGTGATCGCAACCGGACGACCACTGCCAGGCGCCGCTGACGAGGTAACCGCCGTCGACGACGGTGCCGGCCCCCATCGGTGCGTACGAGGAGGAAATGCGCACAGTCGGATCGTTGCCCCACACTTCGTCCTGGGCCTGCTGGTCGAACAGGGCCAAGTGCCAATTGTGCACACCCAGGATGGACGACACCCATCCGGTGGAACCACACGCGCTGGCGATCCGCCGTACGGTCTCGTAGAAGACGGTGGGATCGCACTGCAGGCCGCCCCACTGCTCGGGCTGGAGCAGCTTGAAGAAGCCGACCTCATCGAGTTCGCTCACGGTGTCATCAGGCAGGCGCCGTAAGTCTTCGGCGGCCTGGGCTCGCTTGGCGATCCTCGGTAGTAGATCGTCGACACCGGCTACGACCGACTGCACGTCACGCTGTTCAATGGACGTCACGGATTTGCCTCCCGGAAACTAGGACATGGCGGTGAGCGCTCGCATGAACTGCAGATCGCTACAGCAAGATTAGAACACGTTACGATTCGTGTCGAGTAGCGGCCTGCTGTGGCTGCTGGACCTGCATACATGTATTTCTGTAACCTGTTCTAGTTATTGACCGATGCCAGCACGAAGGGAGGACCATCACATGACGGACGAGCCGCTCGGAACCCACGTGCTCGAACTTGAGGTAGTCAACGTCATCGAAGAGACCTCAGATGCCCGCTCGCTGGTATTCGGGGCACCCGAGGGACCGGAGGATCCAGATATTCCCGCTCAAAAGCTTCGCTACGCCCCCGGGCAGTTCCTCACACTGCGCGTGCCCAGCGATCGAACGGGTTCGGTGGCCCGGTGCTACTCGCTGTGTAGCTCACCGTTCACCGGCGACCCCTTGACGGTCACGATCAAACGCACCGTCGAGGGCTACGCGTCGAACTGGCTTTGCGACAACGCCCACCCCGGCATGAGAATCCACGTGCTGGCCCCCTCGGGCACGTTTGTTCCCAAGACCCTCGACACTGACTTCCTGCTGCTGGCCGGCGGCAGTGGAATCACCCCGATGATGGCGATCCTCAAGTCCGCCCTGACTGAGGGCAGCGGCAAGGTGGCGCTGATCTATGCCAACCGCGACGAGAGCTCCGTCATCTTCGCCAGCGCCCTGCGCGACCTGGCGGCTAAGTACCCCGACCGACTCACCACGCTGCATTGGCTGGAATCGGTACAGGGTTTACCGACGGCGACGGCATTGGCCGAACTGATCGCCCCGTACACGGCGCGAGAAGCGTTCATCTGCGGTCCCGGACCGTTCATGTCGGCCGCCGAGGAGGCCCTCAGCTCAGCTGGAACTCCTGCCGGCCGAGTCCACACCGAGGTGTTCAAATCCTTGGATTCCGACCCGTTCGCCAAAGTGGTGATTGCTTCAGAGGACACGCATGAGGGCGACGAGGGGCCTGCCAACGCCATCGTGACGCTCGACGGAGATACCCACGAGGTCTCCTGGCCACGCAGCGCGAAACTGCTCGACGTACTGCTCGCCAAGGGTCTGGACGCTCCGTTCTCCTGCCGCGAGGGACACTGCGGTGCATGCGCGGTCGTGACCAAGGCCGGTGAAGTCGAGATGGAGGTCAACGACGTACTCGAACAACAGGATCTGGACGAGGGCCTGATCCTGGCTTGCCAGGCCCACCCGCGCTCAGATTCGGTTGAAGTCACCTACGACGAGTGAGCCACGGGCCCCGACGCAGCCACCCTGGTAACAAGCTTTCCGGTCAGCGGGGCAGACCCAGCAGTCGCTCGCCGGCCATCGTCAGCAGAATCTGCTCAGTGCCACCAGCGATGGTCAAGCAACGAGTGTTGAGGAAGTCGTAGGCCTGCTGGTTCGCGACGGCACCGGCCCCCTCGGACAGATCCATTCGAAACTCGGCGAGTGCCTGCCGGTAACGCACACCGATGAGCTTGCGCGCACTGGCCTGCGGACCCGGGTCCTGCCCACCCACCGCGAGCTGGGCAATGCGTTGATCAAGCAATGACCCCATCTGTGCGGTGACAACTAATCCGCCAAGCCGATCCTGTTGGGCACCATCGTTTTCCAGCGCCGGCTCCTTTTGGATCTCGCGCAGCAGCTCTTCCATCGGGTTGCCCAGGGCGGTGCCCTGGGCCATCGCGACCCGCTCGTTTGCCAGCGTGGTCCGCGCCAACCGCCAGCCCTCGTTGACCTCACCGACCACCATCTCGTCGGGTACGAAAACGTCGTCGAAGAAGACCTCGTTGAACAGTTCGTTGCCGCTGATCTCACGCAGCGGCCGGATCACGATGCCGGGTGTTTTCATGTCGACAAGGAAATAGGTAATGCCTTTATGTTTTGGCGCTTCTGCGTCCGTCCTGGCTAGGCACACGCCCCAATGCGCCTTTTGCGCAGCAGAAGTCCACACTTTCTGCCCGGTCAGCTTCCAACCACCCTCGACACGTTCGGCTTTGGTCCGCAGCGCGGCCAGGTCCGATCCTGCGCCAGGCTCACTGAACAGCTGACACCACTCCAACTCCCCCCGCAAGGTCGCAGGGACGAACTGCTCCACTTGCTGCGGGCTGCCGTGCTCGAGGATCGTTGGAACGGCCCACCAGCCGATTACCAGATCGGGACGCACGATCCCGGCAGCCGCTAACTCCTGGTCGATCACCAACTGCTCGGCCGGGCCTGCAGCGCGCCCATAGGGCCGCGGCCAGTGCGGCGCCAACAATCCGGTCTCGGCAAGCAGCACTTGCTGTTGCGCATCGGGCCCTGCTGCGACTTCAGCTACCGCAGACACGATTTCGGGCCGCAGGTCAGCCACCGACGCCAAGTCGATCTGGAGCTCCCGGCGCACACCCTGCTGGGTCAACGCCGCTACCCGACGAAGCCAGCGCGACTGTCCGCCGAGGAACTGCGCGATGCCGATGGCTCGGCGCAGATACAAGTGTGCGTCGTGCTCCCAGGTGATCCCGATTCCGCCGAGCACCTGAATGCAGTCCTTGGCATTCGTTCTCGCGGCCTCGATACCCACCGCCCCCGCCAGTGAGGCTGCGAGCGAAAGTTGCTCGGCGCCATCCACCTGATCGGACTCGCCTGCAGCGCGTGAGGCGTCGGCTGCAGCGACCGAGGCCTGCTCCGAGCGCAGCAGCATCTCGGCGCACATGTGCTTGATCGCCTGGAAACTGCCGATGGGCTTTCCGAACTGCTCACGCACCTTCGCGTACTCGGTCGCGGTCTCAAGTAGCCGGCGTGCGACTCCGGCCGCCTCGGCAGCCAGCACAGTCGCCGCTAGATCGACGACACGCTCCGCGGGCACTGACAGCTCTTCAGCGGCTGCACCGTCGAACTGCACCCGCGCCAACGGGCGGGAGAAGTCGGTAGCTTCCAACGGTTCCACGTTGACACCGTCGGCACCGGCGTCGACCAGCAGCCAGGTGTCACCGGCGGGCAGCAGCAGCACCCCGGCGGCCTCGGCGCCCAGAACATATGCGGCGCTGCCCGTGACCAGGCCCCCGGCAAAGGAGACGTCGGCGCTCAGCGTGACGCCGGCCGTGCGTTCGCCCGACACAAGAGCGGCGAGCAGCTCGGCGTGGGAACCGTCCAGCACAAGGGTGGCCAGGGCCGTCGTCGCCACCGGACCGGGCACCAAGGCCGCAGCCGCCTCCTCGACCATCGCGCAGAGGTCCGCCACGGTGCCATCAGCCCCGCCATGGACCTCGGAGACCGCAACACCGAAGATCCCTAGCTGAGCCAGGCCCTGGTACGGCGTACGCCACGCGGCTGGGTCTCCTTGCTCCACATCTCGCGCGGCTTCGACCGACTTGGACGAGGCAGCCCAGTCGCGAACCAGCTGGCGCGCTGCGGACTGCTCGTCGGTGATGGTCGCCGAGGTTTTCAGAGATTGAGCCGACACCGGCACTCCTAGCGTTTGGGTGAGAAGACGTTGCTTCCCACTAGAACGTGTTCTAATAGTGCCAGCGTTCGACCGTCAAGTCGACCGCCATCGTTGCAGAACACGCCGGTGCCTACCCGGCACTGAGGTGAGAAATTGGGGATCGGTATGCGTATCGTTTTCAGCGTGACCGCATCGCTGCGCAGACGCTGGCCGCACGTCTGGGGCATCTGAGTTGCCGTCAGAAACGTCGCCATCAAGGGCACGCACGAGTCAATCGGCCGCGTCGGAATCGCGGCCACGTCAGGTGATGAACGTGGCGGTGCTGGCCGAGTCCGAGCTGGGTTCGGAGGCGCAGCGCGAACGTCGCAAGCGAATCCTCGACGCCACCCTGGCCATCGCATCCAAGGGCGGGTACGAAGCCGTACAGATGCGGGCCGTGGCAGAGCGCGCCGATGTAGCGGTGGGAACCCTGTACCGGTACTTCCCCTCGAAGGTCCATCTTCTGGTGTCGGCGCTGGGCCGGGAATTCGAGCGCATCGACGCTAAGACCGATCGGGCGGCTCTGTCGGCCGGTGCCAGCGCCTATCAGCGACTCAACATCATGGTCAGCAAGCTCAACCGGGCGATGCAACGCAACCCGCTGCTCACCGAGGCGATGACGCGAGCGTTCGTCTTCGCCGATGCGTCAGCCGCAGGTGAGGTCGATCACGTCGGCAAGTTGATGGACTCGATGTTCGCCCGAGCCATGAGCGAGGGCGAACCCACCGAGGAGCAGTACCACATCGCCCGAGTGATCTCCGATGTGTGGCTGTCCAATCTGCTGGCCTGGCTGACCCGGCGCGCCTCGGCGACCGACGTCAGCAAGCGGCTGGATCTGGCCGTACGGCTGCTCATCGGAGACAGCGACCAGCCTAAGATCTAGCAGGTGCACGAGGTGCCCCCCGAGCTGTCGACCGCTCTCGACCGCGCCGCAGCCACTCCGCGGCTTCTAGTCACGTCTGATTTCGACGGGACCCTATCGCCGATCGTCAACAACCCGTCCGACGCCAGGCCCCTGCCGCATGCCGCGCGGGCTCTTGTCGCACTCGCCGAGCTGCCTGACACCGCCGCCGCACTCATCTCCGGACGTGCGTTGAGTGATCTGCGGGTGCTGTCCTCCATGCCGCCCTCGGTACACATGGTCGGCAGCCACGGCGCCGAATTCGACTGGGGCTTCTCGCAGGAGATTGATACCCAGCTACTGCAGACGATCACCGACACACTGGTCTCCATCGCGTCCGACAAGCCGGGCGTGGCTGTCGAGACGAAGCTGGCCAGCGTTGCATTGCACGTGCGCAATGCCTCGCCCGCCGACGGCGAAGCAGCCTTGGCCGCCGCATGGGACGCGTCGGCCGAATGGGGAGCGCACGCCACGAC
>JAHZKD010000287.1 GCA_022600605.1 Actinomycetes bacterium
AGATAACCGCCACCCCACATGATCGCGAAGTACGCCAGCAGAGGCATCGCGATCCGGGCTACGTCTAAGGGCCGGCTCGTGATCTGGTCACCTTGCAGGGCAAAGAGAATCACGATCGTGAACAGCAGCCCGTAGAGCGCCCACGGGCCGATCCGGGGCAGGAACCTAGTCTCGTACCATTGGCGGCCCTTGGCCTTCTCCCCCAGCCGACGCGACAGGTAGCCGGCTATGAGCGGGATACCGAGGAAGATGAGTACCGATTTGGCGATCTGCCACGGCGAGGCCGAAATGGTTGTCTGCTCCAGCCCCAGCCAGCCGGGCAGCACCGACAGATAAAACCACCCAAGTACCGCGAACATCACGACCTGGAAGATCGAGTTCAACGCGACGAGCACCGCGGCGGCCTCCCGGTCCCCGCAGGCCAGGTCGTTCCAGATGATCACCATGGCGATACAGCGCGCCAGGCCGACGATGATCAACCCGGTGCGATACTCCGGCAGGTCCGCCAGCATCAGCCAGGCCAACGCGAACATCAACGCGGGCCCAAACACCCAGTTCAGCAGCAACGAGCTCACCAAGAGTTTGCGGTCTCCGGTGACCGTATCGAGGCGGTCATACCTGACCTTGGCCAACACCGGATACATCATGATCAGTAGCCCAAGGGCGATCGGCAGCGATATCCCGTCGATCGAAACTTTCTCGAGCGTGGTGTTCAGACCGGGGATCCACCGGTCCACCAACAGCCCGGCCACCATCGCGATGCCGATCCACAATGGCAGGAAGCGATCGAGCGTCGACAGCTTGCCGACTACAGGTGTCGCTTCTCGCGAGGACGTGACGTCGGTCATACCTGCACTCCGATCAGACGGTCGGTCAATGCGCTCAAAGCGTCCGGAACCACGGCGTAGTACACCCACGAACCACGCCGTTGGGCGGTGAGCAGGCCGGCCTCGCGCAGCACCTTGAGGTGATGAGAGATGGTGGGCTGGGATACCTCCAACCCTTCGGAGACGTCGCAGACGCACGCCTCGCCGCCGGAGCGGCTAGCCACGGCACTGAACAACCGCAGCCGCACCGGGTCGGCCAGGGCCTTGAGCTTCGGCACGATCTCCTCCGCAGCGGCCCTTGTCAGTGGCTGGCCGGACGGTGGGGCTGCCTGGTCGCATTCCTGGTCTGGCGATTTCGACATCGATCAATATTGACAGTTATCTATATCCACGACAAGTGAACATCCGGTGAACGGGGCCTGTGGTTACCGCGGGCGCGCGTAGGCGGTGTCGGTGCTGTACAAGGTGAAGCCCAGCCGCTCATAGGTGCTCACCGCCGCACCGTTGTCGGCTTCGACGTACAGCATGATGGTGGGCTCGGCGGCGTCGGCCAGTCGCCGCGCCAGCCAGTCCATCCCGACCACCGTCAGCGTCCGTCCCAAACCCATCCCCTGCGCCACGGGATCGACGCCGATGACATACACCTCGCCGAGGCCGGGTTTGTCGGCGTGCACCTTGGTCCAGTGGAAGCCCAGCAAACGCCCGCCCTGACCGAAGGCCAAGAACAGGCCCTCGGGGTCGAACCACGACTCGTCCCGGCGTTCGGCGATCTCGGAGTCGGTCCAGCCGCCCTGCTCAGGATGCCAGCAGAAAGCGGCGTTGTTGACCCGCAGGATTTCGGCATCGTCTCCCGGCCCGGCATACGTGCGAATTCGTATTCCGTCGGGGATGGCGACATCCGGCACATTCCGTAGTGGGCGCCGCATCTGCAATAACCGGCGCACCGGGCTGAGGCCGAGCGCAGCAGCGGTCGCCTCTGCGGCGGCCAGCGTGCCATGCGCCCAGAACCGGCTGAGTCCAGCCGACTTCTCCAAGGCCGCGTGAATCAAGGCTCTACCGGAGCCTCGCCGGCGCGCCTGTGGGGCCACCACCAGCTCGGCCATCTCCGGCGTCAGGTTCAGATATCCGTTGAGTTCGCCACTATCGCCCGCAGCCACCAGATGCTGCGTGCGCCGCTGGTCCAACTCACGCAGAACTTGTTCACCGACCGGTCGCACTCCGTCGAATGTGGTTGCCTCATCGATGATCCCACGTACAGCCTGCATCTCGGACTCAGACAGCTGGGCGCGCCAGTCGCAACGGATCACTTAGTTTGCAGCTGCTCGACAAGCGGCGTCGGTTCGTCGTCGGGACCGTCCCCGTAGTCCTCATCGTCCAGATCCGCGGAGGTCTCTTCTCCCGGGTCGGACTGACGACCCCGGGCAGGCCTGACCGCCTTGTAACCGACGTTGCGCACAGTGCCGATCAGCGATTCGTATTCGGTGCCGAGCTTGGCGCGCAGCCGGCGCACATGCACATCGACGGTGCGGGTGCCACCGAAGAAGTCATACCCCCATACCTCTTGGAGGAGTTGGGCCCGAGTGAACACCCGGCCGGCATGCAGCGCCAGATACTTCAACAGCTCGAATTCCTTGTACGTCAGATCCAGCGGGCGCCCGCGCAGCCTGGCGGTATAAGTGCCTTCATCGATGACGAGCTCGCCCAGGCTGACCTTGCCAAGGTTCTCCTGGTCGGCCGTCCCACCACGACGTGCTACCAACAGCCGCAGCCGGGCGTCGAGCTCGGCGGGCCCGGTTCCGGGCAGGAGTATTTCGTCCAGACCCCACTCGACATTGACCGCGACCAGCCCGCCTTCATTGACCACTGCCACCACCGGCACCGAGGAAGCCGTGGTCCCCAGAAGGCGGCATAAGCCGCGAGCGGCAGCCAGGTCGGTGCGCGCGTCGACGATCGCGACGTCGGCGACGCCCGCCTCCAGCAGCGAAGATACCTCGGTCGGTGCGGTGCGCACGTTATGCGCCAACAGCGACAGCGAGGGCAGAACTGACTCAGGTTGGTGGTCAACCGTCAGTAGCAGTAGATCCAACTGGCCCTCCAACAGCCGTGGAGATCATTCGCCGGGGCACCGCCGAGACAACTCTGTCGCGCGGTGACTCCCCAGATTGATGCCTGACATATGGCCGTTGACCGACCATAGGCTCCTCAACGATAGCGCGCCAACTGGCACTACGCCGTGCCGAACCGACGATCTCGGCAACGTAGGCGACAATGACCGCGTGCGCAAACTCCTGATCGGCGCCTTGGCAACCCTCACCGCTGTGGTGGTCGGCGGTATCGGCGCGGACTTCGGAGCGGCCATCTACGCCGAATACCGTCTGGCCCGCAGCGTCCGCAGCGCCGCGAACCTCAACTGGGACCCGTCGGTGGCGATCCTGGGCTTCCCGTTCATTCCGCAAGCGATGCGCCACCATTACGACGAGGTGGAGATCAAGGCCACTGGTGTTGATCGGGCCGTCGTCGGCGAGGCCTCGCTGGAAGCGACCCTGCATTCGATCGATCTTGGGCCGGTTTCCTGGCTGGTCCCACCGGATGCGACGTTCGCCGTGAAAAAAGTGGAGAGTCGGATCATCCTCGACTCCACCCACGTTGGCCGATATATGGGCATACCCGATCTGCTGGTCGAGGCTCCCTCCACTGAGACCAACGATTCCAACGGCGGCACCACCGAGTCGGGCATCTCAAGCAACCGCGGGGTGGTGTTCACGGGCACTCCACAGGAGGCGGGTTTCGACCAAAAAGTCAGCATCTCCGTAGATCTGTCCATCGTCGGGCCAGACGCCACCACGCTGGTCTTTTCGGCCACAGGGGTGCTGACCGGGCCCGGGACGGCCGACCAGGCGGTACCGGAGGACCAGTTACCCGCGGTGCTGGCCGCTTTCTCAACCAGCCTGCCCGGCCAAAAGCTACCGTTCGGGATCGCACCTACCAGCGAAGGCGCACGCGGGTCAGACGTCATCATCGAGGGCATCGCCGAGGAAGTAACCATCGGGCTCGACGAGTTCAGAGTTTCATGAGCTCACCGTGGATCCCAGTCGTCGCCGTGCTGATCGGCGCGTTCGGCCTGGCATTTGTGGCCGAGAGGCTTCTGAGGTTGCGTGCAGGCCTGATCAAGGGGGCGGCGAACGCGCCCAGCGTCGATACCAGCGAGCTGGGCCTACCAGACACCGGACCGACGATCGTGCACTTGAGCGCGCCGTGGTGTGGCCCGTGCGCAACCGTGCGCCGGGTAGTCGACCAGGTATGCGCCGACCTGCCCGGGGTGTCGCACATGGAAATCGACATCGACGCCAATCCGGACGCCGCGCGCAAGCTTTCAGTGCTCTCGCTACCGACGACGTTTGTCTTCGACGCCGACGGTCGGCAGCAGTACCGCAGCTCGGGGGTGCCGACCACCGATGAACTACGGTCGGCGCTGGAACCGCTGTTGGCTTGATCACCCTGTCATTGGGTAAGGTGTGCACCGTGTCAGCCCGCCTGGAGCTCATGCTCACCAAGCGCCGCGCAGTCGACCTGTGCCGCGTCGCGGGTTGTTGCTGTTGTTGTTGCAGCTAGCTGAGTAGCCGCACTCCAATCTTTGCGCTGCACTCTGCAAACGGCCCCCTCCGGACCCGCCGTCCCCCAGCCATTCCACAACGGGAGCATTGAGCATGTCGAGCACGACCACCAGTACCCGTCCGGGTAACGGGGTACCGGCGCAGGTCGACGTGCGCGGACCCCGCTTCGTTGCGTGGGTTACCACCGTTGTTCTGGTTGCCGCGGTGCTGGCGTCGGCCAGGAGTGCCGCCGTTGCGGCAGTGATCCTCGGGGTGCAAGCTGCGGTATTCACGATCGGCGCAGCACTGGGCCCCCGCCAACAGCCCTACAGTGTCTTGTTCGCCAAGCTGATCGCCCCTCGGCTCGGACCAGTCGCCGAACGCGAGCCCGTGTCGCCGTTGAAGTTCGCCCAGTTGGTCGGGCTCCTCTTCGCAGTGGTCGGCCTCATCGGTTTCGCCAGCGGCCACTCCCTCATCGGTCTGGCCGCCACCGGTTTAGCCCTTGTCGCGGCACTCCTGAACGCGGCCTTCGGCATCTGCCTGGGGTGCCAGCTCTACCCGCTCCTCGCCCGACTTCGCCTGAAGGCGGGTGCATCTACCGCCTGAGATCCCGCACTCCCAAACTTCATCTTCAATAGCAATCGAAAGGATTCCCCATATGGCACGCTCCGACGTTCTGGTCACGACTGACTGGGCAGAGAGCAATCTCGACGCGCCGAAGACCGTTTTCGTCGAGGTCGACGAGGACACCAGCGCATACGGCACCGGGCACATCCCCGGGGCCATCAAGCTCGACTGGAAGACTGATCTGCAGGATCAGGTAAAGCGCGACTTCGTCGACGCCGCGCAGTTCTCCAAGCTGCTGTCCGAACGTGGTATCGCCAACGACGACACCGTCATCCTCTACGGCGGTAACAACAACTGGTTCGCTGCGTATGCCTACTGGTATTTCAAGTTGTACGGCCACCAGGACGTGAAGTTGCTCGACGGCGGGCGTAAGAAGTGGGAACTGGACGCTCGCCCACTGTCCTCCGATGCGGTCACCCGGTCGGCGACGAGCTACACCGCCAGCGACCCCGACAACACCATCCGTGCGTTTCGCGACGAGGTAATCGCCGCGATTGGCGTGACGAACCTGGTTGATGTCCGCTCCCCCGACGAGTTCTCCGGCAAGATCTTGGCTCCGGCGCACCTTCCGCAGGAGCAGAGTCAGCGTCCCGGCCACATTCCCGGCGCCATCAATGTGCCGTGGAGCCAGGCGGCCAACGAGGACGGCACCTTCAAGTCCGACGAGAAGCTCGCGAAGCTCTACGCCGAAGCGGGTCTGGACGGCGGCAAAGAGACCATCGCCTACTGCCGCATCGGTGAGCGCTCGTCGCACACCTGGTTCGTGCTGCAGGAGCTGCTGGGACACACCAACGTCAAGAACTATGACGGCAGTTGGACCGAATACGGCTCCCTGGTGGGAGCCCCGATCGAGTTGGGAAGCTGATTATGTGCTCTGCACCGAAGCAAGGATTGACCCTGCCCGCAGGAGTGGACCTCGAGAAGGAAACGGTCATCACCGGCCGTGTCCTCGACGGCTCGGGTCAGCCCGTGGGAGGCGCATTCGTGCGTCTGTTGGACAGCTCTAACGAATTCACCGCCGAGGTTGTTGCCTCAGCGACCGGCGACTTCCGGTTCTTTGCCGCGCCTGGCACCTGGACGCTGCGCGCATTGTCCCCGGCGGGTAACGGCGACGCGGGCGTCGCGCCATCCGGCGCGGGTATCCACGAGGTCGACGTCAAGGTCGCCTGACGACGAAGTCGGCGAGGGACGAGCCGACGAGGAGCCAGGCAATCAACCCCGCCTGACGACGAAGTCGGCGAGGGACGAGCCGACGAGGAGCCAGGCAATCAACCCCGCCTGACGACGAAGTCGGCGAGGGACGAGCCGACGAGGAGCCAGGC
>JAHZKD010000288.1 GCA_022600605.1 Actinomycetes bacterium
CTGACCATCTGCGGCGCGCGCATTGAAATTGGAGACGATGGGAACCGCGTCGCCCTGGATGGATGTGTCAGAGGCGGTGGCTTCCCACAATTGGCCTTGCACCGCATACGGAATCGCATCCGTCGAAGGCTGTAGGTGACTGTTAGCTCCATAGGCACTGGCGTTCGGAACGTTCGCAGTGAGCGTTCTACCCAGCGTGACGGACGGATGGAATCAGTCGCGTTCGCGAGACTCCCAACAAAGCAGATGTGGGACTCTCCCCTCCCAGAACTAGACCCATCCAGACTTTGCCAGGGTCTCGTTCAAGAGAGGCGTTGGCGGGTGTTCCCACTACTTACACCACACCCGGGGACGTGCCCCCTGAACTAGTCGGAGGTCGGTTCAATTGCGTGTCCGTCACTCGCGAAGAGTCGGGTGACGTTGCGTTCGCGTTCTCGTTTGACGTTGGTTCTGGAGGCGTCGAGTGATCTTTTGAGGGTGTTGTTTTCGGTTAGGGCGCGGCTGAGGTTGCGGTGGAGTGTGGCGAGCTGGTCGCGTAGGCGGGCGTTTTCCTCGGCGAGGTGGGTTCCTTCGGGGTCGTAGAGTTCCCCGGTCAGGTCGCTGATGCGTGCTTCGCGTTCTTTGATGGTGGTGCGCAGCGATTTGGCGAGGGCTTCAGCGTCGAGGGCGCGTTCTCGCCATGACGCGGATTCCCGGTCGAGCTTTTTCTCGGCGCGTTCGATTATGGCGGCCTGGGATGCGTCACGTGCTGCGAGGACGGCCTCGGTTAGGTGTCGGCGGCGCTTGTCGTAGATGAATGTTTTGCCGACGCTGGCTAGGTCGCAGACGTTCTCGATGGTGAACGGTGCGCCGGTCTTGGTGAGTTTGGTCAGCGCGGTGCGCACGCGCTTTTCGCATTCCGCGCTTTTGGTTGCGCGGCGTTCGATCGCCTCGACGGGGCGGCGGCGCTTTGTGGTTTCCATCTGGTTCTCCTTGACTCGTAGTGCCACTGCCGTCAGCTCGCCTCTGGAGGTTGATTCAGTTGGGTTACTTGAAATCCGGTGGTAAACAGCGGGTGGAAGTAGTCCTGTTGGGGGGCGCGTAGGTCGAGTTGTTCGGCTTGTTCGAGCAGGCTGAGTTCGTCGAGGGCTTCCCGTAGCCCGGTGAGCACCGGTTCCCAGGGATGCCATTGGCTGAGGATGTAGTCACGTGCCTCGCCGTTGGGGGCGCCTTCGGCGAAGTGGTAGGCGGCGTCGCGTTTGCGTTCCCAGTAGGCCAGATCCGCACCAGTAAGCACGAAATGCTCACATGGTCCGTTGGGGCCAGTGCTGCAGTTCTTCTGGAATGGGCATTGCGCACCGCCGACGACGGGGCCGTAGCGGCACAGGCCATGCTCCACCGGCACCACGCTCAGGTCGATCCGAGCGGCGGCGGCGCGTGGATCGTCGGTTGTGATCTCGGCGGGGCGCAGCAAGATCGTGCCCGGTTTGTCCATCCCGGGTCCGGCTGCCCAAACCTGCTGCAGGTGCCGTTGCATGGTGACGTCGGTGTACCGCGCGTAGTGCGCTAACGCCTCTTCGGACATGTGTCCGAGCATTTGGCGCACCAGCGCGGCCGGCGCGCCATTGTTCAACAGAGAGGTAGCCAGGGTGGCCCTGGTCTGATGTGTCGTAACTCCCTTGAGTCCCAGGCTTTCGATCCACTCAGCGAATACTCGATTGAACCCGGCCTTCGATATCTCGAGGGCCAGGTCGGGGTTCCTTAGTAGTCCCGGAAACAACGGCTTGTCGCGGTCCCACTGGGCTTCGAGTTTTGTCCGTGCGCGTTCATCGAGCGCGGCAAGTTGCTCGGCGTAACGTGCGCGGAGTTTTGCTCGGGTCTTCTCTTGCCGCCGCTGCAGCAGCTGGTAGACCGCCTTGTTACAGGGCATGCCGTAGTCGATGACGTTGATCTTGCTAATGTCTCTCCACAGGTAGGCCTGACCATTGCCGACTTTTCCGATGCAGCCCAGTCGAAGGCTGAGTGTCTCGCCGATCCGCCCGCCCTGCAGCGCGTGGGTGAGCCAAATGTCGGCGAGGCCGACGTCGTTGCGGTCTAGGGATTCGAGAGCGGCGATGCTCTCCGCGCTGACGAGCAACTCGTAGTACTCATCGCTTAGCGGGCGTGGCCGTGGGGCCTTTCTGGGGATCGGGTAGTTTGGCAAGTTGAAGATGAAAGAAACTAATTCCGTTGGGGTCGTGTGCATTTCGTGACCGGACTGCAGAACCGATCGAATGCACTGCATGTAGCGGTGGCGAGTTACCTCGCTAAGCGTGCGGGTCTCATCTTTCCGGTTGCGGTCTGTGGGGATGGGGATTTGTTCCCGGAACCACAAGTCCCAGGTGTCTTTGACTGCGATGGCGTCGGCCCTGTCGAGCCGGGTCGGGTCCTCTCCGTGGTCGTTGCGGTTTTGATGCAAAATGCGCGACAGGAAGATGATTCCCGTGACCCGTTGACGAGCCGTCGTGTTACTGAAGATTTTCCCCCTAGGTTTGAGTGACTCGAATCGGAGGTGCTCCCAAAGGACGTCGCGGAGCCAACGCTGTGAGACCGCGGTCAGATCCCAGCCCTTGCGCTGTTGGTCTTCTCCCCTTGCTGCTCCTGGAAACGGTGAACCGCCGACGAGGATCGGGTCGAACAATCCGGCGGCCTTGGCGGCGCCTTCGGTCAACATCAAGCTGCGCGCCGCGAATGGGAGGTCTAACCAAATACGTCGGTCAGCACCATTGCTACGACCACGAGGCTCTGGGGTGAGTTCACGCACTAGGGGATCAGCCAAGGATGTCACGCCGTGGGCGGCGAGCGTGTCGACGACCTTCTGCAGCGCGACGGGCCACCAACGGCTCCGCCTCTCTGTATTCGCCCACCGGTGTAGGGCGTATCGCATCTCGTTCTGCAAGCCCTGTGGAAGGTGCGATAAGGACAGCCGTCCACGCCCGTCGGTCGGGGTTACAGACTCCTTGACATCGTCCGACGCGAGAAGAACCTCCCATGGCACAGGTGACTCCGCGTCTAGGCTCTGCAATCGCCGCCAGGCTGCCTCATGGGTATCGCACACACGATGTCCCCCGATCTTCCAGCGGTGAGGCCTACCTGGGCGTGGGTAGGAGCCCGTGGGGGGCACTGTTTCAGTGGCATCGTGGACGCATCCCGGGATCGAGCATGGCTCGAGGGGCGGAAACGGGTGTTGGTCTTGCCGCCACCGCGTTTCGTTGACGCCACGCTTGCGCGCCATGTACAGCGAGTGCCCGTGACTACGGCAGTAGCCGTTTCGCCTTGCGTTCTCCGATTCACGGTTGCTGCCACAGATTGCGCAGTCGGGCCTGCGTGACAACGCCCGTCCCCGCCGAGCTGCGGTGGGTTCTGCGCCGCGGACGAACTCGGCGACGTCAACCGAGTCCCTGACAGCGTGGTACTGCCTGCTGTGCGGTGGGCAGAGCAGATCGCGAATACCCTCAGCCATGGCGCCGTCACAGCCCTCGACGCGGCAGGCCCAACCGTAGGTGTCGTGGTGCGGCGGGAACTGGATCGGCTCTGTCAGCAGCCACGGCGGGAAGTGTTGGCTGACAACGCGGTAACGCTGCTCGACGGACAGGCCAAGGTAGTCGCTGCTGGTAGCCGGATCTGGGACGACCTCGGGAACGCGTTCGGCAGCGGTCACTGCGCGTCCTCTCCGTCCGCTGTGGGGGCGAGATAGGGTTCGGCCGGCGGTCGCGCCGTATCGCCCCAGGCCTGGCGTAGATACTTCATCGCATGGCGGTTGGCGGACTTGCCATACAGGTCGGTGACCATCTGGGGGCCGGCCCAACCGAACTCCTGGGCGACCAGCTCGGCGTTGAAGTCCGATTCGGCGTAGAACGCCGCGGCCGCCTTATGTCGGAAGCCGTGGGGGGTCACATGCGCCGGCAGTTCGGCGCGGTCGCACGCTCTGGCCAACATCTTGCGAACACCACCGGTGGTGAGCGCTCTGCCCGGGGTTCGGCCGCCGACGTGGACCAGGACTTGTTCGTGGTCCACCAGATGCTGGACCGGATGAAACTCATCGAGCAGGTAGGCGTGAAACGTGCTGATCATGTCCGGGCTCACTGCGCGGATGACCCCGTCCAGCACCGTGCCGTCCTTGGCGACACCTGCCTGGGTATACGCCTTCGCCCGCGCGTAGTTGGGATTGTCGTCGCGGCCCACGATGTGAATATGCGGATCGGCGCGCTGACCGCACGCATGGTGCGGGGTCAGGTGCAGGTCGCTGAACCGCAACCCACACAACCCCCCAACCCGGATACCCCCGTCATGCAGCCAGGTCAGGACCATCACGTCACGCGCGCAGGTCAACACCCCCGGCGCGAACAGAGCTTCCACAACCTCATTGGGCAAGAACCGCGGCCGGCGCTTGGGTGTCTTCGGTGCCAGCGGATTAGCCTCACCCATCCGACCAGACTTGCCATGGCGCACAACCTTGTCCGAGCGCAGCGCCTCCACCAACTTTGGGTTCACCCCCCCTGAGTCAGTCAACGCCAGGTAGTAGGCCTTGACGA
>JAHZKD010000289.1 GCA_022600605.1 Actinomycetes bacterium
GGTGCGATCCCGAGAACATCGAGCGGCAAGATCGGCCGGCGTGCCTGCCGGTCGGCCTACTTGGACGGCAGCCTGCGCAGCGGCACCATAGCCAACGCTTTCCCCGATGAGACGGACTGACACTCAACTCCAGCAACACCACGGCGGCCATCGGCCGCCGTGCTCGATTGCAGCCCCCGGGCCGCGTGTCGATCGTGAGGTAATGTGAATATGGCTGAAGCACAAGATGATCCGGGAAACGCAACAGCTCCCACTGGCGGTGGTCCTGAGATGACTGTGGCCGAGATGCGTGAATGGTTGCGAAACTGGATCGGCAAAGCCACGGGGCAGTCACCGGATTCGATCAACGAGTCGGCACCGATGGTCGAGCTAGGCTTATCTTCGCGCGATGCCGTCGCGATGGCCAGCGACATAGAAGATCTCACCGGGGTGACGTTGACCGCCACCATCGCTTTCCGGCACCCGACGATCGAGGCGCTGGCCACCGTCATCGTCGAGGGTGAACCCGAAGTAGATACCTCTGCTCTGGATGCCGAGGACTGGTCGCGCCACACAGACGATGTCGAAGAGGGCCGCCTCAACATTGCGATCGTGGGCGTGGCCACCCGCTTCCCGGGGGGCATGAACACTGCCCACGAAATGTGGGATGCGCTCATGGATGGGTGCGACGCCATCACCGATCTGCCGGAGGGGCGTTGGTCGGAGTTCCTGGACGAGCCGCGAATCGCTGAGCGGGTCGCCAAGGCACACACCCGAGGCGGCTATCTGTCTGACATCAAGGGATTCGACGCCGAATTCTTCGCGCTGTCGAAGATGGAGGCTGACAACCTCGATCCGCAGCAGCGAATGGCGTTGGAACTGACCTGGGAAGCCCTCGAACAAGCCAGGATTCCTGCGTCCAGCCTGCGCGGCACGGACGTCGGTGTCTACGTCGGCAGCTCGCTCAACGACTACAGCTTCTTGGCGATGTCGGACCCCTCGATCGCCCACCCCTACGCAATCACTGGCACGGCCAGTTCGATCATCGCCAACCGCGTGTCCTACTTCTACGACTTCCGTGGCCCCTCGATGGCCATCGACACCGCCTGCTCGTCGTCGCTGGTCGCCGTGCACGAAGGTGTCAAAGCGCTGCGCGCAGGCGACGCCGACGTGGTGGTCGCTGGCGGTGTCAACGCGTTGATCACCCCCCTGGTCACGGTCGGTTTCGATGAGGTCGGCGGCGTGCTGGCACCCGACGGCCGGATCAAGTCTTTCTCGCAGGATGCTGACGGGTACGCCCGGTCCGAGGGCGGCGGAATGCTGGTGCTCAAGCGATTGGCAGACGCGCGCCGCGACGGCGACGACATTCTGGCTCTCATCGCCGGCAGTGCGGTCAATCACGATGGCCGGTCCAACGGCATGCTCGCGCCCACTCCGGACGCGCAAGAGGAGGTGCTGCGCAAGGCGTACAAGGACGCCGGCATCGATCCCCGAACTGTCGACTACGTCGAGGCGCATGGAACCGGCACCATTCTCGGCGATCCGATCGAGGCCGACGCGCTGGGCCGGGTCATCGGCAGGGGCCGAGCCGACGATAAGCCGGCACTGCTGGGTGCGGTGAAATCCAATGTGGGGCACCTGGAATCGGCGGCTGGTGCGGCAAGCTTGGCAAAGATGGTTCTTGCGCTCCGCAACGACAAGATTCCACCGTCGATCAACTACACGGGCCCAAACCCCTACATTGACTTCGACAAGGAACACCTGAAGGTCGCTGACACGGTCAGCGATTGGCCTCGCTACAGCGGCACGGCCGTGGCCGGGGTGTCGGGTTTCGGTTTCGGCGGCGCCAATGCGCACCTGGTGCTGCGGGAGGTGCTTCCCAACGACCTCGTCGAGCCTGCGCCCGAATCCTCTGTCGCTGAGGCCGCCTCGGCCAACGACGACGCGGGCGCCATTTTTGTGGGCGGCGTGCGGATGGACGAATACGGCGAGTTCATCGATGAGCCGCTTGCGCGAAGAGAATCAGAAACAGATGAGCCGCTTGCGCGAAGAGAATCAGAATCAGATGATGACGACGACGCGCTGGACCAGCCCAACCTGGCAGTCGATGACGAACCCGAGCTGCCTGGGCTGACTGATGAGGCGTTACGCCTGCTGGCTGTGGCCCGCGAAGAGCTCGCGGCCGCTCAGGCGGAAAATCCCACCGCAGAGCTTGTGCCGCTGGCGGTTTCGGGATTCTTGACCTCCCGCAAGAAGGCGGCGGCTGCCGAGCTCGCGGACTGGATCGATAGCCCCGAGGGCCGGGAGTCGTCACTGCAGTCCATCGGGCGGTCGCTGTCGCGACGCAACCACGGTCGCTCCCGCGCCGTGGTGCTGGCCTACGATCACGACGAGGCGATCAAGGGGCTGCGTGCCCTCGCCGACGGCAAGCAGAGCCCAAGTGTGCTTAGCGCCGACGGCCCGGTAACCAACGGTCCGGTGTGGGTGCTCGCCGGTTTCGGTGCCCAGCACCGAAAGATGGCCAAGAGCCTGTATCTGCGTGATGACACGTTCGCAGAGTGGATCAACACAGTCGACGCCCTCGTTCAGGATGAGCTCGGCTATTCCGTCGTCGAACTGATCCTCGACGACTCCCAGGATTACGGCATTGAGACCACGCAGGTCACTATCTTTGCGATTCAGGTCGCTCTCGGTGAACTGCTCAAAGCCCACGGCGCCAAACCCGCTGCGTTGGTGGGTCAGTCGCTGGGTGAGGCGGCCGCCGCGTACTTCGCCGGCGGACTATCACTGGCTGACGCGACCCGCACGATCTGCTCGCGCTCGCACCTGATGGGTGAGGGTGAGGCGATGCTATTCGGCGAATACATCAGGCTGATGGCGTTGGTGGAGTACTCCGCCGAGGAGATCGAGACGGTGTTCGCCGACTTTGATGGCCTTGAGGTGTGTGTGTATGCCGCACCGAGCCAGACGGTCATCGGTGGCCCGCCGGACCAGGTGGACGCGATCATCGAGCGGGCCGAGTCGGAGGGCAAGTTCGCCCGAAAGTTCCAGACCAAGGGTGCCAGCCATACCTCCCAGATGGATCCGCTGCTGGGAGAGCTGGCCGCTGAACTGCAGGGCATCGAAGCGCGTCCGGTCGAGGTTCCGTACTACTCGACTGTGCACGAGGGCAACCTCGTGCGTGCCGGTGCAGACCCGATCCACGACGTGGACTACTGGAAGAAGGGCTTACGCCACTCCGTACATTTCACTCACGGCATCCGTAATGCTGTCGATAACGGCCACACGACGTTCCTGGAGTTGGCGCCCAATCCGGTCGCGCTCATGCAGGTTGGCCTGACGACGGCAGCGGCCGGGCTGCATGATGCACAGCTGATTGGGACGCTTGCGCGCAAACAGGACGAAGTGGACTCGATGACCACCGCGATGGCGCAGCTGTTCGTCCATGGCCACGACCTCGACGTGCGCACATTGTTCCCGCGGCGCTCACGCGGTCTGGCCGGCGCGCTGGACTTCGCTGACATCCCGCCGACCCGGTTCCGTCGCAAGCCGCACTGGTTGGATGCTCACTTCACCGGCGATAGCTCGGCGGTCATCCCCGGCAACCATGTTGCGACGCCCGACGGTAGGCATGTCTTCGAATACTTGCCGCGGGGGGCGGTAAATACCGAAGATTTGGCTGCGCTGGTGAAAGCCGCTGCGGCCGCGGTTGTTCCGGGTGCCAGGCTGGCTGCCTCGGAGCAGCGCGCAGTGCCCGCTGAAGGTGCGCGCCTGGTGACTACGTTGACGCGGCACCCCGGCGGCGCCGGAGTGCAGGTGCACGCCCGCATCGATAACGGGGTTGTGTCTTCTGAGCCTTCCTTCACCCTCGTCTACGACGCGATCGTGGCTCGCGGTGATGCACAGGTCGCAGTGCCCACTGCGGTCGGTGCGGGCATGGTCGCTGGAGCCGTCGACAGTTCATCGATTGCGCCTCCCGTGGAAGACGAGCCCGAGGATGACGCCGCAATCCTGCAGGACAACCTCACCGCGGGTGCTGGTATCGCGGCGGGCTTCGCGAAGTGGAATCCGGACTCCGGCGAGACCATCGGGCAGCGGCTGGGCACCATCGTCGGCGCAGCGATGGGTTACGAACCCGAAGATCTGCCCTGGGAGGTGCCGCTGATCGAGCTCGGCCTCGACTCGCTCATGGCGGTACGGATCAAGAACCGCGTCGAGTACGACTTCGACCTGCCGCCCATTCAGCTGACGGCGGTGCGCGACGCGAACCTGTACGCAGTCGAAAAGCTGATCGCATACGCGATCGAGCACCGCGGTGAAGTCGACGACCTCGCCGAACAGCAGAAGGGCAAGACTGCCGAGGAGATCGCGGCGGCCCAAGCCGAGCTCATGGGTGGGGCGACAACTGTCGCCGAAGTTGAGGCCAAGCTCGCTGAGGCCGGCCATCCGATCGCCGCTGAGCAGTCCGGCTCCGACATCCCGCCGCCCCTGCCTGATGTCGCGGGCGTCCCCGCTCCGCCGACCGACCCCACCGGCGCGGCTGCGAAACCCGCCGAAGCGGCGGGA
>JAHZKD010000290.1 GCA_022600605.1 Actinomycetes bacterium
GATGGGCACCGACGAAGTTGCCTCCGTCCTCGGCTACGCCCAAACCACGACAGTGCTGCGGCTGATCCGCGAGGAGGGTCTGCCCGCTGTCCGGTTCAACCGCCGCTACTACGTCAACGAAGCCGACCTTCGCGCCTGGATGGCCGAACGTGGGCTGCTTGATGAGTCGGCAGCGCCCACCGCCCCCACCGCCGGTACATCCACCGATGCCGACTCTGGATGGTTGGCCGCGACGTTGGCGAAGTTCAGTCCCGACGATCTGCGCCGGGTCGCCCGGGTGCTGCGGTCGGTGGCCGATGACCATGCCCGGGAGCTGAGAACCGCAGCGGAGCAACACGACTGAGCAAGGAAATGCCCGCCCCGCCGGATAGGTGGGACGGGCATTTACCGCCTCAAACGAAATCCCCTGCCCTTACGCCAGAAAGAACAACGGACATGACAGATCGTACCGCCAACACCGGCAGCCGCGCCTCCGCGCTCACCGCCCTGTTGAATGACGCACCCAAGCCCGATGACCATGAGCAGGTCCGCAAGTTCATGCACGCACTGGCCGAGCACGGCTGCTCGGTGCTGCTGATCTGGCCCGACAGCAAGCTCCCCGCCGACATGCGCTCGGTCCAGAAGCGCACCCGTGACGACAAGCTGGCGCGTGAGGCAGCCAAGGCAGCCGGTCGGCTCAACTGGGAGAAGGTCAAGTCGCCGTCGGGGCTCGCGCTGGCGACCACCGACACCGCCATCCTCGACGCCTATCTCGACGCCTACATCAAGAACCTGGGCGACGACGTGGCGGTCAATCTGGCAGTGGAGCTGGGGCAGTCACGGCTAGTAGTGGTCGACGCCGACACCGCCGCTCAGGTCGAAGCGTTCCGGCGGGATGCTGACACCGCTGGCGATCCCGTCGACACGGCCACCGTCAGCACCCCGGGCGCGCAGAACAGTACGGGCGACTGGCTGCACTCCGACGGCGGGCACTGGTATTTCGCGGTGCCGGAAGGTGTGGAGCTGCCGGAGAGCCCTGGGGCGCTGTCACTGGGTGCCGAGGACAGCCGCTACTCGGTGCTGTGGCACCGCCGGTACGTCCTGATCCCGCCGAGCCGACGGCCCGAGGGCTCCTACACCGTGACCGGCGACGTGCGGGAACTGCCGGACTGGCTGTGTGAGCGCATCACCAGCAGCGCCCAGTTGCGGGCCGACCGTGCCCAACGTCATCGGGACCGGGACCGCGCCGGAGATGACGCCGTCGCGAAGTGGGGCGAGACGGTGACCTGGGCCGAGATTCTGGAGCCGATCGGCTGGACGCCCACCGGCAAGGTCGACCTCTGCGGCTGTGAGACATGGACTGCGCCCGGGGATCACGCCTCTCCGAAATCCGCGACTGGGCATGAGCCGGGCACGTGCGGCGAGTGGGACACACCGGACGCCCCGCTCTACATCTGGACCGACCACGACTGCCACCCGTTCGACACGGTGATCGCCCAGTACGGCCCCACCGTGACACGGCTGCGGGCCGTCGCAGCCATCCACTACGACAACGACATCGGAGCCGCCATGACCGCCCTGGACCTGCACGACGACGACCTGGCCGTGGACGACTTGCCCGCTGACTTCGGGAAGACGCCTGCCGTCGGGAAGAAGAAGGCCGAGGAGGCCGACAATCAGGGCACAAACGGAGGCCGCAGCCTGCACATCACCTGGGCGAGCGAAATCGAACCCGAACCGGTCGATTGGCTGTGGGTCGACATCGCGCTACGGAACAGTGCCGCGCTCGCACCAGACGGCACCACAGCCCCCGACCCGTACATCATCGAAGACATCGCCTGCGTTGCGCCGGGGCGCACCTGGTCGCCGCCCGAGGTCGAATCCGACGGGCGCATCGCTTGCGGCATGGTGTCGATTGCCGCCGGGCGTGAAGGGTCAGGCAAGTCGAGTTTCGGTATCTGGCTCGCCGCCAAGATCACTCGCGGCACCCTCCCCGGGGCGCACTACGGCACCCCGAAACGGGTGTACTACCTCGCCACCGAAGACAGCTGGCAGCACACCCTGGTTCCGCGTCTGATGGCTGCCGGGGCCGATTTGACGAAGGTGGCCCGCATCGAGGTCGCCGTCAGCGAGCACGCCAACGTGACGCTGAGCCTGCCTGACGACGTGGAGCTGCTCACGAAGTCGATCATCGACAACGATGTAGTGCTGGTGATTGTCGACCCGCTGATGTCCACGATCGGTGCGGGCCTGGACGCCAACGGCAGCCGCGACGTTCGCACCGCGTTGGAGCCGGTGGCGGCGATGGCCGACAAGACCGGGGCGGCGGTGGTGGCGCTGGCTCACTTCAACAAAGCCACCGGCCTGGATTCGTTGACCCGCATCACCGGCAGCGGCGCGTTCAAAGATGTTGCGAGGGCGGTGATGGTGTTCGCGGTCGACGCCGACGGTGAGCGGGTGTTCTCCCAGCCGAAGAACTCCGTGGGCCGTAACGATCTGCCATCGTTGAAATACGAGGTCACCGGGGCCGTGGTCGAGACGGCGAAAGGTAAGGCGGCGACGGCTCGGTTCACGTTCACCGGGATAGCTGAGTCGACGGTTGATGACTCGCTGGGCAATGAGCACCGCCCCGGCGCATCCGGCAAATCAGCCGGGTCGCAAGTCGAACAGTTCATCGCCGACTACATCGCCGACCACACCCAACCGGAAACCGACGACGGCGGGGTGCCTGCTGCGGACGTGATCGCCGCCGGGGCCGAGGCGGGGTACTCGGAGCGTCAGATCAAGGACGCCCGGCCACGGGCCACCGACCCGGTGATCACCAGCCAACGGATCGGGTTCGGCCCCGGCAGCTACTGGGTCTGGAAGGTCGCCCGCAAAGCGGCCAAATAGCGTCACTCCTGGGGGCTTTGTGCGGCCTATGCGGCCTATGGGTTCTATGGGGCGTTTCCCCAGGTCACCCATAGGCCCGTGCCCCGGTTCTATGGCGGGTTCTATGTGCCGCCATAGACCCGTGCCCCTCCCATAGACACGTCCATAGACACGTCCATAGGCCGCAGCTCATCACTCTCTCTACCAGGGGTTATTCCATAGGCCCCATAGGCACGTAACACGAGAGGTCGCGTGCGCGTGCGCGAGGCGTCGTCGGAGGCCGGGCACGAAGCCGACAACCGACCCGAGGGAAGCTGTGAGGACCGCTACACGGGCCGGGCGTCACCCCGACGCCTGCACTGCCCGTTGACAGACTGTTGACGCGATGGCCAACCGACAAGACACCCGACGCCGAGCCGAACGAGCGGCCTCCCTCAAGGCGCTGGGTCGAACGTGGCAGGAGATCGCCGACACCCTCGGCTACCGGAGCCGCCAGGCCGCACAGCAAGCGGTCGAGCGACTCGACAACCGGACCCCGCCGCTGAACGCTGAGATGCTGCGGCGGCAGGAGGACGAAGAACTCCGCATCCGCCGGGCCGTGCTGCATGAGCAGTTCCACGAAGCCCGGCGTATGCGCGACATCGACAACCTTGTGACGCTCAACCGCGAGCTTGACCGCATCTCGACGCGCCGGGCCAAGCTGCTGGGTCTGGACGCCCCTGAGCGTTCCGAGGTCGACATCACCGTGCAGCAGTCAGCGACGGCGATACTGGACCGTGCCGAGTCCGAGCTGCTGGCGCTGGCACAACGGCAGCCGCCCCGGCTTGAAGTCATCGACGCCGAGATCGAGGAGACCGCGTGACCACCACCCAGGACGTGATCGCGTCGGCCATGAGCGTCGCCCGTGATGCTGCTGAAGGTCGCCTCGACCCGGCCAATCTGGAAGCCGCCGCCGTCGAGGAATGCCGGGCGCTGGTCGGCACCGTCACCGGACCCGACAACCCGCTGTGGGGCTTGCAGGTCGAGATCGCTCGCGGAGTCC
>JAHZKD010000291.1 GCA_022600605.1 Actinomycetes bacterium
GCGGCGGCTCGCGGCACGGCCGCCGGCGGCGACGGCGCCACCCGGATAACGGGTGGGCGGGTGGTGCAGGTGCATCCGTGCACGCAGTTCAACTCCTCCGTTAACAGCATCGTGCAGGGAAGCGGGCGGGAGCTGCTGGTAGATGCGCTGCTTGCTCTCGAGGCGGCAGGTCTCGGTGACAGCCTCTGGTTACCGGTGCACGACGAATGGGTACTGCAGGTCCCCGAATCGGACGCGGATGCCCTGTGCGCCCTGCTCGCGGAGGCCATGACGCGTCAAGTGGGCGCAGTGCCGATCGTCGCGGAGGCCAAGGTGATGGGCCGGGAGTGGCAGAAGCTTTAACATTCGGCACAAAACCCGCCCTGCTATCCAACGTGGGCGGGTTTTGTGCGTTCCGGGGGAAGCCGTTTTGAAACTGCCCGGATTTTTGGGCCTGTTTCCGCAGTTCAGAGCGGTGACGACGGGTAGGCGGGCAAATAGGGCACTTCCCACCTCACTCTGTCAATAATTTGATGTTGAGTCAGCTCTAGCAATAGATATTTGTGGGCTCGATTGTAGTGAATGTGCCCTATCTGCCCGCCCCTGCAACGCAGCGCTCTGACCTGCGGAAACAGGCCCAAAAATCCGGGCAGTTTCAAAACAGCCTGCCTCGCTCAGCGCGCTGGCGCGGCTGAGCCCGCCGTCGAGGTGTTTGGCCAGTGCCCCGCGGTGGATGAGCTGTTGGACGGTGCCGGCGCTGACGGCGAGCGCCTCGGCGGCGTCGAGCCGGCCGTCGCCCCCGCCCGCGGCTGGCCAGCGGTGGCGACGGCCAGCCGTGGCGTGTCCCTGCGTCGCGTTCGGCGATCGTCGGTGCTGCCTGGGACTCCCGGTTCGCCGGCGCGGTCCGCGAGGCGATCCGCCGGCAGAACCTCAACAGGGCCACAGAGCGTGACGGCGCCATCTCGCCCGCGCGACTAGCTGTGGTAGCGGCGACTTGTTATTTCTTCCATCGCTTGGTGACCTGGCCCGCGCAGCAGGTTGCCGCCGTTTCTATCGTCGTCATTTCCGATAGGCCGGTGAGATCGCGGATCGTGGTCCGCATCCTCTCGTACATTGCCTCCTCAGCGGGAGTCCCAATCTCATCAAGGGTCGCCGCAACGTCGAGACCGGCTCCGCGAACGCGCGCAGGTTTCGCGCCTGTTAGCGGCTTGATACGGAGGGCGGGGCCAGTAATCGGAGCCGTCGCAGCATAGATCAGCCCTGCTCGCGGATTATCCGAATGGACGCTCAGCGAATAGGCATACACGAAGGCCTGATAGATGTCGGCGGAGCTGATCTTGTTGGCAGCGTCGTAGAGCTTGTATTTCACGTCGATCGGCACGGTGCGTCCGGTTCGTGCGTCTTCGATGATGAGGTCGGGTCGGATCGCGCTGTACATATCGTCTGTCTCTTCGTCGAGAATAACTGCACGGATCGATGTTTGGGCTCGCGCACGTAGTGGGGTGCCGGTAAGCGCGTTGATGACTAGCCGGGTAACGAACCTTTCGAAGACCGCGTTCATATCCACCATGAAGGAGGTGACGTTGACGGTCGTCTTGTCGCGGTGATCGTTGAGTGCCAGGCCATCAAGAACCAGCTTTGCCAAGGTGTGAGCCGGTTTGTAGTGGGCGTTGCGGCGTCCGTAGTTGATGTTCCGGGCGTACCAGTCCGCACGCCGGTGTCGTACCTCGCATACCGTGTCAAGCATCCCGGCAAGCATTCGCGAACTGCTGCGCACGGTGTCGTCAGTAACGCGCGGCGCCGCTGCCTGAAGTGCAGCTGCCAGAAGCTGGTTCTCGGGAACGTCGCCATCGAACTCATCGAATGAGCACTCGATTCGGTGGGGCTGGCCGTACCGCCGTAGGAACTGCTCACGGACACGCATCCGGCCGCGCAACACATCGAGGGAGTCGTTGACTGGGTGGTAGTCGCGAATCAGGCCGTTGCGGAGGAGGGCTCTGGTCTCCTCTGCCAGCAGCATGGCGATCAGCTCGAAGAGGTCCTCGCCGTCGGCGGGCAGTGGGCGGTCGGTAGTGAGACGGGCCAGAAGGGGTACGCCGCCGGAGTACTCGATCATGTGCAATACACGCAGTGTTCCGCCGAGGAGTTTCGGCACGACACGAATCTCCCAGGCCGAGAACCGCACAACGCCGACCCAGGAGTGGGTACGCACTTTTACCTGACCACCGTCGATCCAGTCGATGTCGATGCGTGGCTTAAGGTCGCCGCCCGACGCTAGGTCTTGGGCCAGCCGTTTGTCTGCGGGTGTCGGTGGTGGGCAGTCAATGACCTGGGTCTCGTACTCGCCCAACTGGTATGAGTCCATCGCCTATGCAGATGCGCTGGCGTCGAACGTCGCAGCCAGCTTTGCGCATAAAGCTTCAGGATCGTCTTCGACATCGGCGGCAATCCGTTGGGTAGCGGCGTCGATAACGTCGCCGAGGAGGGTGCGTAACTCGGTGTAGTCGTCGTAGAGATACTCCTGGAGCAGCGGCAGCAGCTCGTAGTAGAACATCGACGCGAAGGCCTCAGGGGTATCGACGACCCCGTCGTCGGATAGGAACATCGCGTGGCCGATCTGCTTTTCACGACCGAACCGTTGGCGGATCCGCAGATTCAGTTCCTCGAGGAATGTGTCGAGCGCCAGGCCGCCGGCAGTGGATCCTGCGAGTCGGTCACTTTCAGGGAGTAGTTCGAGGAATGCGAACCGACGCCGTAGCGCTGAATCGAGGAGTTGCACGCTGCGGTCTGCGGTGTTCATTGTGCCGATGATCCACACATTCGGCGGAACCGCGAAGTCTGTTCCGCTTTGTGGCAATTGGACGGTTAGGCCGCGTTTATCCTTTTCGATGACCGTGATCATTTCGCCGAAAATCTTTGGGATGTTGCCGCGGTTGATCTCGTCGATCAGCAAGATGTAGCGCAGGCTCGGGTTCGCCTGAGCGGCCGAACAGACACGTTTGAAGAGTCCGTCAACCAAGTCGAGGGCCATGCCACCGTCGGTGTTCTGTTTTGGGCGGAAGCCTTCGATGAAATCTTCGTAGGCATAGGACGGGTGGAATGTGATCCTGGTGAGGCGCTGGACGCTCGGTGCGGTGACTGATGCGATGCGCGGGTCGCGCTCACCTAGGGCCGCGAGCAGATGGTCGGCCTCGACCTGCGAGAGGGCGAAAAGCGTTCCTTGGCAGCGGAATCGTATCGGCTCGCTCTCGGCGAGAATCGGATCTTCCTGGAGCTCTTCGTAGGTTAATCCGTTCTCGACCGGTATGACCGGCTCCAAGGTGATAGTCGGAGCTTGCTGCGCGTCGTACTCTGCGGTGACGCGGGCGAGTGCCATCACGCGCTTCGATGGAGTCGACTCGTAGCCGACGACGAGATCGCCGGCGCGCACATTCGGGTAGTTGCGCTGGAGCCGGCCGAATCTGTAGTCCACCGTGCCTTCAGCGAAGAGGTTGCTCCATGACCATTGCGACGGGTTGGCTACGACGAACCAGGCGCGCCTAGACGGGGCACGGCCCGTGCTCAGTTGCTTCTCCCGCTCAGCGAGAGCCGCTTCATCTCCGAGGAGTGCTGTGGCTTCTTCCCTCGTACCGCCACCGTCGAGCAACCAGACCGCGGCACGTCGTGCTGTGTACGTCTTGCCGGTCCCTGGCGGACCATAGAGCACGGCCTGTCCACGCCGCTTGAGAGCCTCTTGCAGGTTTAGATAGATGCGGTCCGGCTCCACAGTGGGTGCGTAGTCGGGTGCCCCGAGGAGATCTCGGTAGAGATTCGCGGCCACTTTCGACACGGTGGTCGTTGCCCATGCTTTGACTGGTCGGATATCGCGCGCAAAGTCGGTGTCCCAGTCGACACCCACGGTGTGGCGATACTCCGGTCGCTCCGGACGCCACTGGTATCCGGTTTCATTCACGGTCCCTATGGCGAGGAGCTCGGACGTGCCGCGGTTCGCGATGACCTTGTCGCCTGGCTGCAGCTCGCGCAGAGTCCACAATTCGTTTGCTTTGCGGCTGACGGTTGGTTCGGCGCCGTTGTAGGGGAAGTGTTCACGGAATACCTCGCGGAAGGCGTCCTTGCTGTCAAATTCCGCCAAGTCGCCAACCTGGTCCCAGCCGACGCAGATGTAGTTGTTGTCTCGGCAGTTGTCCCAGTACTTCGCCAACTCGCCGGGTGCGATCTTGACGACCTTCATCGATGGGCGAGGGTCGTTCCAGTGGTATACGAAATACCCGAGCTCCTGGGTGGACAACGCGGATAGCTCGGGGACTGCACGTAGTGCGGTGAGTAGCTGACGGTTGGCACGGATCACTGAGGGGAGCGGGGTCTCTCCGAGGGCCTGCAAAAAGTGGTCGATCGCCTCTTTCGACGTCACCGGGATCAGATCGTTGGGGAAGTAGAGGTATAGCAGTTTTGCGCGGACGGCTTGGGCTCCCGTCAGGACCTTGACGTCGTCGGTCTTGCCTAGCTGGCCCGTAGACGCCAGGTCGAGCATCTCGACGAAACCGGCCCGGACCGCGCTCCAGGCCTGCTCGATCGAGGAGTACTCGCTCGGGTACTGCCAGACGCCTGCCGCTGCCCGCCTAAAGATCAGGTGCTTGTGGGCCGAGCCCCCGCTCATGCTGGCGACGGGCCTCGTCTTGAACTCGAGCCAGTAAGAGACGGCGTCGTTGTTTCCTTGTCCGAGGGCGTAGTCATCGACCGGCATCGAGGGCCATGCCGCAATGGGGTACCGCTGGGCGAACTCTTCTCGCAGTGTTGTGGCCTCGGCAACGCGCTTGGCCATTGCCTGTCGGTCCCATGTCCTGAGGGCCCCGATGATGCTCTGGTATTGGGTGTTGTCGATCAAGTTATCTCCACGAGTTACTTGGGTTCGTTTTCCGTCCGGGCTTCGTGCGATGTTTCGTCGCACGGTCTTGTTACCTCAACCCCAGTGCCCCGAACTCCGCGCGAAAGATCTCCACGTCGGCCTGAAATTCGCTCTCCGGTCCGTGCTGGTAGCTGACCATGCGGACGTTGGTCCCTTCAGTTCGGTTGTAGAAGTAGGTCGTGTATTGAGCGTTGCGCGGAGCAGCGCGGAGCAGTATGAACTGCCCTAGACGCAATGGCGACTGCGATCCCTCTCTCACCAGGTACAACTCACCGTCCACCATTGGATCGCCGACGCTGAAGTCCTGTGTGCGGAACGGAGATCGGGCGCCGACCGCAACTTCTGCCGTCTGGATGTACCCATCGTGCGTGCGCTTCGCGCTGCCTGCACGCACTAGCAGGAGCTGCGTCCAAACGTTCCCGACGAGCTGGCGAAGATTGGCGAGGTCCGAGACGAGGGAGGCGACCTGCGCTTTCCATTCGTCATCGGACGTATAGCCCGTGTGTCCGCTCCAACGATTCCGCTTGCCGTTCAGCTCGTTGAACTTCTTAACGACGTCTTTCGAAATCAGGCGTTCGATTCCGGTCTGGCTGAGTCCGCCGAAGGCGTTGCGGATGCGAGCGATGTCGTCCGCATCGTTACTCTCGATCGCGCGACGAAGGTCCTTCGAGGTCTTTTCGACGATGACGACCCAGGTCCCGAACGATGCCCGTTCGATACCCAAGTGTTGTTCTCGAAGCGTCTGGCCTATCGCTGCTTCGACGTCACGGCTGGCACCCGGATCGCAGCGAGTCGCAGAAAGCAGCACCGTTGCGTGGAAGGTGACAATGGCTTCCCACGCGTGGAGGTACGCGCGCTGCTGATTGCCCGGTGAACTGGCGGTTTCAGCTGTCCAGAGAGCCGAAGCGATGGGGAATGGCAACTGGTCGAGCCAGGTACTCACAGAGTCGTCGAACGCGTTCGCAATCCTGCTCACTACCTCTTCCACGCCTTCGGGCGCTGCCCAGATGCTCTCTCGTTGGCGGGTCAGCTCGGCGTGGTAAGAGCCGAGCTTTTCGTCCGCCGATGCGAGTGCGAGCTGTGTGCTGCGCGCGGGCACAGGGATGATGAGCTCGTCGGCCCAGCGCATCAATGATTTTGGGTCGGACCGCAGTGCCCTCAGATGGGTGCCAGAGCTGCTCGCTTCGATCGCGTGGAGTCGACTGGCGACGCCTTGCTCGGAGTTGAGCCATGCCGCCAGGAAGGTTGGCTCGGCGACGTCAACATCAAGCTGGATCGACAGGACTCGGCCAGTGGATCCCACGTCGGTTCGCTCCGTGGCGACTTTACCGTTGCGAGTCGTTGGAATGAACAGCTGTCCGTCACCGGGGGCGTTCGCTTCCTTGCTCACTTCGGGCTCTCTGGTGAGGAGTTGGCTTAGACGTCGGCTGGCCCACCCCTTTGCCTGGATATCTCTCAGGAGATCGCGCGAGTCGTCTCCGAAAAAGGGGCTGGGGTCGAGGTCGGTGATGCTGGTCGGGTCCGTGTCCACTGAAATGCCGGAATCTGGCCCGTAGCGGGATTCCAATAGCCTCTCGCCGATCGCCGCGTTGGCATAAGTCGTGAGGCGCCACGAGAGTCGGTGTCCGTCGCTGACCGTTCGTGAGAGCAGAGCTTCCCTGCGGGTGAACTGCTCAATTCCGACTGTGCGGTTGCGGGGTCCAGGCTTTCTGGTCCGAAGGCCTGATTCGAGCTCGCGGAATGCGGAGGCAGGTACTGCACGATGGCGGCGGCCGGTCGTGAATTGTGTTTGTAGGTCGGCGATTCCGATCTTGCCTCGTGCAGCTCTGTCGGCACTATTCGTGAAGGTGAGGAGGTACAAAGTGATGGCTGTGTTCGGTGCTAGCCCCTCAGGAAGCCGTGTGACTGACTCGAGCAGCCCTGCGTCTGCAATGCGTTGCCGCATGGCGCCAGTGCTACCTCCCGTACTTAACGCGCCTGGCGCGACGAGAGCCGCGACCCGCCCGCCTCCCTGGTCTGCAGGTCGCATCTTCTCCAACGCCAACGATATGAAGAGCCAAGTGCTGTCGGACTGCTTCGGTACGCCGAAGCGGAATGCGCCCGATTCTCGACGGGATTCCACAGCTGCTGCTGAGCTCATCCAGTTCATGCCCCACGGCGCATCGACGATCACCAGATCGGGTTCGAAATCCTCGAACTCGTCCTTCGCGAGAGTGTCTCCCAAGCCGAGGTAAGCATCTGGCAGTGCTTCGAAGCGGCGGCGGGCGGCCAACACCGATTCCTGGTTGATGTCCTGCCCGCGGTAGCGCACCTGTATCCCGACTGATTGGAGCGCGTCGACGAGCAGGAATCCCGCGAAGCCTGCGCCAGCTGCGGGATCCCAAATGCCGACCGAACCGTTACTGGGGTCCAGGCGACTGAGACATCCAACCGCGAGTGCTTGAGCCAACGAAACACTCGTGGTGTGATCCAGGATTCCCGATCCGCGTTCGATATCGAACTCGGAATACGGTGCACTGTTGGGCTCTTCGAGGACGGCGCGAAGAGCCGGGTGCGCACTCTTCATGGCAGCCCCACCTCGCCGTCCTCGGAGGAGACGACTTGGTAGAACCATTTCGCGATGTCGGAGATCAGGTGCGCTCGGCCGGGTGCGTTGGTGAAGAAGTAGTCGGCCATCTTGTCGTGGGCGCCCTGGTTGTCGGCGACCGCGCCGGTGACTGCATCGTCGAAGTCGGGGGATTCGACGAACTGTTTGGTGGAGTTGACTTTCGCCTGCTGCAC
>JAHZKD010000292.1 GCA_022600605.1 Actinomycetes bacterium
ATCGCCAAGGATCGCGGTGTCGGCGGGCCCGTCATCGCCGCCTCGGCATACCTCATGAAGAGTCCGCCGGAGCAGCTGCCCGACGATGTCGCCCGCGCCCAGCTCACCGACTTCATCGAGGGCTAGTTAGATAGCTCTCGCATCGAGGGTCGAACCGTGGTCGACGGCGATGACGAATTGGCGCGCATGTCCGAGTTCGACTTCCTCCACGACAACGCCCGCCAGGCCAGAATCTCCGGAACGCCGCCCAGCGCGACGCGGGTCGACTCAGGTCCGGTCAGCGCGCTGAAGTTCGGCGACAACGCACCGCGAGTGGTGTTCTTGCACGGCGGCGCTCAGAACGCGCACACCTGGGACACGGTGATCGTCGGGCTCGGCGTTCCGGCCTTGGCGGTGGACCTCCCCGGCCACGGGCGCTCGGCGTGGCGCGAGGACGGCGACTACGGACCCAAGCTCAACGCCATCGCAGTCGAACCGGTGATCCGAGAACTCGCCCGCGACGCCGAACTCGTGGTCGGGATGTCGTTGGGCGGACTGACCGCGCTTCGGCTCGCGGTAGCCACGCCCGCCCTGGTCCGCCGGCTCGTGCTCATCGACGTCACCCCCTCAGCACCCGAACGGCACACTGAGATGACCGAGGCGCAGAAGGGCACTGTCGCCCTGGCGCAAGGTGAGCGAACCTTCCCGACGTTCGAAGCGATGCTCGATGTGACAGCAGCCGCCGCACCTCACCGGGATCGAGAATCGTTGCGGCGTGGCGTGTTCCACAACGCGAAGCGTCTCGAAGACGGCACTTGGACGTGGCGATACGACTCCATCCGCAAGGGCGAGGGGTTCGCCGGCCTGTGGGACGACGTGCCCCGGCTCACCACCCCCACCACACTGATCCGTGGTGCCAACTCCTTCTTCGTCAAAGACGAGGACGCGGACGAGTTCGCGCGTCTCGCCCCCGGATTCCAGCGGGTGCATACCGTCGAGAACTCCGGGCACTCGGTGCAGAGTGATCAGCCCCGGGTGTTGATTGATCTCTTGCGCAGGATTCTAGGCGGCTGAACCTACCGAACAGCTCCGAAGGCGCAGGCAGCGTGAGAGACTGGCGCCGCCATGCCCAAGAAGTATGGGATCAAAGAGAAAGACCTCGTCGTCTCACACGTGGTCAATATGGTCCTGACCGGAAAGCTTCGGTCAGGAGATCGGCTGGACCGCAACGAGATCGCCCAGGAACTCGGACTTAGTCGTGTGCCGGTTCAAGAGGCCGTGGTTCAGCTCGAACACGACGGGATCGTGTCGACTCAATATCACCGGGGCGCCTACGTAGAACGGTTCGACGAAGCCGCGGTTCGCGAACACCATGAGCTGTACGGGGTGCTGAGCGCGATCGCCTCAGCGCGGGCGGCCGCCGCGGCCGACCCGTTGATCGTGGTCAAGCTAGACAACGAGCTGGCGCTGATGCGCAACGGCAAAGACTCCCGGCTGTTCGACGAACATGCGCGGCACTTTCGCACCGTCATCAACACCAAGTACGCCGGCCCGCGGCTGGGGGCCGCGATCGCCTCGTCGCAGACCTTGGTCCCACCCGCCTTCTGGGCCAAGTACCTCCAACACCATGACGCGCTGCTGCCGTCCTACGAAGACGAGTTGACAGCGATCAAAGCTGGTGAACCGGAGGCGGCGCGGGCCGCATGTATACAACGCTCGGAGACAATGGCGGGGATCCTGCTCTCGGAGTTGGTACGCCGCGGCGTCTTGCCCGCGTTGCGTTCCGTGTGAGCCGAGCCGGTCGGTCTACCTCGCGACCCGGCATCCCTGTCCGGCACTGAGCTTGGCCGGCTAAAACAGGTTAGACTGTCGAATTATGGTGGACACGGAGCCGCGAGTCCGCGAGCTGGCAGGCGAACTGCAGCGCGTGCTTTCCAAAGTGCTGTCCGTACTGCGCCACACCGGCCGGACCTCTACGTCGGGCGACCTCACGCTGGCCCAGCTGTCCATTCTGCTGACACTGCTCGATGAGGGGCCGATTCGGATGACCGACCTGGCCGCTCGCGAGCGCGTCCGCACCCCCACCACGACGGTGGCGATCCGGCGGCTCGAAAAGCTGGGGCTGGTCAAACGCTCCCGCGATCCGTCCGATCTGCGCGCAGTCCTGGTCGACATCACACCCGAAGGACATGCGCAGCACCAGGAAGCGTTGGCCTCCAGGCAGGCTCACCTCGCGGCCCTGCTGAGCAAGCTCAGCGTGGACGAACTCGATGCGCTGGCCAAGGGTCTCGCCCCGCTTGAGCGCATCGCCGAGTAGCGTTCACCCCAACCAATCGAGCACCGCAGCAGCGGTCCACGACTGCTGCATGCTTCCCAGCGGTTCCCCGGTGAACGGCTCGTAGTATTCCGCGAATGTTCCGTCACTGGCCTGGCGCAGGCCTTCCCTGCAGAGGATCGCAGAGCGCTCGGCCCAGCCCCGCCTGGCGAAACACCAGGAGAACAGCCAGGTCATCACGGGCCATACCGGACCACGCCAATACTCCCGGGGGCGGAAGTCCCGCGAGACCGGCGATGTCGAGGGAATAAGTGCGTAGGCAAGGTCGGGATGGCCGCAGAACCGCGGACCCTCCAGCAGCCGCAACAGCGCCCGCTCCCTCTCGTGCGGCAGGCCACCACACAACAGCGGGGCAAACTGCGCTACCGTCTCAGTCGCGATCCACCTGTCAGCACGAACATCGAAATCCTTTGCCGCCCCGGTTCGTTCGTCGGTCGCGGCGATGACGCCCGCCCGGAACCGCTCCGACCACGCGTACAGATCCTTCACATCGGCGTGCGGTCGCTTATGGTCTTCACCGATCTCGGCCAGCACCTGGCAGGCCACCGAGAAAATTGCAGAGACGAACGCATCCTCCACAGCGAAGCTCACCGCCTTGGGCAACAACCGATCGTCGTAGCGGACCGCCTTCATCTCCTCGAGCAGCCACAGATAGCGGTCGTACTCCAGGTCGGTTGGCCGCTGGCTGGCATCAGTGTTGATCTTGGTGTCCTCGCGCTGATACTCCGGCACCTCGCCCGGGATCACATTGGCGTATGCGCTGTCCCACCGCGGGGAGTTGTCCATCCCCGACTCCCAGCCGTGGTAGATGGTCACCCGGCCGCTCTCATTCTGGTCCCGACACTCGGCCAGCCAACGATGCCAGTGCACCAGCGCGGCCCAACGCCGGTCGAGGAACGACTCGGCAACCGCGCGGGTCGAACGCCCCCGGGTACGGGCGTGGTCGAGGATGCGCTGCACCGCGATGGCGTGCACGGGCGGCTGCATGATTCCCGATGTTTGGCGGGAAAGGGGCGCGTCGGCCGAAAGCGCCGAGCACCCCCACCGCGCCGGCCCGGGGAAATACCCGTCGGCACCGTTAGCGAAAACGATGTGCGGGATCATGCCGTTGCGCCATTGTGCCGACAACAGTGTGTCGAGCTCGACGACGGCCCGCTCTACTGACAGCGGAGCCAGCCCGATCGACACGAAAGCCGCATCCCAGCTCCACATGTGCGGGTACAACAACGGCGCGGCCGTGGTCATCACGCCGAGGTCATTGCCGCGCAGCAGGTACGCGGCGCGCGCCGCCAGCTGTGTCGGCGCGAAGCTGGGGTCGTGAGGCATCACCTCCATGATGCGACTTCTCCGGCCTGCTCGCAGCATCGGTAGGGTTCCGGTGTGCCGACCGCGATGATCACCGGGGCAGCAGGCGGCCTTGGTTCCGCCCTAGCCGATGCCCTCGCTCCGACGCATACCCTGCTGCTTGCCGGGCGCCCCTCGGCGCGGCTCGACGCTCTCGCCGAACGCTTCGGTGCCAGCACGTGGCCACTGGACCTCGCCGATCCCGACTCGATGGCCGTCCTCGTCGAACCCCTCGTCGAACTCGACGTGCTGATTCATAACGCGGGCGTGGCCTACCCCGGCCGGGTTTCGGAGTCGTCGGTCGACGAGTGGCGCGCGACGATAGCCGTCAATCTGATTGGCGCGGTTGCCCTCACCCTGGAGCTACTACCCGCGCTCCGTAGCGCCGCTGGTCACGTCGTGTTTATCAACTCAGGTTCCGGAATCAACGCCTCGCCCGGGCTGGCGTCGTACTCGGCGAGCAAGTTCGGGTTGCGGTCATTCGCCGACTCGCTGCGCGGCGACGAGCCGTCCCTTCGCGTGACATCGGTGCATCCGGGACGGATTGCGACCGCAATGCAGGAGGACCTCATCGCCTACGAGGGCCGCGACTACGACCCCACACAGTTCCTCAGCGCGCAGACCGTCGCGCGGGTCACCGCCGACGCCGTGAACGCGCCGCGCGATGCGCACATTCACGAAGTTATCGTCCGCCCCCGCTGATTTCGGCGTGGTTTTCGACGCTGAGCGGCGACAAACACGCCGAAATCACGTTAGAGCACCACGTTGACGAGGCGTCCGGGGACTACGATCACCTTCGTGGGCGTCCTCCCGTCCAGGAAGCTGACGACTTTCTCCTCGGCTAGCGCGGCTGCTTCGACCGTATCTCCGTCGGCATCTGCTGCGACCGTGACTCGTCCGCGAACCCTACCGTTGACCTGCACCGGATACTCCACGGTGTCCTCGACCAGATAGCGCTCGTCGGCCGCCGGAAAAGGCCCGCGGGCCAAGGAGTCGTCGTGGCCCAATCGCATCCACAGCTCCTCGGCCAGATGCGGCGCCAACGGTGCAACCATCAGCACCAGTGGCTCCAGTGCCGCGCGGGCCGTCACACCGTGCTTTGTCAGATGGTTGGTGTACTCAATGAGCTTGGCCGCAGCGGTGTTGTTGCGCAGGGCGGCATAGTCCTCCCCCGCACCCGCGATGGTGCGGTGCAGCAACCGGAGCGTCTCCTCGTCGAGAGTGTCGCTGTCGGTGACCCGCGAGGCGCCGGATTCTTCGTCCACGACCAAACGCCACACCCGCTGCAGGAACCGGTAAGCGCCGACCACATCTTTGGTCGCCCACGGGCGCGACGCCTCCAACGGTCCCATCGACATCTCGTACACGCGCAGGGTGTCGGCGCCGTAGCTCTCACAGATCTCGTCAGGGGACACCGAGTTTTTCAGGCTCTTGCCGATCTTGCCGAACTCCTGGGACACCGGTATCTCCCCGTCGGGGCCCGTCCAGAAAAAGCCTCCGTCGCGCTCAACAACCTCAGCGGCGGGAACGTAGGCCCCGCGGGTATCGGTGTAGGCGAAGGCCTGGATGTAGCCCTGGTTCACCAGTCGCCGGTACGGTTCGCGCGAGCTGACGTGCCCCAGGTCGTAGAGCACCTTGTGCCAGAACCTGGAGTAGAGCAGATGCAGGACCGCGTGTTCGACGCCCCCCACGTAGAGGTCGACGCCGCCGGGGTCACCGGGCCCGTGCTCGGCCGGCCGCGGCCCCATCCAATACGCCTCGTTTTCCTTGGCGCACAACTCTTCTTCGTTATACGGGTCGGTGTAGCGCAGCTCGTACCAAGAGCTGCCCGCCCACTGCGGCATGACGTTCGTGTCCCGGGTGTAGGGCTTGAGCCCATCGCCCAGGTCCAACTCGACGTTCATCCAGTCGGTGACCTTCGCCAGCGGCGGCGCCGGCTCGCTGTCTGCATCCTCGGGATCGAACAGCGCCGGCGAATAGTCGGGCACGTCAGGCAGTTCGACAGGCAGCAGCGACTCTGGCAGACCATAACTGCGGCCAGCGCTGTCGTAGACAATCGGAAACGGTTCACCCCAGTACCGCTGCCTGGCGAAGAGCCAGTCCCGAAGCTTGTACTCAACGCGCTCACGTCCGCGCCCATCCGCGGTCAGCCGTTCAGACATCGCCTGCTTGGCGGCGGCCACGTCCATTCCGTCGAGGAATCCCGAGTTCACCAGCACGCCGTCGCCCGTGTAAGCCTCTTTCAAAGCAACACCGCCGGCAGGCTTATCGTCCTCTCGCCGCACCACTTCCACAATTGGCAGACCGAACTCGGTAGCGAAATCCCAGTCGCGCTGGTCCCCGCCCGGCACCGCCATGATGGCGCCCGTACCGTACCCAGCTAGCACATAGTCGGCGATGAACACCGGAATTTGCTGTCCATCAGCAGGATTCGTGGCATACGTCCCCAAGAAAACGCCCGTCTTGGAGCGATTCTCTTGGCGCTCCATATCGGACTTGGCCGCAATCGCCGCCCGGTAGGCGCCCACCGCATCGGCCGGTGCGGCTGCCCCGAACGTCCACCGTGAATCAACGCCGGGCGGCCAACTCTGAGCGATGAGTTGATCTACCAGTTCGTGTTCGGGAGCCAGCACCAGGTAGGTCGCGCCGAAAAGCGTGTCCGGCCGGGTGGTGAACACCTCAATGTCGCCTGCACCGGGTACCGAGTCGACTGCAAATAGCACTGTCGCACCGGTTGAGCGGCCGATCCAATTTCGCTGCATGGTTTTGACCTTTTCCGGCCAGTCCAACGACTCAAGGTCCTCCAATAGCCGGTCGGAGTAAGCGGTTATCCGCATCATCCACTGCCGCAACCGTTTCCGGAAAACCGGAAAATTTCCGCGTTCGCTGCGCCCCTCAGCGGTGACTTCCTCGTTGGCTAGCACGGTGCCCAGGCCCGGGCACCAGTTCACCACTGAGTCGGCCAGATAGACCAGCCGGTGCGCGTCCACGACATCGGCGCGTTCATCATCGCTAAGCTCCGACCAGCTGCGGCCATCGCCGACCGATCTGGTACCCGCTTCGAACTCGGCTATCAACTCGGAGATCGGGCGGGCCTTACCCGCGGCCGAATCGAACCACGCGTTGAGGATCTGCAGGAATATCCA
>JAHZKD010000293.1 GCA_022600605.1 Actinomycetes bacterium
CCCTCGGCTCTTCGCCCGAGAGGCTCATCGGCATCCCCGGCTCTTCGCCCGAGAGGCTCATCGGAGCCCCCGGCTCTTCGCCCGAGAGGCTCATCGGAGCCCCCGGCTCTTCGCCCGAGAGGCTCATCGCCGCGTCTCCAGATCCTTCGAATCCACGCAGCCATGCCTCGAACACTTCGCCCACCAACCGTCGGGACGAACCTGAACGATCATCCGGCGGCCACAATCGGCGCAGAATCGGGGCGGCTCCAGCCCCAGCTGGGCCGCGGCAGGAGCGACAGAGCCGGCTGCATCACCGGTGTACACGTTGTATCGGCCTGCGCCGACCAACGCGGGAAGCGGCGCAAGCGAAGCATCGTTGTTGTCCGTGACCATCAAGACCTGTCTACAGGCTGGCGTTGAGCGCTTTGATCGGCATCTGCAGATCGTCGAGCAGCTCCAGGTCAGCCTCTGCGGGCCGGCCCAATGTTGTCAGGTAGTTGCCGACAATGACTGCATTGACACCGCCCAGGATGCCCTTCTTGGCACCCAGGTCCCCCAGGGTGATCTCCCGACCACCCGCGAAGCGCAGCATGGTGCGCGGCAACGCCAGTCGGAACGCTGCCACCGCCTTGAGAGCCTCGGATGCGGGCAGTACGTCCAAGTCGCCGAACGGGGTCCCGGGTCGCGGGTTAAGAAAGTTCAGTGGCACTTCGTGGGGGTCGAGTTCGGCCAGGTTGGCCGCGAACTCGGCGCGTTGCTCCAGCGACTCGCCCATTCCTAGGATGCCGCCGCAACACACCTCCATGCCGGCCTCGCGGACCATTTGCAATGTGCCCCAACGTTCTTCCCACGAATGGGTGGTGACGACATTGGTAAAGAACGACTGGGCGGTCTCAAGGTTGTGGTTGTACCGGTGCACACCCATGGCCGCCAGCCGGTCGACCTGATCTTGGGTCAGCATGCCCAACGAACAGGCAATCTGGATGTCGACTTCGTTGCGGATCGCCTCGATTCCGGCGGCGACCTGAGCGAGCAGACGCTCGTCGGGACCACGTACAGCCGCGACGATGCAGAACTCTGTCGCACCCGTCTTGGCGGTCTGCTTTGCGGCCTCCACCAGGCTGGGGATGTCCAGCCAGGCGCTGCGCACCGGAGACGCGAAAAGTCCCGACTGCGAACAGAAGTGGCAATCCTCCGGGCAGCCGCCGGTCTTGAGGCTGATGATGCCCTCGACCTCGACGTCGGGACCGCACCATGCCATCCGGACCTCATGCGCTAGCGCCAGCAGGTCATCGAGTCGGTCATCAGGCAGCTGCAGCACCCGCAGGGTCTGGTCCCGATCAAGGCCCTCGCCCCGCTCCAGAACCTGCTCGCGCGCCTCTGCCAGAATCTCGCTCACCCGTCGGGTCTCCTCGCATGTTGGGTCGGCGATGCCGACAATTGAACGGTGTTCAGGTTAGGGTACCGATGTGCAGCTCCACAAACGCGACGTGGTCGAGGCGGCGACGGCACTGCTGGACAACTACGGGATCGCCGACCTGTCGATGCGGCGCCTAGCCCGCGAGCTAGCCGTCTCCCCCGGCGCTCTTTACTGGCATTTCGCCAATAAACAGCAGCTTCTTGGCGCGGTCGCCGACCGGATCCTGCAACCCGTCATGCAACCCATCGATAGCCAGGCCAACCCCCCTCCCGAGCCCGGCCACTGGCGCGAAAGCATCGCACGCACCTGCGAGCAGCTTCGTGAAGCCCTGCTGTCGTACACCGACGGTGCCGAGCTGGTGTCAGCTAGCTTCGCCGCAGGCCAGTCAACGGCCATGAGCAACGTCCTCGCGCAGCTCAGTGCCGCAGCCGCCGAGGCCGGGGTGGCGTCGAGCCATGCCGAACTGGCGGCCCGCAGCGTGATCTACTACGCGCTCGGCTTCACCGCCGACGAGCAGTCGCGGATGCAGTGGGACGCCGCGGGCGCAGACGTCACACACACGATTTGGACCGAGAACCCCAACGCCCGATTCGCTTTCGGCCTGAGTCTGCTCGTCGACGGTATCGCCACGCACAGCCGGGCCGACGTCTGACTCTCAGCTGATCGGGTACGCGACCTTCGCGTTGCCGTCCCAGTGTCGCAACCCGGTGAGGCGGCCGCGAATCTCGCGGCCTAGCTGTCGCAGCGCCAGGGCGTGCGGCAGCTGATCCGGCCCTATTCGTCGTGCGAGGGTCACGTGTGGTGTCCAGCTTCCAGGCTCCACGTTCCCCAGCGGGCCGTCCAGCATGTGCGGCAAGCAGGCACGGTGCACGTCGGCCTGCAATGAAAGCAGCTCCGCCGACGGCACTACCAGGCGTACCAGAGTCACGGCCCGACTACCGAACAGCATTGGTGCGCCGATGCGGCAGTCCAACGGCAGCCGGGCCAGCGAAGGTCGCAGCGAGGCCGATACCGCGTCGCTCATATTGTCGGCCACCGTCAGCGTGACGTGAGGTCGGTCAGTCGGGGAAACGGGGGCAGCTCGGGCGCGCACACCCGCGTCGGCCAGGGCGTCCCAGATTCGCCGGACGGCCGACTCGGTGTCGGGGTCGAACAGCAGCTCGACGGAGTGGACCATCAGCCGGCCACCAGGCTCTCGACCCACGATCGATCGAAGGCCGACGCGCTGACCGCTTCGAATGCCGGAGCGCTCGACGTGGCCAGGTTCGCAGGCAATGTTGCCCGAAGGGGCGCCTGCAGAGCCAATTCGCGACGGTTGCTTACCTCGGCCACTCCCGGCTCGGCGGGCCACGCGCCAATCACCAGGCCGGCATTTCCGATCTGGCGGGCAGCAAGTGCCTCCAATGTGAGTGCGGTGTGGTTCAGAGTGCCCAGTCCCGGCGCCACCACGGTCAGAACCGGGGCGCCGAGGTCTCCAGCGAGGTCGCGCAAGCTGAGCCCATCGGCGCCGATCTCGACCAGCAGGCCCCCCGCCCCCTCAACGAGGGTGAGACGGCCCGGCCGGTCCACGGCGCTGACCATGTCGACCAGCGCTGCCCTGGACGGCAGCGTCAACCCCGCTCGCTGCGCAGCGGCTAGCGGAGCCAACGGCTCGGGAAACTTTGCCAGCGAACGCAATTCACCGACCCCGGATAACCGCGCCACCTCGGCGAGATCGTCATCGCCGTCCCGAGTTCCGGTTTGCACCGGCTTGCATACCGCGACGTCGACGCCAGCTATCCGCGCGTGACATGCCAGGGCCGCGGTGGCGATGGTCTTGCCGACGCCGGTACCGGTTCCAGTGACGAAAAGAAGGCTCACGCCGGCGACAGCACTTCGCGAAGCACTCGACGCGCCAGCGCCATATCGTCGTCGGTCAATGACGCGCGGGCGGTCAGCCGTAGCCGTGAGGTACCGGCGGGCACTGTGGGCGGCCTGAAACAACCGGCCCGCACACCGCGCTCCAGACACGCCGTGGCGGCCGAAACGGCGACCTCGGGCGCCCCGAGGATTACCGACACCACCGCCGATGCGGGCACGGCCGCGACGCCGCACATCGACGCCAGCTCCGCAGCACGGTCACGCACCCGCTGTGCGCGCCAGGGCTCATCGACAAGTACCTGCAGCGCAGCCTGTGCGGCACCGACCGCCGCGGGCGCCAGCCCGGTGTCGAAGATGAACGGCCGCGCAACATCGATCAGGTGATTCCGTACCGCTGCCGGACCCAGCACCACGCCGCCTTGGCTGCCCAACGCCTTGGACAACGTGGTCGTCATCACCACATCTGGAGCGCCGGCCAGACCCACTTCATGGAGCAGCCCGCGACCGCCGTCACCGCGAACCCCGAGCCCGTGCGCCTCATCAACGATGAGCAAGGCTCCGTGCATTCGGCAGACCTCGTGCAACGCCCGCAGCGGCGAGAGCATCCCGTCGGTGGAGAACACCGAGTCCGTAACCACGACCGCGCTGTCCTCTGTGCGTCTAGCCAGCGCCATCTCTACCGCGGACACATCCGCGTGCGGTGCCACCACGACCCGCGACCGTGAGAGCCGGCACGCGTCGACCAGAGAGGCGTGGCATCGCGCATCCGAGACCAGCAGCGATCCAGGCCCGGTCAGCGCCCCCACCGCACCAAGATTGGCGGTATAACCCGATGAGAAAACCAGGG
>JAHZKD010000294.1 GCA_022600605.1 Actinomycetes bacterium
AGCGGATTCACTCGCAAGTTCATAGGGGCCCCGCCCCGCATTGCAGGAGAAGACCATGGCGGCTGATGTTCATAAGGTTTACGGCCAGAAGGGCGCGGAGTACCACGTCTATACGGCCTCCGGGGATTCTGCCTACAGTGGCGGGATGGGTTTCTGTCTGGTGATCGACTCTGACACCGCAGCGACCAACACTCCCAAGACCAAGGGCGAGGTGATCGCGATTCTCAAGGGGATCGTTCAGTACTACGAAGAGAACGACTACCCGCCGGCATAAGGGGGCACCGACATGACCACTTGCGTCGATGTCATCAACAAGGCACTGGCGCTGCTGGCGTCTGACCCGATCACGGCCACGGTGATCTCCTCCGGGATCACGACCGCGGACCCGGACACCCGTGGGATTCCAGACACTGACGACGTCAATGACGGCGATCTTGAGGTTGGGGTGTCAACCACCACCGAGATCCAGGCGCTGAACCCCTACACGGTGGTGCGGTTCGACCTGGGATCCGAGAAGCACATTGCCTACGTCAACATCTTCGGCCTCAAGATCTCGGCCGGATCGTCCAACGAGTTTTTTCTGCAGCACTCGCTTGATGCGATTCACTGGGAGACGCTGGGTCGCCACCTCGATGTGGACACCACCGCGACTTTCTTCCGCAGAAATGGCCCTGTGTCGACGCGCTATCTTAGGCTCGCGCGGGTCGGCGCGACCGATCTGGATACCGCCGTGGCAACGGTGGCGGAGATTGATGTGTACGAGTTCGGCAGTAATGACAAGGACAGCACTTGCCGAACGCTGTACGACGTCTGCCGGGACTCGGTCCTCGCCCATCACGCCTGGCGGGCGGGCGTCTTCAAGCGGCGCCTGACCAAGTTGTCGACCGAGCCGATCAGCGAATGGGACTACGAATATTCCCTGCCGGCGGACCTCGAGACCTCAGGGCCCCGGGCGGTGTTCACCACCCCGACCCAGCGGATCCCGTACAAGGAATGGGAGCTCACCGGCGGCAAGCTGCTGTGTAACATCAACGAGGCGACTGACTCAGACGGGGACTACACCCAAGGCATCTGGGTGGACTATCAGGCCCGGATGGACGAGGAGGACATGCCGGCGCACGTCCTGCAGTTGCTCGTCTATGCGCTGGCCGCCGACCTGGCCGAGCCGATCACCGACCAGACCACCAAGGCGGACTTCTGGGGCATGAAGGCCTGGGGGACGGCCTCGGACGAGGGAGCGGGCGGCTATTCCAGGCAGGCCCGGCGGATCGAATCGCAGAACAAGCCCTCGGAGGCGATCCAGGACCACTCCTTGGTGGATGTCCGTTATGGGCCGTAACAGCCACCAGTTTCAGACTAACTTCACCTCGGGCGAAGTGGACCCGCAACTCGCGGCCCGGGATGACGTCAAGTTCTACTACAACGCCTGCGAGGACCTGACGAACTTCATCGTGCTGCCGCAGGGCGGGGCGAGGAGGCGTGACGGCACCGGCTATTCGACCAAGCTGCCCGGCACCCTGGGAGACCTCACATCTGATGTCGTGGTCACCGCGGTGGCTCAGGGCGCAGGGAGCACGATCGGCGACTATTCGCAGTTGTCCGAGCTTTTCGACGACGTGACGAGCGGCCAATATAACAACCGGGCCGCACAGGGGACGACCAAATACGGCGGCAAGGACTGGGGCCTCGGCAATACCAAGGTTCTGAACAAGGTCCAGATCTATTACGACTCCGGCGAACCCTCGGTCCGGTTCACGGTCCAGGGCAGCTCGGATAATTTCGTATCCGACATCAACGACCTGGGTGCCACGGCCTGGCTGCCCTATACCGGCAGCGCGGAGAACGTGACTCTCGTGCTGACCGATACGGCCACGGCGTACCGCTACCACCGCATCAAGGAGGAGGCGGCCGCATCGGCGAACCCGCTCAGCGGCGTCTACGTCTACGAGTTCTATTTGTGGGAACAGGCAAGCCCGGCGACGATCACCGCATCGGACCCGCAATCCCACGGCGGCACGGTCGCGAACCTGGTCGACGACGACGATGCGGTGATCTGCACGACCGGACAGCCGGGCACCACTGACGACTACGTGGTGGCTCAGTTCAATCTCGGGTCGTCACAGTCGATCCGGTTCGTCGACGTGAAGAACATCTACCTGTCCGGCGGGTCGGGCGAGTCCTCCGACGAGTTCAACATCGAATACTCTTCGAGCGCCACGTTCGCGTCGGACGTAAACGTATTTGGCTCCGTCCTGCCGACGGTGACCGAGACGACGCAGTCGGCCCGGGTCTGGCCGAGTGACGCGACGGCCAAGTCGGCGCGCTACTGGCGGCTGATTCGAAACGGCCAGACTGATCTCGGCACCTCGGTCGTGAACGTCGGAGAGGTCCGGTTCATGGAGGATCTCGGCGCGACCTCCGCCGCGCGCCTGGTGCCATTTGAGTTCAGCACCGAGCAGGTCTACATGCTGGTGTTCACGGATCAGAACATTACGGTCATTCGCGACGGGTCGGTGATCGCGAACGTCGACTCGCCCTTTACCTCGAGCCAACTCGCCCGCATCAACTGGTCGCAGTCGGCCGATACGCTGATCGTTGTGCACGAGGATGTCGCTCCATGGCAGGTTCAGCGGGACACATCCGACGAGGGCCTATGGACTACTGCCGATTTCACGATCGACTATGTGCCGCTGCACGACTTCTCGCGCACCACCACGACCTACGGCGCGGACGCGAATGACTACGTCACGCCGAGCGCGAAGACCGGCTCGATCACGCTGACGCTGGCCGGTGCAGGCGGCTCCCTGGCCTGGGCCTCGACCCATGTCGGGCAGCTCGCGGAACTCAACGGCGGACTGGCGCGGATCACCGAGATACAGTCGACCACGGTGGCGCTGGCCGTGGTCCTGGTGCCGCTGTATACCGACGCGCAGGATACCTCATGGGACCTGATCACCGGGTTCGAGGATGTCTGGTCGACGTCCCGGGGGTGGCCCAAGTCGGTCTGTTTCTTCGAGGGCCGGCTATGGTTTGGAGGCTCGAAATCTCGCCCGCATTCCCTGTGGGGATCGAAAGTGGACGACTTCGGCGACTTCGACTCGGGCCAGGGGCTGGCCGATGAGGCGCTCAACGTCACGCTCGACACCGACCAGATTAACGAGATCGTCAACATCTACCCGGGCCGCGACCTGCAGGCCTTCACCACGGGCGCGGAGTTCTACCTGCCGCAGCCGCTGGGGGAGCCGATCACGCCTGAGACCATTCAGATCAAGCGCCAGACCTCGAGGGGTTCGGAGAAGGGCCTGCGAGTAGCTGAGGTAGAGGGCGCCACTCTATTTGTTCAGCGCGGCGGCAAGGGTGTTCGCGAGTACCTGTACAACGAGGTCGAGCAGTCCTACAACGCCGACAACATCTCCCTGCTGTCCTCGCACCTGATCTCCTCACCGGTCGACTTTGCACTGCGACGGGCGAACGAGACCAACGAGGCCGACCAGTTGATGGTCGTGAACACCGCCGGCGCCATGGCGGTCTGCTCAACCCTGCGCACTCAGGGAATCACGGCCTGGACCCCGTGGGAGTTTACCGGGGCCACGGTGAAGAATGCCGCAGCGATCCGAGGCGGCGAGAACCAGGTCTATCTGGTGACCGAGCGCACGATCGACAGCACCACGGCCCGCTACGCCGAGCGCATGGACGAGGACGCGCTGACCGACTTCGGCCTGACGCAAGCCATCACCTCGACGGGCACCGCGGCGATATCGAATCTGGACCACCTGGAAGGCGAGACGGTGGCGGTGTTCATAAACGGAACTTATCAGGGGTCGGATACGATCTCCTCCGGGGCGACGAGCGGTACGTATTCCCTGACAGAAGGCGATTCGGTCGAAGTCGGCCTGTCCTGGGTGCCGACCGGAAAGACCATGCCGGTATCGATCGACGCCCAGGGCGGCTCGATCCGAGCGAAGAAGAAGCGCCCGGTGGAGGCGACGTTCTTCCTCTACGATTCCGACGACCTGCAGTGCAACGGCAACACCCAGACGATCACCGACGGCACCACGGGCCAGGTCGTGTTCCAGGGCCTGCGCGAGTACGACGGTAACGGCCAGGTCCCGTTCACGCAGTCGAACCCGGGCAAGCTGACGATTCTCGGGATTGACCTGGAGGTTTCTTACTAATGGCGATGGCAGCCCCGCTACTGATGGGCACGGCCGCGACGGGGGCGACGACGGCCGCTGCTGCGGCTACGGGCATGTTCGGCGGCGCGGCGGGCGCGATGACGGCAGCCGCTACGACCGCGGCGACGGGTGGACTGTTCGGGATTGGCGGCGCCTTCTCGGCCATGCAGACCCTGTCCACCGTGGGCGGCCTATTCTCGATGGGCTCCTCGCTTGCGGCAGGCAATGCCGCGGGCTCCGACTACGAAGCGCAAGCCGCCTGGGAACGGGTGAAGGCGGCCAACACTCGGGTGGACCAGGCCCGCGAGGCGCTCCAGGTCCGGGAAAAGACCCGCCGGATCCAGGCGCAGAACGCGGCGACTTTCGCGGCTCGAGGCCTGACGCTGGAGGGCTCGCCAGAAACCCTTTTCGAGGAGGTCTCGAAGCAGGCTGAACGGGAGTTGGATATCACCCGCTACAACGCCGACCAGGCCGTCGACTCCTCACGAGGGCAAGCGGCAGCCTTCCGCGCCAAGGCCTCCTCGGCGAGAGCAGGCGGCCGGGCCCGCGCAGTCGGAACCTTGTTCGACATGGGCGCCTCCCTCTATGAGAAAGGGGGCCTCTGATGCCGATCAAGACCTATCTCAGTAACGCCTCGATCGCAGGGATCCGGGCGCCGAACGTCGACACCGGCCGGGCGCAGGCCTATGAGAGTTTCGCCGGGGTGTTCCAGAAGATGGCCACTACCGCGGACGACTTCGCGAGAAAGCACCTCGGCCAGGAGAACGAGCGCGCCGCACTGGAGGCGGTCGAGCGCGGCGACTTCACGCCGATCGACAGCAAGGGCCGGGCGGTTCTTGAGGTTTACAACAAGATCGGGATCGCGGCCGAAGCAGCGCGGGTCGAGACCAAGATGCGCACCGGGCTTAAATCCCTGCAGGTCGAGCACGCCAGGGATCCGAAGGGCTTCGAGGAGGCGGCGGGATCGCTGCGCGGTGAGTTACTGGACGGGCTGGACGTTCGGCTGCGGGTTCCCGGACAGGAGAAGTTCGACGCCCTGACCGGCGCCGGCCTGAGCAATATCCGGGAGACCCTGTTCAAAGAGCAAGTAGAGCAGGACGCTGCCGACCTGTCGATGGCGGCCACGGCTGACATTGAGGACGCAAAGAAGCTGGCGTATCAGGGGAACCTCGACGCGGCGGCGGGGCTGATCGCCCGGGCCCGGGACAAGCGGTCGGACCTGGTGGCCTCTGGCCGGTCACCCGAGGTCCTCAAAAAGCTCAGCCGGGACGACGAGGAGCAGGTTTTTGTCTGGCACACCCGCGGGCAGTTCGATCAAGCCCTGCGCGCAGGAAACGGAAAGGCCTTCAAGCGCAAGCTAGAGAAGACCCTGCCTGACGAGATCACCATGGTCGAGCGTCAGAAGCTGCTCACCTACATGGATCAGCAGTTGCGAAAGCGCGACACCGCGGCCAAGGAGTGGCTTGGCAAGGTCAAGGATTCGGTCAAGGCGGCGACGTTCTCGCTCGATAAGGGCTACATCCCGCCCGACCTGGAGCGGGTTCAGGCCATGGCGGCGGGAACGAAGTACGAGGCCGACCTGGTCGAGAGTCTGTCCCGGCTGAGGACCTCGCAGGAATTCGCCCGCCTGAGCCCGGAGGATCGCGAGCAGGCGGTCGAGCAGTTACGCGCCGACAAGGTTAAGGATGAGGGTGAGGTTCGGGCCCTGGAGCGGCTGGAGCGCGTGCATACGGACCTGCTGCAGTTGGAGGAGGACGACCCGCTGCAGTACGGCGTCGACATCGGGCTAGCCGAGGCGCCGGAGCCGCTCGACTTAACCGACCCGGAGAAACTGCAGGCGGGCCTCGAGGAGCGCAAATTACTGGCGCTGCAGGTCGAGGAGCACACCGGACGCCCTGCCTCGCCGCTATCGAAAGGCGACCGGGCCCTAGTCGAGCGGGTGCTAACCTCGCTGCCGCCACCGGAGCAGGCGGCGGCCATGGGGCAGCTGACCCAGGTGCTCGGCAAGGACCTGGCCCGGGAGGCGTTCAAGGCGATGGACGGAAAGACCGGCGGCCAGCTGGGATTGGCGGGGTTGATGGCGGCCGAAGGCGGGGCCGATGCTTCGGTGCGGTTACTCGGCGGGATCGAGCAGCGCAAGGCGAACCCGAAACTGGTGCCGACCGATGCGGACATGATGCCCTACCTGGGCCCTGTGTTTGATGCCTACCGCTCTCAACCCGAGAAGGCGGCGCAGGTGATCGAAGGGGTGCGCAATCTCTACGCCCAGATGGCGGCCGAGGAGGGGGCGATCGACGGCACGCTCGACTCCGGGATCCTGGACCGGGCGATCCAGCAGGCCACCGGAGGACTCGTCGAGCAGGACGACCCGGACGGCTGGCTGGGGGCCTATTACGTGCGCCCGCCGGTTTACGGATGGGACGAAGATCGGTTCGATTCCTGGCGCAATACGATCGACGCGGGCGACATTGAAGCCATGGGCGGGGTGACCGTTATGAGCTCGGCCGATGTTGCCGAGGCGATCCGAGACGGCGATGCGCGCCTGATCGAGGTCGACCGTGGCCGGTATCTGGTGAAGATCGGCCCGCATGAGCTGGTGCGCGGCGACGGACAGGGGTATTTCGTCCTCGATTACGGAAAGCAGCAGTGAACCGCGAGGAGCGAAACCTGCTGTCGTTCTCTACGGGCGACCCGCTGCTATCCGAGGAGCAACTGCCGACCTCGTTCGCGGAAAACTTCACCGCCGCCCGCCGGCTGATGCTGAACGAATTCCGCACCGACTCGGAGAAGCGCAACGAGTCTGAGGCGCTGCGCGAACAGTTCCAGATCCTGCGGAACCTGTCGGACAACCCGGCTTTCAGCCCGATGCGCGCCGGCCGGCTGGGGGATATGCCCCTGGACGACTCGCAGCGGTGGGATGTCTACGACCGACTGACCGACCACGTCGAGGATCTACGAAAGCAAAACCCCGACGCCGGGATCAAGACCGCGAAGGAATTGCGCGAGGAGATCAACGAGCGACTGCGGGTTGAGCGCGAGGCCTCAGAGCGGACCCAGGCCCGGGCGGGCGCGAGCGGCACCGCGGGCATGTTCGCCGGCACCATGGCCGGGGTGATCACCGACCCGGTGAATGCGGTCTCGATGACTGTGGGCCTACCCAAGGCGCTGGCTCAGTCGTCCTTGACCCTGTCCCGGATATTGCAGACCGCGGGCTTTGGTGCGGCGATCGCAGGCGGCACCGAGGCGGCGATCCAGCCCTTCGTCTACCAGTACAAGAAGAAGATCGACTCCCCCTACACGGTGGGCGATGCGGCGCTCAATGTCATGGCGGCGGCGGCCGGCGGCGGCGTGTTCATGGGAGGGGCGGCCGTGATCCCTCCGGCGGCCCGTGCAGGTGGCCGAGGCCTGGCGGATCTGTACCGCAAGGCGGTGAAAAGAGGCAAGGTCAAACCGACCCCGGACGCCGAGGCGGCGGCCAAGGTCCTCGAGGAGTTCGCCCCGGTGGTCGAGGAGGCGCCGCTGCGTGAGACCCCGGCCGCAGATCAGGCGCACCTGCGGGCCCTGGACACAGCGACCGAGCAGCAGGCGCAGAGCCAGCCCGTGGACGTCACCGAGGTGGTGACAGGCCACGAGCGCCCGACGCCACCCGCGGCGGAACTGAAGGCGATCGACCCGACCGAGATCGATATCGACGCCGAGCGGTTCCAGTTCAAGGCCGGGGTGGATACCGAGGGGGTTTCCGATCGGCTGCGCGGGGTGAAACGGTGGGAACCGGAGCTTGCGGGTGTTTCGATTGTCTGGGAGGACCGGGCCGGCAAGTTCTGGATTGTCGACGGTCACCAGCGCCTGGGGCTTGCGCGCCGACTGATGGGTGAAGGAGGCGAAGGCGCCGACGATATCCGACTGAATGCGATCCTGCTGCGCGAGCGCGACGGGGTTTCCGCCAGCGAAGCCACGGCCCGGGCGGCAATCAAGAATATTGCCGAGGGCACGGGTTCTGCGGTGGATGCGGCTCGGGTGTTCCGCACGTTCGACGCCGGGATCGAGGCGCGTATGCCGGAGCTGCCGCCGAACTCGCAACTGGTTCGCGATGCGCGGGACCTGGCGAAGCTGGGCGACGAGCCATTCCGGGCCGTGATCAACGAAGTGATCGATGAACGCTATGCGGCGATTATCGGTCGGCTGATCGACGACGAGGCCGAGCAGTCGGCGGCGATCTCCATGCTGGCGAAGATGGAGCCCGCGAACAAGACCCAGGCCGAGGCGATGACCCGGGACATTCGGGCGGCCGGGTTTGAGAAGTCCGAGACCGGGGACCTGTTCGGGGAACTTCCGGCGGAGAGTCTGGTGAAGGAACGGGCCCAGGTGCTCGACCACGCCATGCGCCAGGTCCGGCAGGATAAACGCACGTTTAAGACCTTGCTCGACCGCGAGGCGGACATCCTCGGCCACGGCAAGAACCGCCTGGACTCCGAGGCGAATGCGCGCCGTCTGTCGGCGGATCAGCAGGCGATGCAGTCGCTGTTCTCTGACGCCTACACCGCGGGCCCGCTGTCGGATGCGCTGAACGAAGCAGCCCGGGCGGTGAAGGGCGGAATGAAACCCGGCAAGGCGGCGAAAGAGGTGCTGTCGAAGCTGCGCGAGATGGCCGGCACGGCCAAGGGCGAGCCCGATATTGAGCCGACGCCGATCCGCGGAGTGGTCGAAGAAGACACGACGCCACTTGAGATGATTACCAACCCGATCGATCCGGCGGCGCCGATTGAGACGAAACTTGGCCAGATTGCCGCGCTGACTCAGGAAAACGTCGAATTGATTGACAGCCTGATCGCCCGAATCGACGGCGCATACGGGACCGACTCGAAGTGGAATATCAAGCTCGACAAGTCCATCGTAGAAAAGGCGAGCCGTCCGTCGATCCTGGCGAAAAAGCCCTGGCACGGGATCGAACACATTCGCGACACACTACGGTTCAAGACGGTCGTCGACGATATACGCGACGTTCCCGCGATCTTCAGCATGCTACTCGACGAGGGTATCGGCCTGGTCAAGATTGACACGGGAAAACTATTCCAGCCGAAGGAATGGGGGTGGCGGATCATCTCCTTCGATCTGCGCATGCCAAACGGGCAACTGGTGGAGTGGTATCTACCGCTGCGCGAACTGGAAAAACAGAAAAAAGCGGGCGGTCACGCGATTTTTGAAAAGTGGCGCGATAAGACGCCGGACGAGATTGCGGTGCAGCATGCTGAATTTCTTGCCGACGTAGAGCAAAGCTTCGAGGGTTACGACAAGGCTTTTTCGAGCGCGCTCAAGAGGGCGGGTTTGTCACGCAAAGAGGCGGCGGCCTCTTGGGCGAGGTCTGAGAATTCCATGCTGGAGGCCGCACGGAACTCGCGCAGCTCGTCGGGCATGATTACTGCGGATTCCAGAGCGGGCGCCCAGGTTCCCTCGGTACGGAATAAAGTTACTCCGTCGCCGAGTGACAGCCAGACACGTTCGAACCCTTCGTCTTCGATCAGCGCAAACATTGATGCCTCCGATACCAGTATACCAAAAAGTGACCGGCCGGCGCTCGACCTGCAACAGCAAACCCCCGCAGACCTCGAGGCGGAGAATCTCGCCGCCAGTCTGCGCGCCAAACAGCGGGCGATCGAAGCCCAGCACTACGCCGCCGATCAGCAGGTCGACTCCTTCACCCTGACCGGATCCGACCTGGAGGCCGACGAGTTGGCCGCCCGTGGTCAAATGTCGATGCTAGAAGACGACCAGATTATGGCCGAGGCGCGGCGGGTGATCGATGAGGAGGGCGACCTGGTGATCCCTGAGCTCGTCGATGACGGCGCGGGAGGGGTGGAGTTACGCGCTACCTCCGCCCGGGAGGCCCTCGAGGAGATCGAGGCCGAGGACTCGGCACTCGCCGGGGTGATCAAGTGCCTGGAGGGAGGCCCTAATGCCGACGTTCGCTGACTGTTTCGCCAATGTTTCCGGCTCCATCGGCCGGGATATGTTCGACGCGATCCGCACCGCACCGGATCCGACTAGGGCGGTGCTTGAGCGCCGGGCCCAGCTGGCACTGGCCAAGCGGCAGAAGGGGTTACAGGCGGTCGCTCTGCATCGGGCCCGCCAGCAGATCGGCAAGCACTCCCGCGGCATCGACTCAGGCCTGGCGGCGCTACTGACCCGGGATATCTGGGGCGAGGGCACGGGGTTGAATATCGAATTCAAGGCCCGGGCCATCATGGCGCAGTCCTATGGCGAGTGGGAGCAGGGCCTGTCGAAGTTCCGCAGCAAGGCGGCCGGGCTGAAGCAGGACCACGAGGGGCTGCGTAATCTGGTGCGCGAGCTCGGCGGCGAGGACACCGGGGATCCGACCGTCCGGGCCCTGGCCGGCGGCCTCGAGGACATCTACGAGAAGCTGCGCAGCCGATTCAACCGGGCGGGCGGGGCTATCGGCAAGATCGACCGCTACATCGCACCGCAATATCACGATGCGCTGCGGGTTCGGCGTTTCGGCGAGGGCACGCTTGAGCAAAAGCGCGAGGCCTGGAAGCAGTTTATCCGGCCGCTGCTGGACCGGGAGCGCATGCGAGACGCCCTGGGACGCCCTCTAAGCGACTCTGAGCTGAACCTATCCATGGATGCCGCCTATGACCGGATCGTCACGGGCGGGCTGTCGGATCTCCAGCCTGGGGCCTCCGGCGGCAAGAAGCTCGCGAACCAGCGCGCCGACCATCGGTTCTTTATCTTCCGGGACGGTGACGCCTGGCTGAAATACCACGACCAGTTCGGCCGGCAGGACCTGTATTCGACTCTGACCGACCACGTCATGAGCATGTCGCACGACATCGCGCTGCTTGAGACCCTGGGACCTAACCCCGAGGCCGGGTTCCGTTACCTGCGCGATCTGGTGCGTAAAGCCTACGCGCCCGGCGGTGCACTGGAGGTCGAGAAGGGCGCGCACACCACCCGTCTGCAATACCTGGACTCGCTGTGGAATGTGGTCTCGGGGAAAACCGGCCGGTCACCCAACCCGCAGCTGGCCGACCTGTCGAACTCGGTGCGCCACATTCTGGTGGGCGCCAAGCTCGGCGGGGCGTTTCTCTCGGCCCTGTCGGATACGACGTTCCAGGCGCTGACCCGCAAGTTTAACGGCCTGCCGGTCTGGGGTATGGTGCGCCGGCAGTTGTCGCAGATGAATCCCGCGAACGAGGCCGACCGGGCGTTCGCCGTGCATATGGGACTCGGCGCCGATGCCTGGCTGAACCACTCCATGGTGGCGAATCGCTTCTCGGATGTCTGGGGCGCAAATATGGCCTCAAAGATCTCCGACTTTACGATGCGCGCCTCGCTGCTGTCTTCGTGGACCGATGCCGGACAGAAGGCGTTCGGGCTCGACTTCACCCGATTCATGGCCCAGCACCGCCGGGCCACCTGGGCGCAGTTGCGCAACCGCCGGGACACCCGTGCTTTCCGGCAGGCGCTCACCCGCGGCGGCATCACTGAGCAGGACTGGAACCGATTCCGGGGGCTGGATCCTCTGAACTACCGCGGCGCTGAGTACCTGCGCCCGCAGGACATCGTCGAGCAGGCGCAGCGGCTGGGGATCTCGGAGCGGGCGGCGAACGACCTGACCGCTAAGTTCCTCGGCGTGATTCATGAAGAGATGAACTTCGCCGTGCCTACGCCCGACGCTCGGGTGCGGGCGATCACGACCATGGGCGCGCAATCGGGCACCGTGCCTGGAGAACTCGCCCGGCACCTGTTCCTGTTCAAGTCGTTCCCGCTGACGGTGATCACCCAGAACTTCTATCGTGGCCTGTACCAGGAGGGAGGCCTGAGCAAGGCGGCCTATGTGGGCATGGGCCTGATCGGCACGACGGTCATGGGGGCGGTCGCGCTGCAGGCTAAGGAGCTATCACGCGGCAAGGATCCGCGGCCGATGGACGATCCTAAGTTTCTGGCGGCGGCCCTGTACCAGGGCGGCGGTGCTGGAATTGTCGGCGACTTCCTATTCTCTCCTGAGTCTCGATTCGGGCAGGATCCATTAACTACGTTCCTCGGCCCGACCGTGGGCCTGGGTGGGGACTTCCTGAACCTGACGGTGGACAATGCGAAGGCGGCGCTCGGCGGAGAAGATGCACACTTCGCCTCCGACCTGGCGGGCTTTGCCGAACGCTACACCCCGGGATCTTCGATCTGGTATGCACGCCTCGCGCTCGAGCGGCTGGTATTCGATCAGCTCGACATGATGGCGGACAAGGGAAAAGCGCGGAAGGCCTGGCGGCGCATGATGCGCAAGCGCCAGAAGGAATACCGACAAGGGTTCTGGTGGCGCCCAGGCCAGGCCGAGCCCAGCCGGGCGCCGAAGGTAGCAGACTAAGGGGTTAGCAATGGCAACACCGAAACAGGTATGGGTCGCGGACACACCGGACCAGAAGGAATTCGAGACCAGGGCCCAGGCCGAGGCCTACGAGGCGGCCACCCGGGAGCGGGACCGGATCGCCGAATTCCTAAAGACCGCGGGCGCCTTGTCGGCCTCGCGCTTCAGTGAGTTGAGCGCCCTGCTCCTCGCCTGGGAGCAGTGGCGCTTTGAGAACCCGGGCCAGTAGCTAGCTAGGGCTTGACCCGGATCATCCAGGCATCCTTGCCGAACGCTTTGCCGAACTCGGTCATCAGCGTGATCTTGTGGCCTGCCCACTTCTCGACCCGGGGCGAGCCGACCTGCTCGGAGATCCTCCGGGCGTTGGTCACGTTCAGCGCCAGCACCCGAGGGGTGCCGATGAAGTGGACGGTGATCAACTGCTTCTCCTTGTTGGTGCCGGGATCGGTCACTTTCTCCCGGGTCACCGACTCGATCTCAAGCTCCATCTCCTGATCCCTCTCGAAGTCTTCGCCCGCCAGATAGGTCTTTCCCATCGCTGTGCGCCAGGTGCCGCGTAACTCATTAGATTTCGATGACATCACTGACCTCCAGCCGAGCGTAGTGCGGCAGCTCGGCGGTCTCTATCGTGGGCGGGTAGCCGGGCCACTCGTCGCGCTCACGGCACTGGCGGTAGATATCGACGCACTTCTGCATGTGGTGGCTACCGCGCTCCCATAGGGTCTCGCCGGCCTCGAAGACCCGTACCGCGTAGGGTGGGGTGTCCTCGACCACGACGAACCGAAACGGCAGGGCCTTTCCGGTCACCGCCCGCACCGCCTCGGTGTACCAGGCCACCTGAAGATCGTAGTGGTAGGTGGCAATCGACCGCTCAAATGCCTCGATATCGCCTGTGCTTTTCCAGTCCACTATGCACTCATCGGTCAGGCAGTCGACCCTGGCCTTACATAGCACGCCGTCGAAGTCGAAGAAGATCGAGCCCTCGTGCTGGCCCTGCCGGCGGTAGGCGTCGGCGATCGGGTGCGCAAGGATCGCCTCGGCCATCGCCTCGGTCTGGTCGTCCACCTCCGGGGTGACGATGATCCGACCCACGGCCTGCTGCTCAAACTCCGCGAATACGGCCTTGCCTACCTTGGTACGGCGGTCGACTTTCGGCGTGACGGCCAGACAGTGGCGGTCGTCACTGAGCTTACAGTGCAGGGCCAGGCCGCGGTTTAGCGCCGGGGTTACCTTGCGCTGCGCCTGTTTCGCGGCCATGAAGTGCGCCGGGGTTTTCAGCAGGTTCACGGCCGACGATTTGTTCAGGCCCTCGCGGGACTGGTACTCCTCGAAGCTCAGGCCGAGCTCCATACCTTGTGCGGTGGTCTCACTCATTGCCTTCTCCCGACCCCTTGGTCACGGTGGTGGCGACGATCGCGCCGACCTGGCCGTCATTGACCATCCACTCGACCACGGCACCCTCGCGCTTCTCGGCGCTGCGGGGGAAAGCGGCCCGGATCAGGATCGCCTCGATCTCGTCCTGCGACAGTGTCGCCTTGAAGATCGTGGTGCGTTCGGTTTCTTTTGCGAATTGCATTGTTTTCTCCTAGTGGGTTGGGTCTATAGGTTTGTCGTGACGACTACGGCGGCCGTGAAGCCGACCACGAACACAAGCACGTTGATCAGGTCGAGGATCCAGGAACGGTCACGCATTGTCTGACACCTCCTCGTAGATCTCGAAGCCGGCCTCGGTGGCCTTTTCGATAAACTCGTCCAGGTCCAGAAACTTCGACGGGGCCGCCGGGGTGTCACCCCAGTTAGTCACCACGCTAGCGCGGCAGTCGGGGCACTCGAAGCGGTCGCCGTAGTAAGCGGCATGCTCGGACACCACGACCACCTCGTTCTTCGCGCAGCGCATCTCCACGCAGCACTCGGTACAGAAGGGAAGCGTTCTCATCTCATTTCCTCCCGGGTTGCGTAAATGGCTTGGGTGGCGGACTCAATCCAAGCCGGCAGGATCAGGCCTGCATCAACGATGCCGCAGCGGTACGCCATCAGCGACAACTGAATTAGCGAGATCCCGGTCGGGTCCTCGTCCTCGACGGCCTGCAGCATCTCAGACCACAGCGTATCCATGTACCAGTAGTTCGGGGTAGCCATTGCGTTCTCCTCAGTAGATCCAGACCTCAGTCTCTCGGCCGGTCTCGGCGGTGTACTGCTCGGCCCGACACATGGCCCGTTCAAGGTCGACCCTGTACTGCCGGGCGAACCGGCGGCCTCCTGCCCAGGGCCTGAACAACCGGGCCCGGGCGTTAATCGCGTCCTGCTGGTCGTAGAACGCGAGGGCTCGTTTTAGCTGGGCGTTCATCCGTAGCTGCTCCAATAGGCGCGCTCGTCCGGCGCACACTTGCGCGCAAAGCTATAGCTTGAGATCCGCACCGAATCGTCATTCACGCGCCGACGAAAGGCGGGCCCCGTGTAGTTACCGGGTTCGGGGCTGGCGTAGCCGGTCATGTCGCCCGTGCTCTCTCGGGTCTGGGCGATCGGGCGGAGATCCGCCGACAGCTTTCCAGCCAATCGGGTGACCTCGTAGAAGTCGACATTGGTCTGCTCGTATCCCCAGCTGCAGCGCAGCACGTCACCAACACTCAGGTTCCTGGTCGTCATTTCACACCTCCTCGATTTCGTAGTTCTCAGCCCACTTGGCTGCACCGATCGCCACCAGGGCGGAATAGGCGCAGTAGCGGCCGCGGTTGTTCAGCATCCGAACCCAGGCGCCGCGGGTCGGCGACCACTTGAACCCGTTCGACTTCAGGGCCTGGCGGGGCTCGGCGCTCGGCTTGTCGGCAAGCTCGAGATAGCGTTCGCGTTTAGCTTCAACGCGGTCTTCGTAGGGGTTGGTCATGGCGGCCTCGTTTGGGTTTCTCTCTCTCACGGCTTTATCCTAGCCGCACGATCCCGACTTGTCTACCAACTTGGTGTAGGAATTTTCTGATAACTGCGCTATGCTCTACAGCACACAAGATGCAGTGGAGCGAGGCATGGTTCGAACACAATACCCGTCAGACCGTAAGAAAATATTTGTTTACCTGACTGACGATCTTCTATCGCTGGTCAATAAACGAATGCGCTCCGGTCAGACCAGAAGCGAGTTCGTGCGCGAAGTGCTGAACGAGGGTTTCGCCGCGATCGAACGGCGCCGGAAGCGTCGGCATGGGTAGGGCCAAACGAATGGACGCCAATCACCCGGACTTGAGAAGTCTAGCTCGCGCTATGGGAGCAGCCTGGGCCGATACCCACATGGTCGGCAACGGGTTCCCGGACGCGGTGCTTGCAATCGGGCCGAGAAACTACCTCGTGGAGATCAAGGATGGATCGAAGAAGCCGTCGGCGAGGGCCTTGACCACATGCGAACAAGGCTTCCACGACACATGGCCCGGAGAGATCGTAGTGATCGAGACCGAGGAGCAGCTCGTGGACTTTATCAATCGCAAGCGGGGCGGAGATGACTAAGGGCCTGGGCCAGTGGTGCGCCGACATCACCGCGGCCAACTCACGCGCCGATGTCGCAGAGATCCTGGAGGCCGCGCCGCAGGAGCTGCGCTCGAACCTGATCAGCCATGCCCGCACCGTGGCCGCCATACGCAAACGGGCAGGCCAGAAGACCAGCAAGGGCCTTGAAACGCTCGCGGCCCTGAAGAAACAACTGAAGCCTAGGAGTAGATAGATATGTCTCGTGGAGTAAACCGAGTAATTCTGATTGGGAACCTGGGCCAAGACCCAGAGGTACGGAGTTTCCCAGACGGTGGACAGGTCGCAAATTTCACCCTGGCCACAAGTGAACAGTGGAAGGACAAGAACACCGGCGAAAAGCAGGAGCGCACCGAGTGGAATCGCTGCGTAGCCCGCGGTCGTCTCGCTGAGATCATCGGCCAATATCTGCGCAAAGGATCGAAAGCCTACATCGAGGGATCGCTGAGGACTCGCAAGTATCAGAAGAACGGCGCCGACCACTACACGACCGAGATCATGGTGCGCGACATGCAGATGCTAGACGGCAAGAGCGAAGAGCGGGCCGCGATGCCCGCACCCGGCACAGCGAAGGACGCGCCGCCGGTTGCTGATGGATTTGAAGACGATTTGCCTTTCTGAGGAGGTGACCCATGCCACGAGGTGGACGCAGAAAAGAAAGCCCCTGGGGAGGACCGAGGGGCCGCACAGGACGGGCCAAGCGGGTGTACGAGGAGATCGTGAAACATCCGCCTGGGACGCCGGTCGAGACCGATCACATTAAGACCGAGCGAGGTAGAGACGATGAAAAAAGCAAGTGAATGCCCGTGCCCGCATTTTTCATACCCTGACGATGATGCCTATACCCATTGCCTCGGCTCGCGTTGTTCGCAGTGGGCCTGGTACAACCTGGACGAGAACTGCGGCAGGACGATGGGCCGATGCGGCCTCGCACAAGGCCAATGGCTAGAGGACGACAGCGAATGAAACGGTATTTTGTATTGAAGGATGGAGCAGTCGTTAACGGCGAGGGTGGCGACTGGGCCCGGTACGAGGACGTGCCGCAGTGGATCAGCGTCGAGGATCGGTTGCCGGAAGACCGTCAGCCTGTTCTTTGCTGGCTGGCAATGGACATCCAAGGTTATCACTTCTGGCAATACATGGTGACACAGTTTGCTAATGGGCGATTTCATACGCACGAGGATGTAACTCACTGGCAACCGCTGCCCGATCCGCCGGGAGAAGACAAGGACGACAGCGATGCCTAGGTGGACAAGATGGCTACCATTCGCGTTCGTGGAGTGGTTCGCAAAGCGGCACCTGGAACGCTTCGGGGGGTTCGAAGATGGGTCGCTGTATGTTGCCCCTTGGCGCAATGTTTGGATCTGGATTGAGGACGACAGCGAATGAGCAGAGAAAGCGAGAGACGCGCACGGTTGGCAACACTTGAATATTGCGAGCAGCAATGCGCAGAGTTAGCTCAAGAACTCGACGAGTGGAAGCGTATGGCACGGATGTATGAATCTATAGCTCACCAACGTGCTGAAGCGGCCGACGAGTGGAAGCGGCGGGCACAGGCAATCTTCGATGAGCTGACGAAAGAATGGCTAGATCCCGAAGACGATTTTCGGACTCTCATGGACCCTTGTTATGACGAGATCCGAGCTTTTGCCAAGTGGTTCGAGGAGGAGAAATGAGCATGGCTGACTATTGGGAGGAAGGATCGGAACCAACCACTTATCGGGAAACCCCGATGAGACGGCACCCAAAAGAGCCTCGGTGGGTTCACGAGGATGACGTGAAGCAGGAGGTCGAAACCCTACGCCGGGAGCGGGACGAACTAGCGAAGCATAACGCTGAGCTGAAACAAAGAGTATCCGCGCTGCATAAATGGGCCGACGAGTGGAAGCGGCGGACGAATTTCCTGCGGTCGTGGATGCTTGGGCGAAGCTTCCCTCATCACTCAGAGTTTGTTACGCAGTGGCACGAGTTTTTGCAGGACTTTCCTGAAGCTGCGGAATGGTTTGCTTCACCTAAATGGTTCGAGGAGGAGGAGTAAAGATCAATGCGAGGCGGCGACCCATACAACGTAGTACCTAGGCCTGTAAGCGAAGTGAGTACTAACCATATAACGCAGTAGAATAGAACCCGCCGAGTAGCGCCGGCTTTCTCACAGGGTGAAATAGAGCGGCTGTTTCTTCGGGTGTGGTCCCTGTGCCACGCGCTACCCCGTCGAGGCAGTCGCTCTATTTTTTTGAGGTGTGAAATGCTCGAGAGACTGTGGGTAAATGTGCGGCTCGCGATCGTGCGGGCTCAATTGAAATTCCTCCGCGCCCTGCGCAACTGGTGCGAGGGCTGCCGCCATGACTGAGGAAATGGCCATGAAAACCCATCCTGTTGCCGATCTCTTCCCAATGCTGTCGGAATCAGAGCTTCGCAGCATGGCAGACAGCATTCTGTCAGACGGCCTATTGAACCCGTGCATCAAACAAGGAGACATGCTGCTTGACGGTAGAAACCGCCTGGCCGCCTGTAAGCTGGCCGGCGTCGAGCCTCGGTTCATCGAGTACCAAGGCGACAGTCCGGTTACGTTCATCATCGGCGTGAACCTCGCCCGCCGTCATTTGGACAAAGGCCAGAAGGTCGCCCTGGCGCTCGAGATCGAACCGCACTTCGCAGAGGAGGCCGCCAAACGGCGGAAGGAAACGGAAGGGCGTCCTTCAAAACTGGTGGAAAATGTCCCACCAGTTTCCAAGACGCCGAAGTCCCGCGACCAAGCCGCTGCGATCGTCGGCGTATCGGGAAAGCTGGTCAGTGCCGCGAAGGCGATCAGGGCGGCGGATCCGGAGCGGTTCGAGAAGGTGAAGCAGGGCAAGCTGTCCGTTGCAAAGGCAAAAAAGGAGATAAAAGCGGAGCAGGACAAGCAAGCTCTCGTTGATGCCCAGGAGAAAGTCGACGAGGAAAAACGGATCAATATCGAAAGTGTCTGTGATCTTCGTGTCTGCTCATGCCGAGAGCTATTCGATAGCGGGATCAGACCAGACGCCGTAATCACAGATCCTCCCTACCCGAAGGAGTTTCTGCCCGTGTTTTCTGAGCTGGCAGAAGGCTGCAAAAAGGCAGGCGTTCCATTGGTCGCCGTAATGAGTGGCCAGTCCTATTTGCCGGAAGTTATGAGCCGGCTCTGTGAACACCTGAATTATCGGTGGACGCTGGCCTATATGACGCCTGGCGGGCAGGCTGTTCAGCAGTGGCAGGCGAAGGCCAACACGTCATGGAAGCCCGTCATCCTATTTGGCGATGCCGTCGAGTGGCTGGGTGATGTGGCCGTCAGCAAGCCGAACGACAACGACAAGCGGTTCCATGGGTGGGGCCAGTCTGAAAGCGGCATGGCGGACTTGGTTGAGCGGCTCACGACTCCATGCCAGCTTGTGTGTGACCCGTTCCTAGGCGCAGGGACAACCGCCGTCGTGTCCCTTGCTCTCGGCCGCCGGTTCGTTGGTTGTGACATTGACCCGAAGCACGTCGAGCAGTCCCGGCTAAGGGTGTCCTCATGAAAGAGTGGCGGACAGAGCGAACAGGCTGGCGAGACGAGGAATTAAGCCTCAGACATGGCTGCTGGGGCTTTAACTGTCCGGCCGTAGACCTGGACTTCGTGATGATGGAATACAACCACGGGAAACCCTGCGCGCTGGTCGAGTACAAGCACCGCAACGCAAGAGCAGCAGACCCAGGGCACGCCACATATCGTGCGCTGGTCGATCTGGCAAACAACTATTCTCCAGGCGCCCTGCCTTGCTTCATCGCAAGATACGACCCAGAGGACTGGTCTTTCGTCGTCACACCACTGAACGAAAAGGCTCAGGCGCATTACTCGCACTGCGAAAACGAAAGGCTGACAGAGCAGAGGTTCGTGAGGAGCCTGATCCTGCTGCGAAAGGCGGTTCTCAGTCGAGCAGATGAAGAGGCAATAGAACAGCTTAATGGGACTCTCAAGCGAAGTGAGTACCAACTTACATTGATCGACTCAGGTTAGTGGTTGCTCACCCAGGCCCGCATGGTCTACAAAGTGGGAATGGATCAGATCACTACCGGGCTTAGCTCAGTTTGGCAGAGTCCTCGCCTTGGACGCGAGTTGTCGCAGGTTCGAATCCTGCAGCCCGGACCATTTTTACAAGGCGCGTTGACCTTCTCAGCGCAAAAAAATGGCCCGGAGGTCTGAGACACCTGCCGGGCCGGGGTACTGCTGGGGAAGAGAACATCCTCAAAATAGCCCCTCCTGACCAATCGGTCAAGCACTGTGCGATAATGTAAAGGCCGAGTGACGCCGGCTAAAAAGGTGAAGGGAAAATTGGGCTGTTGTTTCTTTCTGGGGGTGTCCTTCCTACCCGCGTCAACCAGATTGAGACATCAGCCCGTTTTTTTGAGGCCGGTCTATGAAGGCGCCCTATTTCCCGTTCTACCCTGGCGACTATCTCGCCGACACCATGGGCCTGTCATGCTGCGAGCATGGCGTGTACCTGCTGCTGCTGGCCGTGAGCTGGCAACGTGGCCCGCTGCCAGACGACATGGACCACCTGGCAAGACTCGCGGCGAACCCTCCTGTAGAGGCGCTGCGCTACGTCCTGCAAAACTTCTGGACTAGATCAGAGCAGGGGTGGATCAATTCCAGGCTCGAGGCCGAGCGGCAAAAACTGATCGAATTCAAGGAAAGGCAGAGCGAAGCAGGGAAAAAAGCCAACGCCGCGAGGTGGGGAAACAAGGATCCGGCCCGGATCCGCTGCGGATCCCCGTCGGATCCCAACCACAACCACAACCATAACCAAAACCATAACCAAGGTAGTTTCGAAGAAGCTAAAGCTTCTTCATCGTCGACGACAGCGCAAAAAACGCGCCGTCGATCGACCTGCCCGTACCAGAAAATTGTCGATCTCTATCACGAACACCTGCCAATGTGCCGACAGGTAGCAAGTCTGACGGCGGCGAGGAAGTCGAGCATTCGCGCCAGGTGGGAGTCCGACATGCCAGATCTGGAAACCTGGGGAAAATACTTCGCCTATGCGTCCAGGTCCCAATTCCTGACCGGGCAGGTCGAGCCGAGTAATGGCAGAAAGCGGTTCCAGGCTGATCTCGACTGGCTGATCCGCGAGTCGAACGTCACCAAAGTCGAGGAGGGCAAGTACCATGGCTAGCCGAATGACACGCAGGTTTGACCGCAAACTGCAGGACGAAGAAGAAACCGAAGAGGCGCGGCGCAACCGCATAGCAGCGCAAAAGCATTGCGCAGCACCACGGTGTCCGAAAGCCGGAACGATGTCTGACAGCACGCTCGGCGGCGGCCCTTGGTATTGCAGGCATCACTTTCGCGATCCGCCCAGGAACCCGATCACAGACGAAGAGGTGGACTGGCTGAAACAGCGCCAGCGCGAGGACGCTGCAGCGAATGATCTCCTGACGTGGGCCATGCGGACGAGGAGCGCGGAGACAGCGCAGCGCGAGAAGGTTATGGACGCGCATCCGAGCATACCGCCAATGGCCAAACTCTACGGAGACAGTGAGAATCAATAGCATCAGTGAATGCTTATCGTTCAGCACCATGATCTGATTTTCAATTCGTCTACAATTCTCCGAGAGTTTCTGGCGGGAGTTTTGGCGTGTCACTGCCCACATGGATCGTTGATCACCTGGCCGATCGGAACGACCGACAGGCCCTCGAGGCGCTGCACGAGACGATCGATGCCCTGCACCGATACCTGCGCGATGATTCGATCCAGGTCCAGGCAGAGGTCGAGGCCGGCTCCCAGGTGCATCAGTGTACGCAGTGCCGGATCCACCTGACCGCGGACCTCATCGAGGAGCTTTCCATGAAAATCCAGATAGCGATCCAGCATGCCGAAAAGAATTCCTGACTGGGCAATCCCGATCTATGTCGGCCTCGGTGCGCTGGTGCCGGTCGTCTGCTCGGTGTTCTTCGACGCCTGGCTGGGCCTGATCCTCGCGGAGATGGCCATTCTCATCCTGGGCTGGGGCGTGTTCCACCTCGATGGCCTGCTGCGCTGGTACGAGCGCACAGCCCCGAGACGCTACCGGGCGCCGACAACTCGTGAGCTCGTGAGCGACGAGGAGCGCGATTTTCTTGAGACACTCTACGAAGGGCGTGCCGATGTATTCAATTTTCCTGATCGTCAGCCTGAGCGCCGGGAGCCTCGACGGGCCGCAGGTGGTGATTCCGGTGCCGAGCGTGGGGGCGTGCGTTGATCTCGCGCAGGTCGTGGAGATCCAGGTGCCGCCAGGGTTCAGCGACGGCATGGAGGCCTCGGTCGCATGTGTAACGAATCCGGGCGACAGTTCGATCACGGTACTCTGAGCGAGGCGGCCAAGGCGGCGATCCTGCACGAGCTGGGCAGCTTGATGCAGCACTTCTCCGACCTGTCGCTGACCGACGAGCGTGAGGCGGCGACCTCGTGCGAGCGTAAGGAGTGCATGGCCGCGGCGGTGCATCGACAGTGGTCCGATCACTGGATGAAGGCCGCACAGATCATCGAGAAAAGAATCCGAGTGGTAGAGGCGAAGGTGACTGATGAACGGGATGGCAGATAAGGACGGGGTGGTGCGGATCCCGCAGAAGTACTTTGCAGCCTGGGCTATGATCAGCATACTGGGTGGGGGTGGGTTGGCCACCGGGGTGCAGCTGGTGGCGCCCGAGACCCGGGCGGAGGCCTTCACGTCGACAAGGGGCGACATCCTGGAAGCCAGGGTCGAAAACCTGGAGCGGATTATCGTCGCGCTTGCCACCTCGGGCCCGACCGAAGTCCGCAAAGGGATGGACCGCCTCGAACGAGGGCAGAGCGAAATCAAGCTACTGATCCGCCAGCACGAAGAATGGAAAGGCAACCGATAGGGGGAACCTCAATGCCATACGAGAACCGCGAACAACTGAAAGCCCGAATCACTAAGCTCAAGGCCCGGGTGGCCGAGCTCGAGGAACTGGTGACCGACGACATGGCCGAGGTCGGGGCCGCCATCGAGCGCGTGAAGGACGAGAACGCCATGCTGACCCAGCAGGTGGCCGAACTGCAGCAGCAAGTGGAGGCCGCACCGCACCTGGGCGACGGCTCGTTCATCGTCCGGCTCGAAGGGAAATACCTCGACTACCTGGACGCCTACCGCCGCTCGACCTGCTACCAGCGCGGGATACACCCGGATGACCCGCAGGGCTGGACACTGGGCCAGGAGGTCGAGTTCCTGATCAAGATGAAGTACGCGCAGGACCCGGCCAGGACAATCGGGTCGGGTGCCGCTACCGGGCCGAAGGATCAGTTCAACGCAGCGACGGGGAGTTGGTGATGGACGCCTCGGACTTGCTGCTGGCGACCGGGGGCGCAGGCGACGGCAAGCGGTATCCACGCTATGGCGAGGTGCTGCGGGTGCCGCGGTTCGTGCCGATCGGGGCGGTGGACTTCTCCAAGGGTGGTGCCCGGGGCGCTCTGGCTTCAGAGGTCGTCTACGACACCTACCGGGTTGAGACGATCGGATGGCCCGATGGCCGCAGGATTGAGTTCTGGGTCTTCAGTGAGATCGGGGTGGACGAGGTGATCGACAAGCTGGCCGCGGGCTGCCAGGGCCGCAGGAGCGACGGGTGAGCTACTCCGACCAGCACCACGATGGTTCCTTCGTCCGGCTGGACGAGCCCGTGTTCACCCTGCCGGACCCCGGGAACCTCAAGCGCGTGGTCAACGACCGACTGCCGGGCCCGAACGGCGACAGCGGCACGGGTCTGACCTTCAAGGAGGCCACTACCCAGGCCGCCGGCTGGTGGGAGAAGACCCGGAAGAAGTTCCTCGAGGTGAGCCGACCGCAGACCGAACACGGCGGCATGCCCTCGGGTATCTGCCGGGCCCTGCCGTTCGATCAGCTCCACCGTGCCGAGGCCCTGCGCGTGATCGAGGCCTGGTACGACCACGTTGCCCTGCCGATGCTCCGCGGCGAGGTGCCACCCGAGCAGTGGATCCTCGACGACCTGGCGCACATGGGCGGGTCGACCGAGTTCCGCGGCCCGACCTCGGAGGCGGCCGGGATCAAGACAGCACTGGAGGGGACTGATGGCGACTGACTGGGATTTCTGCCGGGTATGCGGCGATGACGTCGAGTGCGACGATCCGGGCGATCCCGATGTCGTGGGCCTGCCGGGCGATGGCGTGCTGGTGGCCCGGCTGGCGCAGGACGAGGAGGGGGTCGACTCACTGCTGTTCTGCTCGTCATGCTGGGAGAAGCTCGACAAGATCATGGTCGAGTGTCTGCCGCCGAGCGAGAAGGCGCAGCAGCGACAGGCGTTCGCAGTGACCGGGACCACCACGGAGAGGCTGAACTGATGCTGGTGCCCGATAAGACCAAGGACCTGCACCGCTGCGAGTCCGGGGACCTGGCCGTGCGCGATCACATGGGTCCGATCATCGTAGTCTGCCGTGAGCAGAACAACGGCCGGCTGTGGGTCGAGGGCAAGGGCTACGCGGCGCGGGTGGACAAGTGTCCTTTCTGCGGCTTCAAGGCCCGGACCCCGGTGCCGTATGGGTGTATCCACTGATGGGCGCCGGCGCCCCGAAGGGGAACAACAACCGAGTCAAGGGCCGCGCCTGGACCGAGGCGCTGCGCCGTGCGATCGCCCGTATGGGTTCGACCATGAACGACAAGGGCAAGACCCCGATGGACGCCGGCATGAACCACCTTGCCGACCAACTGGTGGAGCTTGCCAGTCAGGGCGACAAGTGGGCGCTCGAGCAGCTCGGCGACCGGATCGAAGGCAAACCGACGCAGGCAATTACCCTTGAGGCTGATATCGCCACGCATACCGATGAGTCAGTATCCGAAACTCTTGAATGGGTTTCGGGCCTTATCGGAACAGGACCGCAGGACCCGGATAAGAAACCTCGCCCGCACTGATCTCTACTTCCTGCTGCGCTACGTGCTGGGCAGGGCGGACATAGAGCGGGAGTGGTTATTCGAGCGGTGCCGGGAGGTCGAGGCCGACCCGGACGGGCATCTCGACCTGTGGGCCCGGGAGCATGGGAAAAGCTCAATCATTACGTTTGGGCTCACCATTCGAGACATCCTGGCCAGCCACGGTGATCAGCGGATCGTTCCCAGGGAGCTGACGGTTGGTATCTTCTCCCACAACCGGCCGACCGCTAAAGGCTTCCTGCGCCAGATCAAGACCGAGTTTGAGCGGAACTCTTTTCTTACCGGCTTGTTCCCGGATGTCTTCTGGCCGAATCCCAGGCGAGACGCACCCAAGTGGAGTGAGGACGACGGGATTGTCTTACGCAGGACCACAAACCCGAAAGAGGCCACCGTCGAGGCGTGGGGCCTGGTCGATGGTATGCCAACCGGCAAGCACTTCGGGCTGCTGGTGTACGACGATGTCGTGACTGAGAAGTCAGTCACCACGCCCGACATGATTGCCAAGACCACGAATGCCTGGGAGCTGTCGCAGAACCTCGGGAGCGAAGGAGGGAAGGTGCGGTACATAGGAACCAGATATCACTTTTGCCTATCTCCAGATACAGAAATAACCATGAGCGACTGGACCCAGCGCCGTATTTGCGACGTGAACGTGGGTGACGAAGTTGTGGGGTGGGAACTGAGGGGCGGGAAACGATGGATCGTAAGGACCAAGGTCAAGTCCACCGGGAAGTACGAGAATCAGCCGGTGTTTATCTATCAACTGGCCGATGGTCGGCAAGTTACCTGCACCGATGCACACAAGTGGTGGAAGGGGCCTCACGGCAGTGGCGAAGAATACAAGCAGATCGGGCTGGAGTATCACCGCCTGAAGTCTCTACGCAGGCTCATGGTCCCGGCGAGCGAAGACCAGTCGAAGCTAGCCGGATACCTGGCCGGGCTGTACGACGCTGACGGCACGTTCAGGAAAAACACCCATCACCCAAGTGGAGTGGTCGTCTATACGCAGAGCGATCACCATGAGGGGAGGATGATAGAAGCGATAAAGGAGGCGCTCCGCGGGAAGCAGTTCGAGTTTGCCGAGCACTGGACGATGTCGACCAATGAAAAATGGAGAGACCGGGTGAACATCGCAGTGAACGGGGGGTGGAGAGAAAGATATCGGTTTTTGCGGGAAGTCAGCCCAAACAAGAGGGGCCCGATTGTCGAAAGCCTGTATGGGCAACTCGTGACAGAAAAGATTGACATACAGAGCCGGGAGCCAGGGTTCAGCGACGTACACTGGATCGAAACAGAAACAGGGAACTACATTGCCGACGGCTATTGCTCCAAAAACTCGGACACCTACGGAGCAATGATCCGGCGCGAGTCTGTGATCCCACGCATCCACCCTGCCACTAAGGATGGAACGGTTGACGGTGAGCCCGTGCTGCTCACGAAAGAGGCCCTAGCGAAGAAACGCCGAGACCAGGGCCCTTACACATTCGCTTCGCAGCAACTGCTCAACCCGGTGGCCGACGCCGCTCAGGGCTTCAAGCGCGAGTGGCTGATGCACTACGGATCCTGCAAGGCGGACAGCATGAACCGCTACGTCCTGGTGGATCCGGCCTCGGGCAAGAAGAAGGAGAACGACTACACATCGCTGTGGGTGATCGGGCTGGCCGACGATCGCAATTACTACGTGCTGGACATGGTCCGGGACCGGCTGAACCTGACCGAGCGGGCGGCCCTGGTGATCAACAAGCACCGCGAGTGGATGCCGAAGATGGTGGGCTACGAGAAGTACGGGATGCAGGCCGACATCGAGCATATTCAGTCCGAGATGGAGAACCTGCAGTACCGATTCCCGATCCAGGAGCTCGCCGGCACGCTGGGCAATCTGGACCGGGTGCGCCGGCTGATCCCGGTCTTCGAGCAGAAGCGCCTGTATCTACCCCGAACCCTGCACTACACCGACTACGAGAAGCGGGTGGCCGACATGGTGCACGTTTTCATCGAGGAGGAGTACGTGCCGTTCCCGGTCGGGATCCATGCCGATATGCTGGACAGCCTGAGCCGGATCCTGGACGACGACATGAACGCCAATTTCCCCAGGCCGAGAAAGGGGCCGGGGGCGAGACCTTCGAGCGTGGTGGCCGACACGAGGTTCGATCCCTATGCAGCCTGAGTCGAGATTCTTCATTCAGGACCCGCCGTACTACCTGATCGAGAAGCAGGCCAGCCTGCTGCAGACCCGGCTGCTGGTCGGAGCGGTACACATTCATGTCAGCGATCTTGTAGACCTTGATCGGTGCGACCCGGACGAGATCCTCGAACGCCAGCGGCAACTGTTGTGGAGGTGGATGGGTGCAGCCTGACACCCTGTTCCACATGGAACATCGGCGCTGGTGGGTGTTCTTCGGCCCTGCGTCACAGCTGGGGTGGTTCCGGCCGTTCCTGCGCGATCCCCAGTTCCAGCATGTGTTCGCCCTGTCGCCGGTGGCCGAGGACGTGCCGATCGTGGTCAATCCGACCCGAAACGCGCTCGAGGTGGCCCTGCCGCTGCGCCCCACCCACGAGGCAATCCGACACTACCTCGAGGCCGGATTCCGCTGCCTGGTGGTAGAGGTGGACAAGCCTGACTACAATCTCCCGAGACGATTTCTGTTCACAACCTGCGTCACCATCGTGGCGCATGCCATGGGGCTGGGGACCTCGGCCCTGTCTCCGAAGGGGCTGTGGCGAGCCATGAAACGGGCCGGCGCCCGAGAGGTAACGATCTGATGAGCATCTTTGGCGGCAAGAAACCCGACACCAGTGCAGCGGAGCGGGCCGAAGCCCGGGCCCTGGCGCAGGAGGAGAAACTGCGCAAACAGGAGGAGGCCACCGCGAAGGCCGAATCACAGCAGAAGATGGCCCGCTACAAGCGGCGCACCGCCGGCCGCCGGTCGCTGATCAGTGACGAGGAGACCGGCCTGAAGGACAACCTGGGCACCTGATATGCAGCCGACACCGGAGATCGTGATCAAGCGGGCCGAGGCGGCCTGGGCGGACAAATCCAACTGGGACGACCATATCCGTGAGTTGTACCGATACGGCCTGCCGCAGCGCGACCGCTACGAGCATGAGACCCCGGGCGAGAACCGCACCGACTTCGTATTCGACTCGACCGCCCCTCGTGGGGTGAAGAAGTTCGCCGGCCGGGTGGTCTCCGACATGTTCCCGGCAGGTCGGGAGTGGGCGCAGATGGAGCCGGGGCCCGGGATCCCGAAAGAGAACCGGCAGCAGGCCCGGGAAGACCTGCAGACCAACAACGAGCTCGCCTTCGACATCCTGCACAACGCCACCAACTTCAACACCGCAGTCGGCGAGTGGGCCATGGACCTGGTCACCGGCACTGCCGGCATGCTGGCGCAGAAGGGGCCGAACATCGACGAGCCGATGGTGTTCCAGGCCGTGCCGATCCTGTCGCTGGCCCTGGACGAGGGGCCTTCGGGCTCGGTCGCGGGCGTATTCCGCAAGCCTCGGGTCAAGCACCGCAACTTAAAGGGCGAGTGGCCGGATGCGAAAATCGACGACGAGCTGAAGAAGGCGACCCACGACGAGCCCGAGAAGCACATCGAGGGCCTGTGGGAGTGTACCTACCTGGATCTCGAGGAGAACGTCTGGCGCTACGAGCTGTACCTGAAGAAGGGCCACAAGAAACTGGTCGAGCGCACCATGAAGTCGAACCCGTGGATCGTGGTGCGGCTGAACAAGGCGGCGAAGGAGGTCAATGGCCGAGGCCCGCTGATGGACGTGCTGGCCGACGTGAAGACCATCAACAAGCTCGTGGAGCTGCTGCTGCGCAATACCGCGCTGGCCGTCTCAGGCGTCTACACCGGGGTGGACGATGGCGTCCTGAACCCCGACACCGTGCGGATCACCCCAGGATCGGTGATCTCTGTCTCACGCAACCAGGGCCACCCTCAAGGCGCGTCTCTGGTGCCACTGGAGCGCCCGGGCGATATCAACTTAGGCGAACTGCAGCACGAGCGCCTGTCGATGAGCATCAAAGCGGCGCTGCTCGATCAGGGCCTCCCCCCGATGCAGGGCGGGATCCGGTCGGCCACAGAGATCATTGAGCGCATGAAGGAGCTCGCCCAGGATATCGGCGCCCAGTTCGGCCGGCTGGTCACCGAGGGCATGGTCCCGATCATGCAGCGGGTGATCGACATCCTGTCCGAGTGGGGCCTGATGGACATGCAGGGCGTGAAGATCGGCGGCGCGGGCGTGAAACTCGTGGTCACCGGGCCGCTGGCGCAACTGCAGAACCTGGACGAGGTCGAGCGGATCGTCCAGACCCTGCAACTGGCCTACTCGCTGGTAGGTCGTGAGATCACCATGCGCGAGATCAAGGTCGAGGAGGTGGTCGGGCGGATCGCTGAAAAGCTCGGGTTCCCTGCCGACCTGATGCGAGACGAGAAGGAGAAGAAGGCGATCGACCAGACCATGGCCGCCGCCGCCCAGCAGATGGCGACCGAGGACGGCACTGCCGCCGCGGCTCAGCAATTACAAGGGATCGGCCAGCCTGAGATGGCGGCCTAGGAGCGACCGATGAAGAAAGCGTATTACCTGATCGTGGGCGGCCTGCTGGTCGCTGCGGGCCTGTTTCTGGCGGGCTGTTCGTATGACAGCAAGCACGTTGCTCGAGGCGTGTGCGGCTATTGCTCGGCGACTACGGAAGCGGAGCGGGATCTGATCCGGGACCGGGTGCGCGAGGCGCTGGGGGCTAACTGTCCAGGCGCTGCGATCGAGATCACTTGTCCTGGAGCCTCTGGCCAATGAGCGCGATTCCCGACCTAGGCGGCTGGGCCTCCCTCGATACCCTCGACGCTGAGGTCCTGGCAGCCCAGGAGGAGACCAACCGCGAGCGCGAGCAGCTGCGCATGTCGTTCATTGCCTGCTTCTCGTCGCCGGCCGGTAAGCGCGTGCTGGAGGATCTGAAGAACTGGGCCCTGACCCAGGAGGGATTCGACCACAACCGAGGCTTCCACGATGGGGCCGCGCAAGGATTCTACCGCGAGGGCCAGCGCCGGGTGGTGGCCTATATCATGAAGATGTCCGAACCGATGACCGAGAAAGACTAGGGGGATTTATGCCGCAGACACTGATGGACGTAGCCGAAGACCTACCGACCGACGACACCGAACAAGCCTCAGCAGCCAACGAGGTGGCCGAGGCACCCGAACAGGGCGTTCCCGGATCCCCCCCGACGGACGCAGACCCCGAGGCCGGTGGGCGCCCTGACTATATCCCCGAGAAGTTCTGGGACCCGGACAAGGGCCAGGCGCGGATCGAGGAGCTCGCCAAGAGCCAGCGCGACTTTGAGACGAAGTACCGCAACCGCGAAGGCACCAAGGTCGAGAAGGCCGACGAGTACGAGATCGCGATCCCCGAGGGCGCCGATCATGTGGTGGCCCGGGACGAGGAGGGGAACCTGAACGACCCGCTGATTCAAGTGGCCTCCGAGGTGGCGGTCGAGTCAGGGATGAGCAAGGAGATGTTCGAGGGTTTCGTCTCCAAGGTGGCCGAGAAGCTAGGCGGCCTGGTCTCACCCTACGACCCGAAGGCCGAGATCGAGGCGATGGGGCCGAAAGGTACGCAGATCGTCAACCAGCTCACGGCCAAGACCCGGCAACTGATCGACCAGGGCGTGTTGAACGACGAACAGGCGGCGGTCTTCAAGAACATGTGGGCCACGGCGGACACCGCACCGGTCCTGGCCGCAGTTTTCGATGCGCTGGGCGAGAAGTCCATCCCGGATGTCGGCGGCGAACAGCCTGGTCCGGTCTCTGACGTGGAGCTCGACATGATGTATCACGAGACCTACGAAGATGGCCCGTACAAGGGCCAGCGCAAGTATGCGGTCGACAAGGCGCACGCCGCCCGGGTCGACGCACTGTTTGAGAAACGGTACGGGAAGGGCCCGGGCCGCACGTCTATTCCTATGGGAGGCTGAAATGAACATGCCGTATAGCCCTGTAATGGATCCGCCCTTGGCGACGATTGTCGTCAGTTCAGGCGGCTACACCTATGTTGCCGAAGCGCCCGCCGGGACCAGCGCAACCGCCGCGTCCTGGCGTTGTTCTCAGATCGACTCTGACGGGTCTACTACCTGGGCGGACGGTGACGGCAATTTCGACAACACTCCCGGCGCGGCCGGCGCGAATCTTTCCGGCCTGAGCTACTCCTGATGAGCATCTCGAAACACATCAGAGAACACCTTGTCCTAGGCATCAAGCGAGACGCGCCGCAGGCCCGATACCTGACCTATTCCGTCATCGGCGACAGCATCGGACTAAGGAACGGCGGATTTGGAAATTCGTGGAAAGACATTCCAACGTCCACCGATCCGGTTGCTGCTTACGGCCCGACCGCCAACGGCGAGATGGGCGCACTGTCGGCACTGACCAATCAGCGGTTCATCCAACTGTCGAACTATTGCGTCAGCGGAAAGAACGTCACCGATCTGATGCCCGACGGACAAGTTTCTTCTGCGATCAGCGACAAGCCAGACATCATTTATGTAAGCGCGGGCGCGAATGACATCATCGATTCAATCGCAGGCACCGAAATTACGCTTGCCACGATCAAGACAGAATTCGACACCATCATCGCATCGATTACCGGCGCCGGAATCATTGCCTTGGTTGGGACCATATTGCCGCAGGACAACGCCGACTGGGCAAACAATCCCCGCGAAGCGAACATGATTCTGGAAATCAATAGCTATCTGAAAGAACAGATGGCAGTGATTCCGAATTTGATTGTTTACGACCGCTTTTCATCGTTCCTTGATCCGACCGCTACCGATCTCGACGCCGCTACGAATTACCTTGAAGACGGTACCCATCCTTCCCCGGAAGGCTTCTATGCGGCAGCGGCGGATTTTTCCAGCCTTTGGGGTGATGTGTTGCTGAACAACACGACCGCCTTTGAAACCGGGCAAGGGGCTTTCGCGAAAAAATACTTTTCCGAATATGCCGCGCCGACTTCCGGTAGCGGCTGGACCTATGTCGGCACCATCACGCAGCAGACCAACGCGAACGATGGCATGGGTCAGCCTAGCTGGCGTCTAGAAGCATCGAGCGGCGATGCCGTGGTTCGTCCGCTGGCGGCGTCTTATCGGGACTATGTTTTAGAAGCGGCGTTTTGGCTGAACACCACAGCACACGGGGCAATCTATTTCGGCTGCGACGCATCGGGCAACGGCTATGCGGCCTGCTGGGATCAGTCCGGCTCTGCCTATATCTGCCCGGTTACGACCTGGACCACGTTCGGAACGCCGTTGACAACGGTAACGATTCCGGCGATCAATAGCGGCGGCACAGAAGAAGACTCCTTCTATCTTTACGCGGTTCACATCCGAGAAAACCGCTATGTGACGATTGGCTACAACGACAACACCGACGACACGCGGATCACTCACCCAATCGCGAATTACGACATGGGTGACGGCACACTGGGCGACACCGATTTATATGTTGGCGTCGGCGTGCCTGAAAATGTGGTGTACGCGGACAACTTCCAGATTTACCCGAAACGCCGAGACGGGATCGTCTCTCCCTGGTCGCCAACTTTCTACGAAACCTTTGCGGCTCCACTGCCAGCAACGGCCAATTTCTCCGGGACCATGCCGAAGTTCAACGACGACGATTCGGTAATTTTATCGAGTGGTGCTAAATCGGCGTTCCATCACTCCCGATGGATGCAAGCTATTACTGGTGGTTCGGACGCTATGAGCCGAGTCGATAACAGCGACGGCACCTACACTTGGCGGCATACCATCACCGCGTCAGGGGCCGGCAATGTCGATTTCCGCCTGTATATCCCGGTTCCGTTCCTTGAGCCTGAGCGCTACTACTCGTTTGATCTGAAACTGAAGATAAGCCCGGACACAGCGAAAGAAGCCTGGGCGGACTTCAAGGTGTATCGGGTCGGATCGGGCGCACTCGGTCAGGTGATTGCACAGACTTCGATTGGTTCGAGCATCAATACCGGGGTCTACACTGAGCGCGAGGTGACGATTCGAACTCCACCACAGTACATCAACACGCTGACCAATCGGTTGTTCCTGCTGGTCAACCTTGGATGGTACGAAGCGGGTACGCATGTCTTCGATATCAGTCAATTGTCGTTGCGGGATGTGACGACGCTTCTTACCGATGTCACGACCTGATGCCTAGACTCCCACAGCAAACCCCGCACGGCGCATCGTGCATGGCCTGACCAACTGAACAGAATTTGACCGAACGGTCACCCAGACTATAATCACTGCAGCGGCCAATCCACCCGGTGGACCCGCTGACACCCAGGAACAGACTGGGCGGCAGGCCGGCTAGTTAGCGGCAAGTCGGAGACCCCTCCCCAGGGCCTATCTCCAGGCGAAGGTTATTCACTTTCATACTGGAGACAGAGCATGAGTATTCATCTCACCGCCGCCCAGGTTCAACAATTCGACTCCGACGTCAAGCACGCCTATCAGGGCATGGGCATGTTGCGCCCGACTGTGCGCGTGAAGACCGGGGTCGTGGGCAATCAGCACAAGTTCCCGACCATGGGCAAAGGTATGGCCACCGCCCGGGTTCCTCAGACCGACGTGGTTCCGATGAACATCAGCCACGCCCGGGTAGCCGCTACCCTGGCCGACTGGAACGCGCCGGAATACACCGACATCTTCGACCAGCAAAAGGTCAACTACGAAGAAAAGCAGCAACTGGCGACGGTAATCGCCGGGGCCATCGGTCGGCGCGAAGACCAGATCATCATCGACGTGATCGAGGCCGGGGCCGCATTGACCGCCGTTGACGAGAACATCGGCGGCACCGACACCAACCTCAACACCGCGAAGATGCGCGAGGCCAAGCAGAAGATGGACGCGAAGGGTGTCTCTCAGGCTGACCGGCACGCCGCTATTCACGCCAACAACCTGTACGGGCTGCTGGGCGATCCCGATGCCAACACCTTCGACAAGAACGCGATCAAGGCTCTGGTCGACGGTGAAATCACCAAGTGGCTCGGGTTCAATATCAAGGTGATCGAGGATCGGGACGAGGGCGGCCTGACCCTGTCAAGCAACGAGCGATCCACCCTGTTCTATCACGGCGGATCGATGGGCTCGACGGGCCTGGCGGTCGGGATCGACTTCCGAACCGAGATCAACTACATCGCGGAGAAAACGTCCTGGCTGTGTAACGGCCTGTTCTCTGCCGGCGCTGCGGCTATTGAGGGCAATGGTGCCGTCAAAGTCCAGTGCTACGAAGCGTAAGGGGAGGCTGACATGGCTTTTGTTCTGGAAAACCTCAACCCGGTGGGTGGCCAGTCGAATCGAATCGATACCCTGTCCGAGGGTGCTTTGGGTACTGGCGGCCCTGCTGTCTGGACCTACATCACCGAGGACGCGCACGCCTCGGTCGATGGCTCGGGTTACTTCAACGATGCCAGCTCGTTGCTGGCGGTGGGTGACCTGATCGACGTGGTGGTCCTGCTGTCCGGGTCGGTAACGACCTATGGCCGGCACCTCGTCAACTCCAACGCGAGCGGCGTGGTGGACACCACCAACGTGACCGTGGGTACGGTGACCGATTCCGATTAACCCTCCTAGTGGCACTTGACCCCGGTCTTCGGGCCGGGGTTTTTTTAGAGTATCGAATGGCTGAAGGACCTTGTCTGATCATCGGTGGAGCTCCCTGTGTCCACGACGACATGGCAGGCGCCCTTGAGGCCTACCCTGGCGCAACCAAGGCTGGGGTGAACCTGAGCTACCTGTGGTGCCACGACGTGGCCTGGGTGGCCACCATGCACCCGGAGGTTGAGGATATCCGCCCCGACGCGCCGCTGCATGCCCGTGTCCGGCAGGGCACCGACAAGGCCCGCTTTCCTCATGTCGACCACTGGCACCCGGAACTGAATAACCACTTCTCGAGCGGCTGGTTTGCTGCCGAGGTGGCGCGAAAGCTGGGCTACGGCCCGGTGATCCTGTGCGGTGTCCCGCTCGTGGGCTCTGAAAGCATCGATCACGACTACCTGATCTCGGTGGGCAAGCTGCCAGAAACGGCCAGCCGTACCACCTGGTTCGACCACTACGCTATCCGCCTGGAAACGGCGATGGCTGGAAAGTATCCGCCCATGGACCCGCCGGCCGGCATCTATTCCATGAGCGGATTCACTCGCAAGTTCATAGGGGCCCCGCCCCGCATTGCAGGAGAAGACCATGGCGGCTGATGTTCATAAGGTTTACGGCCAGAAGGGCGCGGAGTACCACGTCTATACGGCCTCCGGGGATTCTGCCTACAGTGG